>CAYSXI010000034.1:0-12470 GCA_964434955.1 uncultured Pirellulaceae bacterium
TCGCTGGCGCTTCGTGCTTGTAGGGGTGATGGCCAGGGTCTGGATATTCGGTCGCCGGGGTTTGTTTTCGTGCCGGTGATGATTCTCTGGCGGCCTGGTGCCCGGGCCTGGGGCGGGTTTCCGGGGGCCCGCGTCAAAAACGGCTCAAATCGCCGAGGAAAACCCGCCCCATACAAGCACGACGCGCCAGCGAGTGAATCCCAGCAGCGACCCAAAACACAGAGGTCAGGACCAAACATCGATGGGCATGAAGAAACCGGTGTATTCTACGCGCCAATACAAGCACGACGCGTTAGCGAGTGGTTCCCCGCCACGAGCCATCAAACATACAAGCACGAAGCGCCAGCGAGTGGTTCAGCCACGCAAACAAAACACGGTGAACAAGGGGCAGCACCCAGTTCACAAGCGAAACACGTAGGGAGGCCTGGGCAACAAAGGCAACCCATGCAAGTTACAAGTACGAAGCGCAAGCGAGTGAATATCAACACCAACGTTCAAACACACCGCGGGGCGAGCAACCAAGCGGTTGCAAAAAAACGATCTCAAACAGCGAGACCCTTGGCCGTTCACGAGGAGTACCGGCACTATGACGGCCAACCATGATTCGCCGAACCGGGATGAAACAATCAAATCAAATCCCGCCAACCAACGTTGACCAAATGCCCGTCGGTTTACGATTGGCGCACGATGAACTTCATTGCCGGTCGTTGATTGCGGCCTTTCCCTTTGGGATCGATTCCGCTGGCCAACAACGCCGTTGCGTAAACATCGCCATGATTGGGAATAAAAGACCGCGGGTTTTTTTTCTGGCCTTTGACTAACTGCCCGGTTGTCGTGTCATAGGCCGGATCCAAACTGCCATCCGGCAGAATGGGAATCGCCATCAATGTGGCCTCTCCAATTTTTCCATACTGGCGATCGCCCTTGATGTTTCCTCCCAGGAATGCGCAAGAGGTCACCTGCCAATGGGCACTGATATCCTGACCACCAATCTCCGATTTCTTTTTCTCTTCCGAGATCTTCTTTTTCAAGATTCCACGCACGTCACCATGAATCGAGCGCCCAAATTCGGAGGTGATCACGATATTCGTGTGATCAAAAAAAGAATCGCCGGTTTTACCATATTCGGTATTTTTCAATCGATTCACAAATGCCTTGAGCGGATCCCAAAGATCTTCCTTCATCATTCTTGTTTGATCCGAGTTGCCTCTCGGCTTTTTGCTCTTTCGATCCCAAAGGTTTTGGCGGTTGTTGTGCGAATCGAAGCGACGGACGTCACGGCTTTCAATGAAAAATCCACAGGACAAACCAGCCCGCATCATTTCATAACTCATCATTGCCTGCACATTTGTGTTCGGCGAAAACTTGCTTCTCGCTTTGTTGCCGTTCACGCTCCGATAAGTTACCAGCTCATCCTTTGCCTGGATGCCAAATTCTTCACGCAACTTTTGGTCGCGAAACAACTGGTTCAATTGGTTGCGATCCAGTGTCCTGCCTCGTTGATTCAATTGCTGGTAGATTCGGCGCGCAGAATGATAGCTGCGAACCGCATTGATGTTTTCGTCTTTCAGGATTTCGGAATTGGCATTTTGCAGGAAGCTATCGATCTTTTGAGCCACATCATCTCCAGACGACTCCTCGACTTGCAAAAGCATTTTGCGAAGTTTGTTGGGAGTGCCTGCGTAAATGGTATGGGCGTGGACCGGCCCCAGCGCGTGATAATATCCGCGTCGTCCGGTGTACTGGACTTCATTTAGTTCGCCGTCGGACAGCCACCAATGCCAGGAAAGGCTGGGCAACACATAGGGCTGGCCATAAACTTCCGCAAAGGCCTGCATGACGGAGCGTTCATCTTTTTCGCGTGGGCTAGTTGGGCGAAGATTGTAATGTCCCATATGAGTCTTGAGTCGGTCACGAGAATGGCTGGAGCCCGTATGCATCGAACTCAAGACAGCCATATCGGGGAAAAACTCTTTTCCGGGCTCTGCAAGATACCCGTACCGGATGTTTCCTGCTGTGTTTATCGAATAGTCGTCTTGCCCCCATTTCAAAACGCGATAGCGTTCATCGCTGATGCTCTCCAAACGGTTCACGACATTGTTCTCGGTATTCACCGGATTGAACATGTCGTAACCACACCATCCACCCTCCAAAAACCAGTAAACCAAAAACTTTGGGTTCTCGTTCGAACGGACCGCATCGAAAGCCATGTGATCGGCTCGAGACTCCATCGGCATGCCGTAAGCCGAAAAGTGATTCAGGAAATCGACGCATGTCAGACCGGCAATCGAAGCCAACGACCGTTTCAAGAAGCGTCGACGGGCAGAATCGGGAGTGGATGTTTGGGCCCTTTGCGGGCGGTCCAATGGCGAAGCGGATTGGACTTGGTCGCCTACGCGGCATGAATCCGACATCGTTCTTCCTTATTGGGGTTTGGTGCTGGTTGTTTGAGAACCACCATTCAAATATTCGGGCGACAAAACGATCTCGCGAATCAACGGCCGGATCTTGAATCCGGATTCGTGGACCTGATCCCATAGTCGCTTGTACATTTGCCGTTCATCAAGCCGATGCCTCATCGGGCGACCAAAATAAAAATGAACGTGAGTGTTGATCATCGAACGAATGAATCGCTCTTTCAAAACGGCCTTGGACGCAAAAGCCTCCAGTCCTTCCCCCGCGAAAGGATAGTCTGGGACGGCACCGCGATCTGAAGCGTCGATTGCAAGCCCCGACTCGTTTTTTGTTCGATATTTGCCTTCGTCGGTCCAATTCAATCGCTGAAACGCCAACGGCGTAAGAACTTTATGGCAGCTATAGCAAACCGACTTTGGATCCGTGGTTCCCAAAGCTGTCACGCCTTCTCGTTGGTCGACGATTTCGTCCGGCACCTCATACACATAACCCAGGAATAGCATCGATACCTGGGCTGAGTAATTGTAGTGCGGCAGCCCCGGCTTGCCCTGAATAAACCCGGCCGAGGTCAGGAGTCCTGTTTTGCCATGGTACTCGGGTCTCGCCTTCTTTTTGAATTCGGTGTCGACGGTGTAACTCGCAGTCAGTATTTCCTTGAACGGCAAATCTTTGAACGCCACGTAACTCCAGATTCGGGCCGGTTCATCCTGGACATCCGTTCCCTGCGATTCAAGCATCAATCGAACGCGATGAAAGTAGTACTTTTGAAATTCGTCCGAGTCCAGGTAATGATCAACCAAGTGGCCCAGCGAACGGGTTTTTTCCAGCTGCTCAAATTCCGTTCTATTGGGAGGCCGTCCAACCAGGTCCAACGCAATCTTGACCAGTTGAAGTCGTTTCCGCTGTGACGAATCCCTTGTTTCAAACAGCGATGGTGGGCGCGTGAAAAGAAAATCCGGGTGGCGAATCAGCGCCGCGCAAAGCGAACTCCAGGCAAAGGTCGAAACACTTGGTCGCGGGACGTCAAATTCAATAGCAGGTTTTGAGGAATCATTGATTTCAACCGGCGTTCCGCCGATCTGTCGCCAATTGAACGTTAGCTTGCTTTGCTGGACGGTGTAAGATGCGGCTGCATTCAGGCGGACTCTTGCCCCCGACTTGGCAATCAAAGGACGTTCGATTTGGACGATCGGAGACGACTTCTTTGCCTTGACGACAAGTGGAACCTGGGATTCATGATTCTGTTTTCCAGGATAGTAGACGTGCAAATGGTAAAACGCCGCCGGGTTCCAACCCTTGCGGTTTTTTCGCACCGTCTGGACATTGTCTTGTTGGGGCTTGGGGGCATTTTCCTTGCCGGGAGAGTTCGGCTTGGCCAAGTAGCTCAAGGCGTATCGAAGAAACAGCTCTCCTTTGCGAGTGTTGTTGTCATGCAGTTTCTTTCCTTTGACGTTATAAGCACGAAACTGTCCTTCATTGTAGGCTTGCCATTCCCGGTTTCCCTCGGCATCGCGACTGTCGATAAGAAAACTGTTTTTTGCATCCTCGCGATTGATGAACTGAATGGCGCCTGCCGTTACGCGCATCAGCGTATTTCGATTTGATACCTCAACGTAGTCTCGTTGTCCGAATTGGAAGGCGACTTCCGGTTTAAAGAAGGGTCGCGAGTCATTTCCGCAGTCGTAGAAAAAATGCGCTTCGCCTTGGGGAGGTTTCTGGACCGCGGTTGGGGACGCGAGCCGATTTCCGCCACCCTTGGCATAAACTTCAACAAGCACATTGTCCGAATTGTTTGCGCTGCCCCGCCACAACATCTCAATTCGATAACGCCCTGCCTCTTTGACATTCAAGGGAACCGCAATCGCACTGCGACCCTTGTGATTGTTCTTGTCCTCCAGGCTCAACTTGCCTCGCCGCGAAAGCAACTGCCAGGCACCTTCAATCTGCCAATCAGTGTGCGGAACGCGAAACGGTTTTGCCTCATCTTTGTTTTCCGACACACGGGTTAATTCAATTCCCGCGAACGAAACATTTCTCGTGGTGCCCAGATTGTGAATGACGAATCTTTGCTGCGGATCGTCTGCTTCAAGCTCAAATTCCGGGCCAATCACCGCACGGTTGAGAACGAATTTCGATTGCTTGGGTTTTGCTGTTTGATTGATGACCTGTTGATAAACCTCGAGTCGATCGCCATTGACCGGAAGTGAAACCGCGCGGGTTTGTTGCATTCCCGATTCCGGGTCGGCAACGACAAGCTCGAACGCCAAGTTGTGATTTCGGTTGATGATCCGATCCTTGGCAGCGTGGATCTCCTTGATGAGCGCATAGGCGTTTTGGGTTTCGGAAGGCTTCGGTTTTCGATAGAGGAGTCGTTCGTAGAGCAATTCGATCGCCGCCGTGTACTCCTGGTCCGGTGTTTCGGTTAACGGGAGTTTCTTGGGTGACTTCCAATCGGTAAATGGCCCCGTTCGTCTTTCGTACGCTCGCAGGCTGACGTCTTTTGCAAGTGTCTCCAAAGCCGACAAAAAGGACGCGGTGGGCTCGCGTGATTCGTTGAATCGAGTTTTAAAATCAGCCCCGCCAAATGCGGCAACATTTTCCTCAAATAGGTTTCGCCCGTCTCGTACCCATTCATCATCAAAAATGGAACGTACTTTCTGTTTCAGCTGCCAATAGGAGATGAACTGGTTGTCCCGTTGCTGGATCGGCTGTCCCCGGTAGGGCTCAAGCAACGATCGAGGGAAGCGTTCGTCGGCAGGCTTTCCTGAAGTCGTCTTGTGTTTATGAACCAGCTCGACAAACTTTTTGAGCTTTTGAATCTCTTCACTTGTCCATGGATCATCACCTTCCGGCATCCGGATTTTTTTGTCATCGGTGGAAACTCGATGGAGCAAGGTGTCGGTTCCAGTCTTTGATAGGAACGAACTTTCCATCAACATCAAGAAGTCTTCTTTTGCGTCCCCGGCGAAAACCAGGTTGGAGCTGCTGTCGGTTGAGTGGCAATCCAGGCACCCTTTTTCGTCCCGCGTCAGCAAAGGGAAAATCGACTTTTCGAATTCCGCGAAAAGCTTGTCATCTTCCATCCGCGACCAGGAAACAGGGCGCAACGATTCATTCCGCCTAAAAGAAGATGAATCCGGAAAAGAACTTGAGCGCGGTCGGACGCAAATGCTTGCCGAAACAGCGAGTAACAGAAGAATCAGGTAACGGAGTCGAAACATGCGAAAAGACGAGTTGAACAGGTTTCCGGGGCGTCTGTTCTGTGTACATTTTAGACACGCGAAACTGCTGCAACAACGCGGATTCGGTCCTGTGAATGACTTCTTTCAACATTGTTCACGCAGTTTTTTCCGGTAAGAATCGTTTAAAAGCTCCTTGCACAACAGGAGGACTCCAATGCCTCTTCGAATGATTGCTTTTCTTGTTTCGTTCGCTGCCATTTTGTTTTGCCGCATCGAGTTGGGTTGCGTCAAAGCGCAGGAGAATCTTCCAAAGTTTCAAAGTGTTACGATCGACGATGATATCGGCAATGTGTGTTACGCCGTTCTTGCGGTAGACGTTGACGGTGACAAGCAAGTCGATATCGTTGCCGTGACCGAGAACCGCGTGCTTTGGTACAAGTCACCGGGTAGATCTGATGTTGCCGATCCGACCAAGTGGAAGAAGTTCGTGATCATCGAAAACCAAACGGAGCGCGACAACGTTTGCATCGCCGCCTACGATATTGATCGCGATGGCAAAATCGATTTCGCACTTGGCGCTGGCTGGACAAAAAAAGGAACGCTTCAATGGCTTCAGCGGGGACAATCACTGGACGAAAAATGGAACGTTCATGAGATCGGCGCGGAGGCCTGGTTACACCGGATGAGCTTCGCGGACGTTTTAGGCAAAGGCCGCGCACAGCTCGTCATTTCACCGCTCAACAAAACGAAATCTCCGGGCGTGCGGCTGACCGCATTTGAGATTCCCGAGAAACCGGAAACCAGTCGTTGGAATCCTGTCATTGTCAACCAACAGGACTTTGATCGGTTGCACAACCACACTCATTTTCGCAATGAGCGAGATGGAAACATCCAGACTTTGGTGGCAAACAAATCTGGCACCATCGTTGTTTCGCGAAAGGGCCAAGAATGGAACCTGGAATCGATCAGCGATCTCGGGGCCGGCGAAGTAAAACGCGGCAGGGTCGGCGAGGAAAAAACATTTGTTGCCACGATTGAACCGATGCATGGTCAAAAGGTCGCGGTTTATTGGCCTCAGAAAAAATCAGGGGAGCAAATGGCTTGGAGACGGCAAGAGATTGAAAATGAGCTTGCTGGTGGCCATGCTTTGATTGCTCAGGATCTCGATCAGGATGGAGTTGACGAGCTGATCGTCGGTCATCGTTTGAAAGGAAAAGGGAAAACGACCGGCCCTGGATTGTACATCTACCAAATGGACACAAAAAATACGGCTGAGGGAAAGCTGCCCGCCTGGAGGAAAACGGTGCTCGACAATGGGGGAATCGCCGTCGAGGATGCGACCTGCCTGGATGTCGACGGAGATGGTGATCCGGATATCGTTGCTGGAGGTCGCGGAACGAGAAATCTGAAGCTGTTTCTGAATCAAGCGAAGTAACCACGCCAATCATTCGACGGCAACGCCACTATTTGGACGCGAGCAACACGTCCTTAATGACTTTGCCGTGAACGTCCGTAAGACGCCGTTGAATGCCATTGTGGTAAAACGACAGTCGCTCGTGATCCAACCCCAGAAGGTGCAGGATCGTCGCGTGGAAATCGTAAACGGTCGAAATGTTTTCGGCCGCCTTGTACCCAAATTCGTCGGTTGCTCCATAGGAGAACGGAGCTTTGACACCCGCGCCGGAAAGCCAGGCCGTGAATCCGGACGGATTATGGTCTCGGCCACTCGCGCCCTTTTGGAATGTCGGCATGCGTCCAAATTCGGTGCACCAAACGATTAGCGTTTCATCCAGCAAGCCGCGCTGCTTCATGTCCTTCAGCAAAGCCGCAACCGGTTGATCAAGGACCGGTCCATGCTTCGCATATTGTTTTTCAAGCGACTTATGTCCGTCCCAATTGGAGACCCCCTCTCCTCCGGTCTGGTAGGCGCCGTTAAACAGCTGAACAAAGCGGACACCTTTCTCGACCAAACGTCTGGCGAGGATGCAGTTCTTTGCAAAGTCAGCGCGCAATTTATTTTCCCGATCATCGGCTCCATACATCTTCAGAATGTGGTCGGGCTCCGAGTCGATGTTGCTGATTTCCGGGACGGAAAGTTGCATTTTTGCCGCCAATTCGTAGCTTGCAATTCGGGCGGCCAACTCCGTGTCCCCGGGGAAACGCTGCAAATGATTCTTGTTCAACTGGTTCAGGAAATCTCGCGTCGCGCGATCCGTTTTCGCTGTCGTGTTCTTCGGGCGACCCAAGTTGCGAACGGGTTTCGTGGCATTAAAGTCTGTTCCCTGAAAAGCAGCAGGCAAGAATCCAGGACCCCAATTGTTGACGCTTGATTGCGGAGTCCCGCGCGGATCGGGAATCGCCACATAGGCCGGCAGGTCCTCGTTCTCACTTCCCAGTCCCCACGTCACCCAGGCGCCCATGCTGGGAAATCCGTCCAGGTTAAAACCCGTGGACATGAAATTTTCACCCGGGCCATGGGTGTTGGTTTTGCTTGTTAGCGAATGAATGAAACACATGTCATCGGCGAAATCACCAATCAGCGGCACCAGGTCGGAAATCATCTTTCCACATTCGCCGCGTGGCCGGAACTTCCAAGGGCTTTTGACCAGATTGCCTTGGGCTCCCTGGAACGTGATCAACTTCTCAAATCCGGGCATCGGTTTTCCGTGCAGGCGAACCAACTCGGGTTTGTAATCAAATGTGTCGACGTGACTGCAAGCTCCCGCGCAAAAGATGACAAGCACGTTTTTTGCCGCGGGTAAAAAGTGCGGCTCGCGCGCCGCAAAGGGCTTGGCCGGATCGATCTTGGGAGGGATTGGTTTCTTGTCTTTCGTCGAACCCGAACGCTCGTCAGCCAACAACCAACCGTCATTTTTTAATAACGAGGTCAACGCGATCGCCGACAGGCCCTTGCCCAGGTCCGAGAAAAATGATCTTCGATTTGAATCGCTCATCCGGTTACCGATTGAATCAAGGAATAAAAAGAAACTCGTTCGAGTTAAGCATCGCTCGACAAAACTGAGTCATTCCATGTTTGTCGATAAAGCCAAGGGCGTTGGACAATTCTCGGGCGGAGGGCTTGCGGGAATAACAAAGCTGGTAGGCCTTCTGGATTTTTGCATAAGTCAGTTGTTGTTTTTCCCGGACGTGAATCAGTGTTTCTTTATCGATGCGTTTCGCCAGGATGTCCGCCTGTTGCATCATGAACAGACTGTTGAACAAGTTGAGTGCCTGTAAGGGGGTCGTCGATCGGCCGCGATCCGGGATGACCTGGCTCCCATCAGGACAATCAAAAGCCCCGAAAGTCGACTCGCGTTCCTGGCGAACTTTTGTCATGTAGACCATTCGCCGCCATTCGGTTGGTCCAAACGACTTTCGAGGGAAGTAATGCCGGACGTTTTCGAATTGGATTTCGAAAGCACTGAATCCAGGTCCGCCCATTTGAGGGTTCATGGATCCGCTAACGCTTACCACGCTGTCGCGGATGGATTCGGCCTCCAAACGCCGCGGTGGAAATCGCCATAAGAAACGAGAATCCGCATCGATTTGCATGGCTTTTTTCTTTGGCAGACTCGACTGTTGCCAGGTTTTTGATAACAGGATTTTTCGATGAAGCCTTTTGAGGGACCATTGATTTTCGATCAAGTCCGCAGCCAGCCAGTCAAGAAGTTTCGGATGGGATGGCCTTGTTCCGTTGATGCCAAAATCGCTGGCCGTGCTGACAATTCCCGTGCCGAAATGATGCTGCCAGATACGATTGACGATCACTCGAGCCGTCAAAGGGTTGTCTTTGTTGGCAATCCAACGCGCAAGTTCCAATCGCCTCTGCGGTTCCGTCGCACTCTCTTTCAATCCAAGGGAGCCAATCACACGAATTGCGTCTGGCGAAACAACTTCACGTTTGGACATCGGGTCACCGCGATGAAGGCGATGAGTGGCAGGCGGTTTGGTGTTGAATGTTCCAATGTAGGCCTGCGGAGTTTGCAGCAACGTTTCCCGTTGGCGTACCTTCTCGCGCAAATTTGAGAAAAGGTAGTCGGCAGATTTTTTTTCGTCGGGCGGCAACGATTCAAACTGATATTTGATGTTTTCTGTTTGATAAAAATCGTTCGGCAAGCGTCGGGTTGAGTCAGCAACCGTTTCCCATTCCCCGGCGGTGTTGAAAACTTTGATTTTGTACTTTGTCGCTGTTCGGTCGCTAAACTTGCCCTCCCGATCCCTCGCCCAGCGGATCTGCGAGATCAACACTTTGCGGGGGAACTCGAGCTCAACCCAACTATTCTTTTTGGATCCTGAAATCCAGCTCCGCCCATTTCCGTACTTTCCATCGTTGATATGTTTCAACTGATGTTTGGGATCATTGGGCCAGGAACCGGACGCGCTGACTTTGACGCCGAGACTGGCCAAGGCGACATTCTCTCCGCCCTCCATGACTTCCAGTTCGTCAATACAAGGTTCGCCGCGATTGGCCTTTTCGATTTCGAATCTCAGTTTGGTAGCGTGCACCGGTTCGATCCGTTCGATGTTCAAAAGCGAGTTAATCGGCTTCCGCAATTGACTCAACTCCGCGGAACGCGAGTCGGATGAATCGGTTTTCTTGAAAAGGACTTTTTCGAAAACGACCATGTCGGCCGTGATCGCTGAACCTGATTTTCCACCGCGCAGGATGACAATCGAGCCCGGTCCGCAATCGTACTCGCCGGCGTTAAGGAAGCCACTCCAAAGTGGCTGCTTGGGGAGCGCGGCACCTGCTTTTTCATAAGCGGCAATTTGCTGATTCACGGTTGCCAGTAGTTTCTGGTCGGTTCGAGTCGTGGGGTCTCCGTCAGAATCAAGCCAATACTCGGCGTCCTTGCTGTGCGTGTCGAAACCACGTCCCCACGAAATCCAGATCCGGAACTTGCCGCGAACTTTTGGGCGATAGATCGCAAAATCGGTTCCCGGCTTGTTGGTCCACCATGAATAGCTCCCGACGCTGAAATTGGCGCTTCGGTTTTCGCCACCCGGGTCGTCGCGAAATCCAGGATTGGTTCCCGCAGGATTAAAGCCCGCGCCATTCTGTGGAATCAAAGCCTCAAAACCCGGTCGTTGAATCAAGCTGAAGGTTGTGTCATCCACAAAGGTGAATCGCCTTTGTGTTTCCGGGATGTATTTATCGAGCCGACGAAGGACCGCGTGAATCGATTCGGTCGTTGCATCAAGTTGGCGTTTTCGATCCGTCGACAACGGGATCTTTCTTTCGCCATGCTGAACTCCGGCAAAGACCGCCTGGATCGCAAAGTAATCGGTCTGCGTGATCGGATCGAACTTGTGATCGTGGCAACGAGCGCAACCCAACGTCAAGCCAAGAAAAGCAGTAGAAGTCGTATGAACAATATCGGCGAGCTCGTCCTGTCGTTGCATCAGTGTCAAATTGATATCGGGACTTTTGACAATGTCATGGGGACCGCAAACCAAAAAGCCGGTTCCAAGCGGTTCGCCTAAAACGTCGCCGGCAATCTGCTCCATGACAAACTTGTCATAGGGTTTGTCGGAGTTAAATGCGTTGATCACCCAGTCACGATAATGCCAAGCATTGGGCCGTTCGCGATTTGTTTCATACCCGTCAGTTTCGCCAAACCTGGCGATATCCAACCAGTGTTGGGCCCATCGCTCACCGTAACGAGAATCGGCCAATACCTTGTCGACCAATCGTTGCCATGCGTCCTCGCGTTTGTCTTTGAGAAACGTATCAACTTCTGCCGGAGTCGGCGGCACTCCCAACATCACAAGATAAAGCCGCCGAATCAATTCGTTTCTTCTTGCACGACTTGATGGGGCAAGTTTCTTTGAGAGCAAATGAGATTCAACGAATTGATCGATTGGTTGCGTTGACCATTTCGCAAGTTGCTTGGGTGGCTGCGGTTTCGAAATCTTTTGCAGTGACCAATGATTTGACTGGAGAGCCGGTGGACGACCTTCCGAATCTTTGCTTTTGACGATCGGCATTTTCGCGCCTTGATCAATCCACTGCTTGATTGTCGCAACGTCCTTCTTGGGAACGAAGCCCCAGCTGGGTGGCATTCTCACATCGTCGTGCGTTTTTTCGAGGACGGCAATCAACTCGCTATTCTTGGAGTCGCCCGGCACGATCCAGGCTTCACCAAAATCACCCCCCTCGACAAACGACTTTCGGCGATCGACGCGAAAACGGCTTTCCGCCTTTTTCGGGCCGTGGCAGGAGAGGCAGTGTTTATCAAAAATCGGCTTGATCTGCTTCAGGTAGTTGATCTTTGAGAGATTCCCCTTTTTGCGTTGGGAATCATCATTTGTGTTTTTTGTGTCTTCCTCCTGTTGGAATTCCCGTTCGAAGGGTTGGCGGTCACCGACCCGGAACATGGAACTGACACTGGATGACGCGAAAAGGAAAATCGCGACGAGAACAAATGGGTTGAGTAAGGCATTCGATTTCATTGTGGCCTCCGAGACTTCACCATTTTAAGTGCCGGAAAGGTTCAATGGAAAGAATATTACGTCGGTATTTTGCCTGCCGGGAAACCGGTCGCCGGGAAACCAATGGAAAAGACGATTCGGAAGCAATATTCAATCGCTACCCGAAAACGCCCCAAAATAAAGGTGGGCAACCGAGCAATCGGCTTGGGGTAGGCTTCCAGCCGCGGGGTTTGGGGCGGCGGGGTTGGGGCGGCGGGGTTTCTTCAGCAGGTTTCGAGTTCCGGAGGTTCACCCATTGAACGAATCACGTTCGAACACACATTCAACATTCGCAACACCGTTCATACCGGGCGTCAGTTGGTAAATTTTGTCTGCATACTGTTCAAAGATTTCACGATCGTGGTGACTGATCATCAGGACCTGAATGCATAATTCGTGACA
>CAYSXI010000034.1:12498-35794 GCA_964434955.1 uncultured Pirellulaceae bacterium
CGAGGCACCAAGTCAGGGCGTAGCCAACAGTCCTGTTCGTCAAACACAAGGAACATCTGGTTTTGCTTTGATTCCAGTTTGGCCAAAGCGAAAATACGTAGACCAATGGAAAGAATGTTCGCGACTGAACCGCCCTGCCCTTTGAGGATATCCTCCTTGAATCCGTCTCGTTCGACGAAAAAATCCACCGCGGCCGCATTGTTTTTCCAGCTGGCTTCTGCAACCAACTTGATCGGCTGTTCCAGCACTTCCTGCAAAGCCACGGTCAACTCGCGTTCGATCTCCCTCAATGAATCGCGAAACAACTGATCGCTCAACGACTCGAGCGCATCCGAAACACGATTTGCAATGGAAAGGTAGCTCTCGATTTTCCGCAAGGATTGGTCGTTGGCCTTGTAGTCGGACTGGGTCTGCATCTCCAACTTGCGCAAGCCGGCAAACCGGGCCTGAAGGTCCTGCATTTTCTTCGTCGATTCCAAGCTCAGAGCCTTCACCGCGACCTACCCTTCCAGCGATTCGTCTTCAAAGTCCGTGTCATCGGAACGATGAGAAAAGTCCTGATCGACTTGTTCAAGTTTCTTTTCGATTTCGTCCAGGTGATTCTGGTACTCGCGCTGCTGCTTCTCGTTCTCTTTTTGCAAATCGGCAAGCATCTTTTTCAGCTGTTCTGGATCGGCCGTGCCAAATAGCTTGTCCGCTTCTTTTTGCAACGACTCGAGATGATCCTTGGCACGTTCCAGGTTGTTGTCGGCAACCGCGCGTTCGCGATCCAAGTTGTTGTATCGTTCCAGCAAGGTTTCGACCGGTTGCAAGTTGGATTCTTCCGTCATGATTCACTCGGTGTCTGTCGTTTATTATTTCAGTGTCAATCTTCGCTTATCAATCTTTGTTGAACTCAAGTTCAGGCGGTTTCGTTCAAGACTTGTTTGGCTAACGCTCGAATCTCGTCGGCAACAGGCTCGTCGAAAGTTTCAAGATTCGATTCCAGGAACGATTGAAGTCCCGCTCCCGTTTCGGTCCTCCTGGCCAACATTTCTTTAAGTCCCGTTACAAAGGCTGAGGGCTGGTCGCCTTCGTCATGACTGTCAACAATTGCCGAATGAAAAACTTCATCAAATGGCCGATGAGGGACTTCGATAAAATCATGACGCCAACCATCTTGTTCAATATCGCGATCCCTATCGATATCGATGCGTAACACCGAAGGACGATGGTCTCGTGTTGCGTCACTTCGCTTCCGCCGAGTGATGTTTCCGGGTGTCAAAACCGTCGTCTTGCCAAGATGGTAATTTTCCAAACGCCGGTGAATATGACCATTGATCAATATGTCAAATGGTAGACTGACATCCAGTTTGACGTTGCCAACTTCTTCGTAGCCAGGCACGATCAAGTCATGGTGCGAAAGCCAAACCACCAACGGATCGACGACATCCGTGAGGTTCAACTCATGGGGTAGATTACGGCCCCAAGATGTCCCACCGATCACGACCGTTCTTGAGCCAATTTTTGCTTTGAGCTGTTGTCGCTCGCTCAATAGAATCAGGCGATTGGATTCGCAAAGGATGCTTAAGCTGTCGTGCGTGTTTAGTTCGCTTTCGTGAACGTCATGATTTCCATAGACGCCGGCAATCGGTTGGTCGAACATTTCAAGAAGTTCAACAATCAACCAATTCGGGTTGTTGCGAGGCAACTGGAATAAGTCTCCCAAGATCAAGGGGAAGAGCTTTTCCTGTTTCGCGTAGTCCAATGCCCAACGCAACTTGGCCAAGATCGTGCGCGGATAATCATCCTTGCGAAAACCGGGGACGCGCGCCTCCAGGTGCGGATCCCCAATGATCAACAGTCCCGCGTATCCGTCGCCTAAGTCAATGCTTCGTGAATCGAATGGGCTGGTTTCATGGCCAGTGTGGGCCCGTGTTTCCGGTGACGTTGTTCCGCCCGTTTTTGTTTCTGTCGTTGTCGTCGATTCCGTTGTTGTCGATTCCGTTGTTGTCGATTCCGTTGTCGGCAAGAGGCCCTCATCTGATCCCGCCTGAGGCTCGGTTGTTGCTAGCCGCAACTCGCCATGATGGGGTGCAGGCGTTTCGTGCTCAGTATTTTCGGAATTGGTTCGTTTGAGGGCTTCCTCCGCAGGTTCCAGATCGTCCACGGCTCCTCCATCGACTGTTTCTTTGTCCCCGGATGAATCGTCATCCGGGTTGCCGTGGATGTCGAATAGGAAATCACTCATGGTCACCGCCTTGGCCCAGCGGTGCCGACTTGGCTTCCGCTCGTTTCAACCGTTGAAGTGAAAGTCCCAAACGACCGCGGTTCCAGGTTACCTGTTTCGAATCAATTGCCTGCCCACAAGTTGGGCAGTCATCCATTTCATCGAGCGCTTTTGTCAGGAGAGCGTTGACGTCTTCGCATTGCACGTTCAACTCGACAAAGATCTTGCTTTGCCGCTCTCGTTCCGCTTGCTGCTTTTCCAGTTGCCCAACCTGGTCGGCGATTCTTTTGATACTCTGTGCGTCGGTAAACTCGGGAGGCGACTGAATCGTTTGCAGCAAATTCTTTCTGGCAGCAACACGTTCAAACTCACTCTGCGACTCCGACAAGGCCTTTTCAATGGTCGACAATGGTCGGGTGTCTTGAAGACGGGGAGGCGACAATAGCCCCTCGAGTAATTTTTGCCTGGCGGTCAATTGTTCACGGGAGTCGATTGCTTCAAGCAACAACCCAACCATTTGCTCCAAGCGAAGGGTCGATCGAACCGTGGGTGCTTCTTTCAACTCGCTGAGCGCCTTCTGCTGTTGCTGCAAATGAAGGCAGGATGTCCTCGCCTGATTCAATTGCTCAAGCATGCACTCGAGTTGTTCGATCCGTTTTTGCCTCTGAGTGATCTCGTGACTCTGCCTCGACAAATCGGAAAGTTGTCCGTCGATTTCATCCAACGGTTTTAGTGAATCAAGTCGTCGATTCAGTTTTTGCTGCTGGCGGAGAAGTGCCTTCCTCTCGGCTTTCGCATCCTTGATCTTCACCCGATGCAATTGCTGCATCTCAATCAATTTGTAGGTGTCCGATGACGAAGCAAAAAAAGCTGCCCGATCCGAAGCACCGTCATTGAGCAGAAAAATGGGAGACTTTTGCTCGCCGAAATGGACGTCGACAGCGTCGCGGTTGGTTTCGACCAATGCCATCCGCAATGCATCATGCAAATCGTCAGGAGTCTTTCCGCGCAATCGGTTGCCAGCGTCGCGGCCGTCGATCTCATAACTCACCTTGTTTTTGAAGCGGCGCCAAACGATCTCATGCGTTTCGCCTGATTCGTCGACCGTTTCGACGGTCACACTGCAATCGTTCTCGCCATGGCGAACCATGAAGTCGCCCTGAACATTTCGGCTGATCACTTGAAGCGCAGCAACCAGTGCCGATTTGCCCGAGTTGTTTTCGCCAATCAGGACCGTCAACCCACCCTGAGTAAATGGACCGTCCTTAGTATTTGGACCGTCCTTAGTATTTGAACCATCCTTAGTATTTGAACCGTTCTGAGAATTCGAGTTGGTGGCAGGAGGATTCTGACCGTCTTGCGAAACCGGCGCGCTTCCTGGCAAGCTTCCTGGAGCGCTTCCTGGAGCGCTTCCTAGCAAATTGCCTGCCGGTTCGATCACCGTCGAAGCATGCGACATGAAATTCTTCAAGACAATCCGTCGAATCATTGAATCCTCTTCTCCTTTCAACAAATCATAGGGCAATTCCTGTAAATAAGAAGCTCCGGACGTGACACGTTCGGTCAATCGTGAAGAGAAAAACGGGGATTTTGCAGCAGAAAACTCAACGAATGGCGCGACGCAAAGAATCACACGGCAAGAAGTGATGTGGTGCCCATTTCTTGAAGCGTCAAAACTCAAGTCGCCAACCCGGCCGGTTGGAAGAGACATTCCCGGTCGGACTCGAGTTCCGGCTGCCAGCGACGCTCATCCGACTCGCTGAATCGAAGCCCGCTCAATGCTGGGTCTTGATTGGGCACGAAGCGATTTGACGCGGCAAATTACTCGGTTGCGTTTTCGGAACTGCCCGTAGAAATGGCGATGTCGTCCGGGGAAATGCCCGAGTCTTCGTCATCCGCTTTTCGGCCTGTGTCGATATCGGGGAATTGCGAGATTTGCGATTCCTCTTTTTCCTCGGGCGGCAACAATTCGGGAAACACATAAGTTGCCTTCCGCCATTTTTTCCAATCGGCGCGTAACAAACGGGTTTCCGTTGACACTCGGCCTTCTACTACCCATTGATCAAGCACGGACTTGGGAATCGGCCCGTATTCTTTTCGGGTCTTGCCTTGCCGACGGACAATCCAATCGCCAAAAGGAGGATCGGCATCCCATTTTCCTTCGTCGTCAACGACTTGGACCGGTTTGATTTTCAAAGGCGGGCGATGGGGCCGAATCAATTGTTCCGGAGGCGCCAAGCTGGGGGGCCGTTTGCCGGTACCCGATTCCATCCAATCCAAAGCGACTTGAGCGCCGCGATGATCTGGATCGTGACGAATGACTTTTTCGAAGTCTTTACGAGCCTTGGTCAATTCACCTTGTTGAATCAACGCCAGCGCACGGCCATAGCGGGCCGCCGCAAGCGACTTTTCGTCGTCGCGCTGTAAATCCATGACCGTGGAAAAATCGACGATCGAAGGTACGAACCGCCCCATCTGGAAATAGATCTTGCCGCGAGACAACAGTAACTCGGAGAGTGAGCGGGGGTCGCTGAATCGATGGAAAGCCTTCGTTAGCCAAATCAGCGCCTGTTCGAATTCACTCTTGCTGGTAAGGATTTTTGCGCGACCGCAGTAAGCCTTGACGAGTTTATCATCATGCGTCAAAGCCAACTCGTAGTCTTCTCGTGCTTGTTCCAGGTCGCCATTTTTGTAGTGGGCAGATCCCCGCAACGAAATCACGTCCGGCTGGCGCGGGTTGATTTCAAGGGACCTCGTGAAGTCGCCGATGGCTTTGAGAAACTGCCCGGTTGAAAGAAATGCCGTTCCACGGCGTCGCAAGGCGATGGCATCATTGCTATCAATGGAAAGTGCCTTGGTAAGTATCCGAATGGAATCGCGAATCTTTTTTTGCCGCTGAAGCAACTCACCCTTGAGCACAAGGTATTTCGGCTCATTCGGTGCGAGCTTGCTGGCTTTGATGATGTCCTGCCAGGCGCGTTTGGGTTTGCGGAGGGCGATCAACGAAACGGCTCGCGAATAACGGGCCAAGTGGTTTCTTCGATCTTTCTTCAAGACACTCGTGAAGTCTTTGGCCGCCAGGAGATGTTTGCGTTTGCGGGCAAACATTTGGCCGCGACGGATCAAGGTTTCGGCATCGAATCCATACTCATCGATTGCGTGCGCGTAATTTTCGATCGCGGAATCGATGTTTCCCAAAAACTGGTAAGCCATCCCGCGATTTCGAAACATCTCCGCGGTGTGCGGTTTTTCTTTGAGTTGAGCGTCGTAGAAATCGATTGCTTTCTCGGCAACCGGTTGCCCCAGTTGGCGGTATCTTTTGGCGGCTGCCGGCCGGGTTGCAATCGCCTGCTGGAGGCTTTCGATCGCTTCGGGCCATTTTCCCAAACGAGCGAATGCGGCCGCTTTCCAGATTTTCGTTCCGGCATGGTTGGGACGGCTTTTCTCCGCGGTCTCAAAATCCGCAATCGCTTCAACGTTGTGTCCCAATTCGTAATGGACCGCGCCGCGCTGATAAAAACTGGTCGACTGATCGTCGGGACTCAACTTAAGTTCCAAAGCCTGGTTGAATTCGTTGAGTGCCTCGTGGTGACTTTTCATTTCAAAGAAGATGCGGCCGCGACACGCATAGACTTCACCCACGGCCTTGTCCAAGCGGATCGCTTTTTCACTTTCCTCGATCGCCTGATCAAAATTTTCCTGCTTCGCGTATGCCCGGGCGCGGCCGAGGAATGTCTTGTAGTTGACGTTCTCGTATTCTTCGGCGGCGTCAAAATCACGAAGGGCCGCGTCGATTTTTTCTTGGGACAGCCGCATCTCGCCACGGCGCGTCAATATTTCGGCGTCTCGATCGTCACCCAAAAGCCGCAAAACGGCGGTGAGATCATTTTCGGCTGACTGGAAATTATTAATCGCGGCGAACGCTTCGGCCCGAAGTTTTCGAGCGGTCAGGAACACCGGCTGGTTTTCGATGATTTGCGAGAAGTCATCGATGGCGGAAACGTAGTCGCCGATTTCCATCGCCAACTGCCCGCAACGCATCGCGCGAAGGGATTGACCTGAGTTGAAGCCACGGAGCTCGTTGATTTGCTCCATGGCCGCTTCCATCTGATCTTCCGCAGCGAAGGCTCGCGCCGACGTCATGATCAGGGCCCGCTGAAACGTCGGATCGTGCTCGTGGTTTTTCCGGGCGAGGCGCTTGGTGATTTCCAATGCCGGCGCGGTCTTGCCAATCTTGATGTTTGATTCGGCCGTACCCAGGAGTGACCAGGAGTGATTGCCGTCGAGATTGATCGCGAGTTGAAAATCGCGAAGAGCCTTTTCAAAATTTCCGACCAGGAAATATACCCAGCCGCGATGGCAGAAAACTTCGGCATCCGATTTCCCCTGCTGAACCATTTCGCCAAAGTACCGCGATGACTCGTCGCGATAGGTCTCGATCAGCTCGTCGTATTCGGTGACGTTGCCAGCGGCCAGCAAGCGGGCGTCAATCAAGTCTTCCAAGGCACTTCGCCATTTGTTTTGATGGCCGCGTGCGGCGGCTCGCCAGGCCAAGGTCTCGCTGTCGGGGCCGCGTCGCTCAATCGCCGCGGAACAATCGGCCTCGGCTCGACGGTAATCATCGAGCATCAAATGAGCGTAGCCGCGAAGCGAATAGATTTCTCCCAGGCGGGATTTCGGAGCGTCGATGATTGCCCGGTTGAGAGAATTCAGGGCTTCCGAGAAACGTTGCGTTCCAATCGAGTCGATCGCCGATTCGATATGCATCTCCAACGCCGACTTTTTCGGCGGCGGGCCTGCATCGAAGGCCTCAGCGGAAGATGTTCCGGTTTCCTCGCTCAGCTGCCCCAAGCTCCAACCGCAGCTTCGGCAAGTGACTGTGTTTCGCGAGATTCGTTTTTGACAGCTTGGACAGCGATAAATCATATTTATTCGCATCTTGAAGATGCGTTCAGCCCACGATTTCCCCTGCCCTCTATTATCGATTCGGTGGCGAAACAGGTCAAATCTTGAGAAACCGGCGATTTGACCGTTGCGGAACCCTCAACCAGGCGGGATTTGGTTCCGGTCAGCCCGTTTTTGACGAGTTTTCAGTGCGATTATTGCTGGTTTGCAACGCAACTCCACCTCGATCTCGGGGTTAA
Organism: uncultured Pirellulaceae bacterium; assembly: GCA_964434955.1. Taxonomy (GTDB): domain Bacteria; phylum Planctomycetota; class Planctomycetia; order Pirellulales; family Pirellulaceae; genus JANQLU01. The sequence continues at coordinate 19,852 of CAYSXI010000034.1, forward strand.
ATATCGGTTGGCGGATCAGTCGACTATAATTGGTTTTTCAACGACTTTTTTCTAATTCGCCCCCGGAACTCCCGTTTGTTGGACAGGAATATGAAATCTGCATTCGCAATCGCTCTCAGTTTGGTCGTCGTGGCGGGCTCTTTGACCAGCGAAGTTCTGGCCCAGCGTGACCGGGGAAGTTCTGATGACAGACGAAGTCGACGGAGCAGCGGAGACCGTTCCGAGCGTTACATCGGCTATATCCGCTCGATGGACAAAAATGGCAATGGAATGATTGAACCCAGTGAAATGTCTGGTCGCGGTGAGCAGTGGATCAAGGGCATGGGTTTTGATACCAGTCGCCCCATTCGTCGCCGAGACGTTGAACGAAAAATTGAACGCGACGAAAAAAGTCGGATCCGCCGCGAAAAAGGTGAAGAAGCGGATAAGAATTTTGCCAACTCGGTACCCGGATTTATGGATGCGGCACAGGAAACCGAGCCCATTCAAGGATTTGGTTTCGACATGCCCAATGTGATGGAAGGGGCGGCCAAAACAACGACGGGCCGGACCGCGCAGTACAGTTCGGACGCAATTCGTCAGGCAGACGATACTCTCAAACGTTACGATCGCAACAAGAACGGAACGCTGGACTCGGATGAAATTCAAAACGCTCGCTGGGGCAATCCACCCGCTCGCGACTCCGACCTGAATAAAGACGGACGCCTGAGTCGCACGGAGCTGCTTGAACGATACAAGCGTCGCGAGGACGCTTGGAAGACTGCCAACAATACGCGATTCAGCCGAGGCAGCAATCGGGATCGAAGCTCTGGTTCGCGTACCCTGAGTGGCGGATCCAGTTTTCGCTCGCGCGGCAGTTATTCGCGTGGAAGCTCGGGATCGAGTTCGTCTTCAGGATCCAGTTCCAGCTCGAGTGATGACAGCGGGCGGATTCGAAAATACGTTTCCAATCAAATCAAGCAGTATGACAAAGACGGAGACGGGAAGCTGAGCAAGGAAGAAGTCAAGAAAATGAGTCGTGCTCCCAGAAATGCGGATACCAACAAGGATAATTTTCTCGACGAAGGCGAGTTGATCACCTATTACACTCCCAAGAGCAGTTCGGGATCTGGTTCTTCCAGCAGCAGCCGCAGCGGATCTCGATACGGGTCGTCGCGTGGCTCTTCCAGTTCCGCCAGTCTCTCCAGTCGCTTCCGCAGCACTTCGCAAATCGCGATGGCGGATTTCACCGACGAATGGACGGACGAGAAACTCGAAGAGTTTAACAAGCTCGATTTGAACGGCGATGGTTACATCACCAAGGATGAGTACACGCGAGCGAACTCAAACAAGTCAAGCAGTTCAAGTCGAACCTCTTCGTTTGGTTCACGGTCTCGCAGCCGATTCGGCCGCGATCGATAAATCGCAGGAACGGAATTTTTCCTCGTTCCGCTTGCAGTCGAAAACGTTCGCAGCCAGCTAAGGTTTGGCATGCGGACGTTGCTTTCCTATCCACTCGCTTGCGCTTCGTGCTTGTATGGCGAGAGGTGTTGGAACCACTCGTTCGCGGTTAGTGCTTGTATGGCGAGGGGTGTTGGAACCATTCGTTCGCGGTTAGTGCTTGTAGGTGAGAGGTGTTGGAACCGGTCGTTTGCGATACGTGCTTGTATGGCGAGTTGGCGTTCGCTTCCGCTTCATCCTGTTGCCTTTGGATTCCTAGTTGGCTGGATTGTTCCCCGGTGCATCGACCACCGGATCGCGCCGGATCAAGCGGAATCCGATGAAGACAAAAACGCCAACGCCGAGACATAAGTGCCAGACGAGTTCCCGGTCGATTTGGTAGATCCAGGTCCCAATCACCGGTGCGAGAACAAAAGCCACGGCGTAGCACATCGTGTAGCTTCCCATGTACAGGCCCCGGTTTTGAGCTGTGGACCGTTCGGTCGTGAACGCGAGCGACATGGGCATGGCCAAAATCTCTCCCATGGTCCAAACCCAAATCGTAAACAGGCAGAAGACGAATCCGGATCCGTAGGGCAAGATTCCAAAGCCCAGGCATGACAAAAAGCAGCCCCATCCGATCACACGTAGCGTGTTGACTTTTTCCAGGGATTTAACGATTGGCATCTCGATCAAGACAATCACAACGGTATTCAGGGCGAGAGCCAACCCGATTTGTCGCTCGTTCATATGGAATTTTTCATTGAGGTAGATCGGGAATGTCGCGATCAGCTGGAAAAAAACCATCGCGGTCAGGAAGTTGAGAAACCAAAACTGAACGAAAACGCCATCTTGCCAAGGCAGTTTTGCCAATGGCTCGGTCGTCTCTTTTTTCTTCGGCAACTCGGCTTGGGGTTTGCGATAGTCGCGGAACAGAACCAGAATCAACAGCCCGGCAAGTCCGCAGGTCGCCGCATCCGCATAGAACAAAAGCTTGTAATTGTATCCAGCCAGGAAGCCGCCGACGGTTGGACCGATCGACATCCCCAAGTTCACGGCCAATCGATTCAGGGCCAATGACTGGCGACGTTTCTCCGGTGGACTGAATTCCGTAATCGCGGTGTTGTTCGCTGGGCGAACAGCTTCCGCAATCGTGCTCAGCAAGAACAGGCACGCGACGATCGACCAAAAGTCGTGAAGAAAACTAAGGACAACAAAACCAACGGCCGTCAAAAACAAAGACAGGCATTGGACCGGAATCGAGCCCAATCGGCCGGTCAAGTAGCCCCCCAGGAAACTTCCCGAGATCGCACCGAGCCCATAAGACGCCAAAAAATAACCGGCGAAGTTCTTGGAGTAACCAAGTTCGCCCGTGAAGTAGAGCGCGAGAAAAGGCACGACCATCGCGCCGCTTCGGTTAACCAGCAAAATGAAAGACAGGATCCAGACCCGCTGCGGAAGACCACGATAGGAATCGCGGTAAGTTCTGCCGATCGCACGAAGTCCGTTTAATATCACTTAAAGCTCGCGAATCAGCGTCTGGTTTCTGATGGTGGTTTCGGGGTAGAAGACAATTTACGACGACGAAGGTTCATGTTGAAGGCGTCACGTCTGCAAAGCCAGCTTGGATATCAGCCCGCGCGATACGCGACTTGAGAATCTGGCTTGACTGGAACCCGCGAACCTTTTGCCGGCAATTCACAAGGCAACTGACCGCCAGTCACTTGTTACCTTGTCGCACGAAAAAAGCCCGACAGGTTGCCGGGCTTTCGAAGTTCATTCGCGTCATCCAATCTGCCGTCGGGCTTCAAACAGATGCGGCACAATTTTATTCGGTTGAACTTTCCTTGGATTCCAGATTGGCGACCATTTCTTCAATCTTGGCATCCAGCTCATCCTTGTTACCTGAGTATTCGTATTGAATGACGCCGTTTTCGTCAATCAAGAGAATCGTGGGCCAGCCTCGTTTCCCAGCACCCAATCCGAATTCGGTCGCAATCTTGTTGCCGTCATCGTAAAAGGATTGCCAATTCAATTTGTTTTCTTCGACTTCGTTCTTTGCATCTTCCAACGTGTAGTCGTTGTTGACGCCAATCAAGCTAAATGGACGGCCTGAATATTTGGTGACGAGCGACCGCTCGTGTTCGTAAAGACGACGGCAAGGCGGTCACCAACCGGCCCAGAAATCGAGCATGACGATTCGGCCTCGGAATCCGCTCAACTTCAAGTCTTTGCCACTAAGGCTCTTTCCTTCAACTTCTTGAATGATGTTGCCGACCTGAGTGCCAACAACCGGTTCGCCGGACGGATCGTTTCCGTTGCCAACCTTTGATTTGGACTCGCATCCCTGGAAAATGGCCAAGCCACAGACAAGCAGGATACCAAGTCCAAAAGCCTGGACTTTGCGTTTCATTATGCTTTGCTCCAAACAAAGTGGTTTTGATTCACTGACATGATTCTAATCGGCAATCACCATCAATTCTATTGCAACTTGCGTCGCAATCTGCGCGGACGATTACAACACCCAATTTCTACCTAATCGCTTCAATCGATGACCTGGGGCAGAACAGCGACTAGAATGAACGCTCGAAAGTGATCTGTAATACCTGAACTGACTGGAATCCCATGATTCGCAAAGCCGCAAACCACTTTTTTGTATTGCTTTCAACTTTGCTCATTGTCTTCTTTGCATGCGAAAGCTGCTGGAGCGAAGAATCTTCGGATTCGGCGTCGGCAAAAGAGAAACAGCCCAATTTCGTTGTCATCCTGGTGGATGATCTGGGATGGAACGATCTCGGTTGTTACGGAAGCACGTTTTATGAAACTCCCCATTTGGACCGGTTTGCAAAGCAAAGCGTTCGATTTACCAACGCCTATGCAGCGGGGAGTGTTTGTTCACCGACAAGGGCGGCGCTCATGTGCGGTGCCTATCCACCGCGGGTTCAGATTACGGATTGGATCAAGGGACGTGGCGACAAGAATCGGCCACTGAGTACCCCAAAAATTCGCCACGAGCTTCCCCTGGAAAAGCTGACGATCGCCGAGCACGTCAAGAAACTGGGTTATGCGACTTGCTTTGCCGGCAAGTGGCACCTGGGTAGCACCGGGTACTTTCCTGAAGACCAGGGATTTGACTTGAATTTTGGTGGCCATCGACTGGGTTCGCCTCCGGGTGGCTACTATTCGCCCTACAAGAATCCAAAACTGAAAAATGGTCCCGAAGGTGAGTACCTTCCCGATCGTTTAACGAACGAGTCAATCAAATTCATCGAGGCCAATAAAGATAAGCCGTTTCTGCTTTACCTTTCGTTCTACACGGTTCACACACCGATCCAACCTTGCAAACGCCACCTCGAGAAGTTCCAAAAGAAACGCGAATCGCTACCTCCGCTCGAGGATTCCGAAGCATTTCAACGTGAGCATGAAGGTTGGAGCAAGGTCCGGCAGGACAACGCAAAATACGCCTCCATGGTATATGCGATGGACGAGAACGTTGGTCGTTTGCTAAAGGCGCTGAAGGATCACGGAGTCGAAGACAACACCACGGTGATATTCACAAGTGACAACGGGGGACTTTGTACCTTGCCGCGGAAAGGAGCTCCTACCTCAATTGCTCCCCTTCGAGCCGGCAAGGGCTGGTTGTACGAGGGAGGAATTCGCGTCCCATTAATGATTCGAACAGCGGGAAAAACGCGGGCTGGAAAGGCCTGTCACCAACCGGTCATCAGCATGGATGTTTTTCATACGGTTTTGGCCCAGGCCTCGAACGACGTCTTCGAAGGCGATGGAATCGATCTGACTCAGTTTCTTGAAAAGCCTGAAAAGAATATGGATCGGACGCTCTATTGGCACTACCCTCACTATCACGGAAGCGCCTGGAAGCCGGGAAGCGCGATTCGCAAGGGAAAGTGGAAACTACTCCGCTTTTACGAGTCGGAAAAGGTAGAGCTTTACGATCTCGAGGCAGATCCAGGTGAAACCAACGACGTTTCCGCGAAGTTTCCAAAACAAAAAGCGAGGTTGCTTGGACAATTCGAATCGTGGGCCAAGGATGTGGGCGCCGAGATGCCCAGCCGAAAGAATTCAGGAACGCCGAAAAAACGCTAACGTCGCGTGCGCCATAAAAAACTTGATGGCTTTAGCGTCTTGGGCGCCAAGTTGGACGATTGTTGTTGGAGGAAGATTGAGCCGCCGTCGGGCTCATTCGATCGGGAGTCCAGTTGGCTTGTTGGTCAGCGGTCGTGTTGACGCGAATCGGGATCGAGGCTTGGTAGCGTCGTCCTTCGACTTCGTAGCGAACGAAAACTCGAACGAGCCGGTTTCTCGGGACGTGGCGATTCCAGTTCAAACGCAAGTGGATTCCCGCGCCGAGGGCTTCGGAAGTTTCAATAATTGGCTGAACGTCCTGTTCAAGAAGTTCGTAGAAGCCGATCCGTTGACGTTCGCCCTTCTCGTGCTTGTCGATGATACTGACTTTGATTTTTCCGGCGACCGGAATCACATTCCCCGCATCATCGACCGGCTGAACAACGAGCAGGATGCCGTCGTCCCCTGCTTTTCCATCGAAATTCTGTGCTCGTGATAATTCGCGATCAATTTGGATGTCTCGAACCCAGGCGGCCGGGTCGGATTTTTGCGGAATCGATGCGCTTTCAAAATTTCGATTTTCGGGCCCGGTCAAATAGCCATCATTTCCGCCCATGTCGTTCTCACCATCACCACCCTCGCCGTCTTCGATGATGGGATCGTTGTCTTCCTGATTGGGCAACGGTTCATTGCCGTTTCGCGGCTGCCCGAATATCTCTTCCGAGTTACCATTGCCTTGCGCATTCGGTGGATTACCGCGTAGCGATTGAATCTCGATTTGAGCGGATTCGTACTGAGACTTGATCGAATAGTACTTGTCTTCCAGATCAATAATCTCTCCGCGCAGGATCGCAATCTCCCGCTGATACGCGGGGTTGGAATAGCACCCGGCAAGGCTCAGAAGCCCCAGGGCGAGAAGCAAAAAGTTCCAACGAGCGTCCATGTTCTGAGTTGGATCCGGTTTTTCCGATCCAAAATCCTGAAACCACCTGTTTCTGATAGGCGTCATTTAGAGAATTTGATGTGCCGCGGCAATATCAAAGGGCAGGCATCGACGCATTGTTTCCATTTTTCGCTAGCAGACCTGGATGTGTCCGGATCAAGCAATGCCGAATCAGCGAAACGAAAACGGGCAAGAGGAAATTCCCTTGCCCGTTCGTTGAATTCAAATGGTTGATCAGATAGTCGGAGACTATTCGCCAGTCTCGGACATATGAGAAACGACTTTATCGATCAGCTTGTATTCTTTGGCTTCTTCGGCTGTCATGAAGTTGTCGCGATCGGTATCTTCCTCGATTTTGTCGAGCGATTGGCCGGTGTGCTTGATCAAGATTTCATTCAGTCGATGCTTCACACGGCGAAGTTCATTCCGGTGAATCATGATCTCTTCTGCCGTTCCCTGCATTCCGGCCAGCGGTTGGTGGATCATGATGCTGGCGTTTGGAAGTGCAAATCGTTTTCCGGCCGCACCCGCTGTCAGCAGAAGCGCGCCCATCGAAGCGGCCTGGCCGATGCAGTAAGTACAGACGTCGCAGGTCAGATACTGCATCGTGTCATACATGGCCATTCCCGCCGTGACGCTTCCGCCGGGCGAGTTGATGTACAAGTGGATGTCCGCCTTGGGATCCTCGGACTGCAGGAAGAGCATTTGAGCGACGATCGAATTGGATAAATCTGCCGTAACCTGTTGTCCAAGAAAGATGATTCTGTCGCGCAGGAGGCGGCTGTAGATATCGTAAACACGTTCTTCGCGGCCCGTGTTGTCGACTACATAGGGAACGAGTGCCATGCCGTGTCTCACTTATTAAAACGTTGTTTCGTGGGATGGGAACGAAGACTAGCTGTCGTCGTCGTCACTATCGGAATCGGGCTTGGTTGTGATTTCATCAACCAGTCCGTAGTCTTTTGCTTGTTCGGCCGTCATGAAAAAGTCGCGGTCGATATCTTTTTCAATCACAGAGACGTCTTTGCCACTGTGGGTTGCCAGGATTTCATTCAGGCGCTGGCGGTTACGCAAGATTTCGTCAGCTTGGATTTCGATGTCGCTGACCTGCCCGCTGACTCCACCGTAAGGTTGGTGAATCATGACTCGGGAATTGGGCAAACAAAACCGTTTCCCCTTCGTGCCGCCTGCCAGCAAAACCGCAGCTCCACTTGCCGCCTGACCAACGCAGTAGGTTGCTACCGGACAGGTCAAAATCTGCATCACGTCATAAATGGCGAGCGTGGCAATCACATCGCCACCTGGAGAATTCAAATAAAAGTGAATGTCTTTTTTTCGATTTTCACTTTGCAGATAGAGAAGCTTCATCACCAATTCGTTGGCGTTGCCGGAATAAATTTCTCCCTGTAGGAAGACGATTCGATTCTCCAGCAACAGATCGCCCAGGGTCATTTGACGCTGACGCTGATATTGCTGATACGAATAGGAGTTTTGAATCGAGTCCAAACCCGGGAATGTTCCCGGCGTCGACATCGATTCTGGTTGATTCGGATTCTGTGGTCCAAAAGGTAACATGCGCTTTCATCCTTACGATCATCTCAACATGTCGCTCGTATTTCGAACTCAAGTGAGCAAGGTACGAATCAATGTCTGACAATGACCAACAAACACGAACAATAGACTGCCCGGTGAAAGAACTTCGGTTATTTGCGACAAAAATCAGGCTAATGCTTTTGCGAAATATCGACAAGACGGGTTGAGTTCGCCACCGAATTTGAAACAAATCGAAATAACCCAAGTGTCCGGTTCGCGTTAATCTGGCAAAGAAAGGCGTTCCAGCTTTCACTCGGCAAATCAAATGTCTGGCGAGAGTGCCGTCTGAGGCAACTTTGAAAACCGACTCGACATGGACACTTTTGCAAATGCGACACAAAAAAAGCCCGGCGTTCGCCGGGCTTTGAAGTTCGTTTTGCACATCCGTCACGTTTGGACTTGGGATATTTCCACGGAGTCGACTAGCTTCGTCCTGGACCCGTCGGCAGTTTTTCTTGTTCGCCACCGTCGTATTTGGCTTCGGGAATCTCGTCCGGTGAGCCAGCGATGAACAGGTTCAAAGCCGCCGTTTCGGTCGAATCCTCGGGTTGGTAGTCCGTTTCATTGAACGTGGCATGCTCGGTGATCAAATCAATCACCTTTTGTTCGATGATCATGTTCCGCAAAGTGTCCATTTGACCTTCACGTTCCATTCGGGCTCGGACACGCCGCGGCGAGTCGTTTCGCTGCGCGGCAATCTTTGCAATCTCGATATCGTAATCCTGCGGATCATCTTCGACGTTTTCCTCTTCGGCGATCCGCTCAAGAATAAAGTGTTCCTTGAGCAAGGTTTCCGTTCGCTGAACGGCATTCCGTCGCAAGCTGTTTTCCTGGGCCTGAATTTCTGAATCCGAAAAACCACTTCGTCGCATTTCGATCACGGCGCGATCCATCTCGCGTTTGGATTGACGACGAAGAAGATCCTGAGGCAATTCCCAGTTGGCACTTTCGGTCAGCAATTGGCAGATCTGGTCGCGAATTCGCTGGCGTCGAGCGTAGTCGAGCTTTTCCTCCAGCGATTGACGGATCAACGTTTTGAGGTTGTCACCTGACTCCAAACCAATTTTGACAGCCAACTCATCGATGTCGCCTGTTTCACTGCGTTTGACATCCAAAACAGAAAACTCGACATCCAATTCCTTGCCTTGCAAATCTTCGTTTTCTGAGAACTCACTCACGGTAACCTTGGTGGAGACTTTGTCGCCAGCTTTGGAACCTTTCAAAAGCGTGCCGAAGTCTTCCAGTTCTGCATCGGCGAGACTCAGTTTTGTTCTCAGAGGAACGGTTTGCTCTTCGGTAGAAGAAACGACTTCCTCGCCGTTTTTCGCGACGATCGAAATCGTCAGAATGTCATCGTCTTGAGCGGGTTCCTCAACCGGAACCAGGTCCGAGAACTGCGCACCCAGTTGGCGGATTCGTTGCTCGACGTCCTCGTCACTGAATTCGTGCTCGGGGCGTTCGAGAGTCATGCCCTTCCAGTCAGGCAGGTCAAACTCAGGGCGCACTTCAATGTCAAACTCGTAAGTCAGCGGACCCTCGTCCGGGAGTTTGACCGTTTCGAAATCCAGATCGGGTTCACTGATCGCAGAAAAATCCTGTTCATCACTGATCTGCGTGAGGCTGTCCATCAACAGGGAGCCTTTTACCTGATCAGCAACCTGTTTGCGAAACTTGTTTTCGACAAGCTTCCGCGGCGCTTTGCCGACACGAAAACCCGGCACCTCGGCCTTTGGCATTAACTCTTCGAATTGTTTATCGAAGTAACGCTCAATATCGTCGCGGGTCACGGTCACCGTCACGTGGCGAACGCAAGCGCTTTTTTCTTCAACCTTCACTTCCAGTTGCAAAGGCTCTTTTTCATTTTCCAGTGCTACCGTTCCGTCATCCACGGTTTCTTTTTCTGGATCGTTACTCACCACTACACTCGTTTCAATTACAAACGTTGCCGACCCTTCCAGAGTCAATTGGACACTGGGATGGGTATGAAACAATTCCACGTTGAAAATCAGAATCGGAACTACCGTATCGAAAGGCCGGTAGGAATGTCCGCCCTGATTTTCGGCCCAAGTTGCGGGCGGCTAAACCGGCCCACGCAAATCTCAGGGCCCGCGGCCCAAAAGCGATTGCTCCCCAACGCTCGTCAGGGGGCTCGTTAAAATCTCTTCGGAAGAAAATACTTCCCAAAGCTTCGTTGTCGAACCAATCTCGTTGCGAATCTTGGAATAGAAAACATTTTCCATCCAAATTCACATCTGCTCGACCAAGCTCATCGTTTGAACCCAGAGGAAGCAAAGCTAAAAGCAACGCCCTCTGCGAACGACAATAAAAGTCAACAAAGAGCGGGTGATGGGATTCGAACCCACGACATTCACGTTGGCAACGTGACGCTCTAGCCACTGAGCTACACCCGCATAAGTGCTGGCACCAAGCCGCATTCGCAACCTGATTCCGGCGACAGTCCTATTCCGAACCAGCGTTCAAAACAGCATCTTTCCGCCAAAGGACCTCAAATTGTAGTGTCGGATTATAAAACTCACAATCGGTCATTCAAGGGGTAAAATAAACGCCCTTCAATCAAATTTTGGGCAAGGCAATTGCCTTTCGACCCATTGCAAGGTAGACTTGTCGACCGTTCGATCTGAAAACTGCCATTTGCAGGGCACCTCGATCGAACGCCCGGTTTATCTTTTCGGTGAACCTCCAATGCTTCGTTGGCGACATTATGAATGGTCAGGCAATTCGAACTGAAGCCGACCATCAGTTCTCAAGTCGCCCAATTCTCAGTCGACGAGCGTGTTCCATTGAACGTTCGATCCGATTTCAAATTGTGGACAAACTCCGTAAATCCAAAGGGTTGAATTCTGTATGAATCCAAAACTGGTAGTAGTCGGTGGTGATGTCAAAACCAAAGAAGTCAATCTTAAATTACCGACCGTTATCGGCCGTGGCCGTGACGTAACTTTAGCCCTGCCCCATCCATTAGTAAGTCGCCGACATTGTGAGATATACCAAAAAAACGGAAAGTTGATCGTTCGCGACCTGGGTTCACTCAACGGAACCTTCGTCAACAACGAAAAAATCATCGGTGAGAAACAGATTGAACCGGAGCAGCTTTTGACCATCGGCTCGGTTACTTTCCGAGCGATCTATTCGGCCGAGTTGCCGACGGTTGAAACGACTTACGATCCGGTCGCGGAACGGGAGACCGTTGGAAGCAGCGACACGGAAACGGGCGAGATCGAGCTTCCAAAAATGGATTCGGCTGCACCTGATGGAAATGCGGACCTGAAAACGCTCGAACAGCCGGAATCCAACATCCACGACGACCATGAAATGGCTCGAGCGGATGCGTTGCATGCCGATGCCATACCTGCGGAGATCCACGAGATTCGAAAAGGGAAAAAACCGGCCTCGGTATCGCTCAGTGCGCTCGAACAGTTGCCCGGAAATGACAAGCCCGGAGCGAGTGTGATCGACCAACTAAATTTTGGTGATGGTTAGGGAAATTCGTTTGAAGTTGGAATTGACTTCAATTGAAAACGACTCGATTTTGCAGTTTGTTGTTCCATCTGCGGCAAATTCACAGTCCAATTTGCCATGTTGAGTTTCCAAGCAAGCCAGTTAATCCCAAATTGGCCGGATTTGCTGTATGATGGTTCATGCAGTTTCTGGGGCAGTTTTCGTTGTGCCCCGCCCCATCCTGTTTTCAGATTTCTTCGCTATTCATGAAGCCAGCATCCGACGTCGATATTCAGCTAATCACTCGAATTCGCGAAGGCGACAGTGATGCCTGGAGTGATTTGATCGCGAGATACGAAGGCCGTTTATTGGCATTTGTAGAAAGTCGACTTTCGAATCGAGCTGCCAGTGAAGACATCGTTCAGGAATCGCTTGTCGGCTTTTTGAATAGTTTGCCTAATTACGACGGCACGCGTTCGCTCGAAAGTTATCTGTTCTCGATTTGTGCCTACAAGTTGACCGACCATCTTCGACGCGAAGGACGACGTCCGGCAATTCCGCTTTCGGCGGGCGCCGACTCAAGTGGAAACTGGCAGTTGATCGGCAAAGGGCGTGCGGCCAGCAGCATTGCACGCAGCACCGAACGGCGAAAGCTGGAAGAGGAAGCGCTCCACGAGGCCATTGTGGAGCAGGTCCATCGCTGGCAGGAGCGCGGCGACTGGACCAAGCTCAAATGCATTGAGCTTTTAATCGTCCGAGGTTGGCCCAACAAGGTCGTGGCCGATGAATTGGAGATTACCGAACAGCAGGTCGCGAATTTTAAATTCGATTTCCTGGCCCGAATGCGAACCCTTATCAAACGCAAAGGTTTGTCACAGGAAGTCTTCCCGGAACTCTACGACGAGTAAATCGGGATGATGAGTCGTTTCGTCGCGCCATGAATTGCATTGCTACGACTTGCATTTTTGCGACTTGAATTGCTGCGGCCAAATTCTCAACGCCCAGGATGAAATTTGCCCTCGTTTCCTGTTCATCAAGTTCGTGACTGGCTTGTCTTTTTGTGGCTTATCCCTTTTTGGCTTGACGCAAGCTTTTGTAAGCCGCATTCATGCGCTCCCCGTACGCTTCTCGAATTTGATTCCTGCGAAGGCTTCCCTTGGGGGTGAGCATTTCATTCGCCAATGAAAACGGTTCGTCGGTTTCCAGCAAAACCACGGCCCGCTCATGCGATTCGAAATCACCAAGCCAATCTTCCATCGGCGCTTGCAAAATTTCTGCAACCGACTGCATAGAGTTCGATTTGGACGCTTGGCCTTGCTCACTCAGGGTGACGAGCGCGGTCAGGAAGTCTTGCTGATCGCCGAACACCATCGATTGTTCAATCCAGGGATGTTCGTTAAGGCGAGTCTCAATGGCAACCGGGCTGATGTTCTTGCCAGTGTTGGTAACAATCAACTCGGTCTTTCGCCCGACCAGGAAAAGAAACCCGTCGTCGTCGATTCGGCCAATGTCTCCGGTGCAGAACCATCCGTCACGAAAAGTGCGATCGGTCGCGTTTTCGTTCTTGAAATAGCCAGACATGACATTGTCGCCGCGAGTCAAAACCTCGCCGTCGGCAGCAATCTTTAGCTCGACGCCGGCAACCGCTCTTCCAACTGCTCCAGCCCGAATCGCCTGAGGCGAACTTGAAGATAAAACCGGCGAAGTCTCAGTCAAGCCATATCCGGTAATGAGCGGAACGCCATTCTGCCAATAGTAGTCAAATACGGGACGTGAAATTGCGGCACCTCCACAATTGGCAATGCGGACTCGATTGCCGAGACGGCTTTTCAAAGCGCCTTCAACGTCAAGTTGATTGGCGGACTGCAATTGCCGGTACCACCGTTCGTAAAAATAGGGAACCGCGTTGATATACGTCGGGCGAAATTCTTGTAACTCCTCGGCCCAGAAATTTTTGCCTCTGGATATTGCCAATTGGCTTCCAGAAGCGATCCATGTGTACAGGTCGCAGGTGCGAGCAAAGATGTGCGTCAAAGGCAGAATGCAAAGTCGAACATCATCGGGCGTAAGTGGAAGGACTTGAAGTTTCGAGAAAACATTGGAGGCGACGTTTCTTTGCGAAAGCATGACGCCCTTGCTGTCTCCGGTCGTTCCCGATGTGTATAGAATCGAGAGCAATGTATCCGGTTTGACGGCGTTTCCTTCCGCCAGGTTGGCCAAGGCATCCGTTGGATCGCTGACCGAACTTGAGCGGCCCGTTTGGGATTCTTTCAACAATGTGCCGCCAAGCTCATCACCATCGACCAGATAAACCCGTGTTTGCCCGTGGTCCGCCAGGTAGTCCGCCAGCTTTTCCTTTTGCTCCCGATTCTCGAATACAATCGCTTTAGGCTCGCAGTGACGCGCAAGCTGATTAGCATTTTTCGACGTAATCATCGCGTGAAAAGGGATGTGCACGGCGCCGACAAACTGCAATGCCAGGTCGACGAGAATCCATTCGTAACGGTTCGAAGAAAGGTGGACCACATGATCGCCGGTTCGAATTCCGTCGGATACGAATTGTTCCGACAGAAAAAGAACTTCGCGCCCCAGCTCAGCCCACGTCGTTGCCAGGTTGTTTCGCACCGAGTGGATAAACGCCGCAGCTTCGGGGGAATCGGAAACTCGATCCAGTAAATGATTGGTCAGCGTGTCGCGACTCGTCATGTCTTCCTTGCCCTATTCCGCTGACGAGGAAGTCGCTTTTTGTTTACCAAAATCAAAACCGTACAGCTTGGCTGATTGGGCGATCGCATTTTCGAGTTCTTTGGGTGGCGAGAATCGTTCCCCGTATTTCGATTCGAACTCGCGAAATCGAGCCAGCCAGCCTGTCGGGTTCTTCCAGTCAGCCCAGAAAAACAATCCGCCTTTATTTGCCGGATAGGCTAGACCAAATATCAGCGCCAGGTCCACGTCGCGTGGGTCGTTTGCAATATCATCACTCAACAATAAGCAGGCTTCCTTGAGCATCATTAAAAAGATGCGATCCTCGATCTCGTTGTCCGTCAATTCTACCGAGGAAGAGCGATATTGCTCGACTGCGTCGATCGCTTCGGCATTGGTGGGAGGGGTGGCGTGGGGCAGCGTTCCGAAATCGAAACCATCGTAGTCATAAAACCCCTTCTTATTCTTAAAGCCCAACCACTTTTTCTTCACCATTTTCGGCTGAATTGGAGAGACATAAACGCGGTTGGGATAAAACGTGAAGGTGTGCTTTCCCGCCTGGTAGACAACGTCATTGCCGATCAAATCCATCATCTGGAACGGACCCAGAGCGAAACCGAACTTTCGCATCGCCCGATCGATTTGCTCAAACCCGGGACCTTCCATCAGAATTCTGTTGGCTTCGTCGAAAAGACTTCCCAACACACGATTGATGATAAGCCCCGGACCGTCGTTCACGACAAGCGGCGTTTTGCGAATCAGGCGAGAAAGTTCGACGGCGGTGGCGATCGTCGCCGGCGAAGTCCGCTCGCTTTTTGCGATCTCGATGATTTTTGATTGTTCAACCGGGCTGCAGAAATGGAACCCGAAAAATCGATCGGGGTGTTCAACCGATTCGGCCAGCAAGCTCAATTCAATGACCGAGGTATTTGTCGCGAGCAAAGCAGATGGAGACGCAATCGCGTTCAGTTTTGTCAGAAGATCGCGTTTGGCAATCAGGAATTCAGAAATGCACTCGATGATCAAATCGCATTTCGAAAGCTGCTCCAAAGCGTCGCAGGCCTGGACGGACCCGATATCGGCAAGTGCGTCGGCGATCGATTTCGCTTTTTCCAAATCTTGATCGAACAGCAGGATGGGCTTGCCGGATTTTGCAAACAGCTGGGCGATTCCAGCTCCCATTTGCCCGCAACCGACGATTCCAATCGTGTTGACTTCCTTTCCGTCAGCCGACTTCAAGAAGTCACCGCCGCTTTTCCTGGCGCGTTCATTCAGGAAAAAACTATTGAGCAGGCCGGCGCAAGGATCGCTACCATAAACTTTCGCCATTGCCCTCGATTCGCCCTGGCAACCCTCGGCAAACGACTCCAATCGAGTGTCGAGAATCTGGTCCAGCACGATTTCGGCCGCCTGGTTATCCACGTCTTCTGTTTTGGAAACCGTTTCCAACAGCGACTCGCGAAAGCCCGTTGAGATTTTCGAATTCGGACAAGCGCCCTGCATGGCAACGCGGTCTTCAATAAACGCTTGGCTTTCGCGAAGTGAAACAAGCATTTGAATCGCGGCCTGAAGCAAGTCATCTTTCGAAACCACGTCGGATACCGCGCCCAGTTCTTTCGCTTCGCTGGCCGACATGTTGGCGGCCAAGGCGGTTTTGTTCGCGGCTTGCTCGGCACCGATCAATCTCGGAAGCATCACGGTGCCCGCCCACCCGGGTACCAGTCCCAGCTTGACTTCGGG
>CAYSXI010000035.1:0-35752 GCA_964434955.1 uncultured Pirellulaceae bacterium
AACAAGTGCAGGCTGCCTTGTAACCGAACATTTGGTCTTCATAGGTTTCAACAGGACCGATCACAACGTCGATTTCATTTGACTTCATGTCCATCCATAGCATGTCGCTTGGCTGGTATTCATTCGAGCGAAGTGCCTGTGCGCGTGCCTCAAGGTATTTTTTAAAGCCCGCATCCTTTGCCAGGTCAGCCGCTTCCTCGAGCTTGTCTGCCGTGGCGTCGAATTCCTGCTTGAAGAATTCGCTGTAAGGAATTGAAACCAGCGGAAGCCCACTCCCGCGTCGAACCATCGTGTAAAGATTTTTCAACTTCTTTTCGAGCGCGGGCATCTTGGCAACGATTTCATTGAACTCTTTCTTGCTCATATCCTGAGGATAAAAATTCGCGCCCTTGGGCTTGGGGCCCACGCCCTCGACGAACGATCGATTGTTTTGAAGCCGGTCCCAGGGGCCATAATTGACTTCCGCGAATCGAGCAAGGTTGGGATTGGCCCTGAGCTTTTTCATTAGCTGATCGCGATCGCCATAGGCTTGTTTCCAGAAGGCCAAATGCATCTGCTCTCCCGCCTCAATCAATACCCCAACCATTTTCTTCTGATTCTCATTCAGATGTTCAAGGTCACTCGTAAGCCGGACTGTCGCGTAGCGCGTTAGCTCCCTCTCGCTCAGGACATCTTGATTTTCCTGGGCGACTAAACGCAGGTTTCCCAAGACAAAAAAAGCGAAGAACAACATGAGAAGGTGTAAAACCAATGAGAAACGCATAAACCACTCCGGTGGGACCAGGACCAAGTATCGATATTCGTCAGACTGATTATTGTGGTATAACCAGACGCTTTCAATCGCCAACGGAATGGAGAACATGAATTCGGCGTCGAAGAGTAACCCATTGAATGCGAACGGGACGCAGAACGAATCCCCGTCGGCGCAACCAGCAACGGAGTCAAAGTGGCTTTTTCCGGCGATTGCTCTGACATGGATAGCAATTGCGGCCTTCGGTGCTCATCGATTCCAAGGCCCTTCAGCCAAAGCCACCGACGTGCCGGAAACCGAGTTTAGTGCGGGCCGTACGCTGGAAATTCTAGAAGCCGTCGTCGGTGACGGCATACCCCACGAGTCGGGCTCCGAACAGAACAAGATTGTTCGCGAGCGAATCATCCAGCAGTTCGAAAAACTTGGCTATCAAGTCGAGACGCAGGAATCGACCGCGATCCGGTTGCCAGAAGGAGAACCGGTGGAGCTTGTCAACTTGATGATTCGACTGAAAGGGAAAAATCACGGGACGGACCAACAACGCACGATCATCGCGCTTTCGCATTACGACTCAAAGCCCGGCGCTGGCGGGGCGGCGGACGATGGCGTTGCCGTCGCATGCTCGATCGAAATCGCTCGCATGCTGAAAGGAAGCGAGCCACTCAATCACGACGTTCTGTTCGTGATCACCGACGGCGAAGAGTTCGGCCTTTTGGGTGCCAAGGCATTTGTTGCCGAGCATGAATATGCAAAGGAATGCGATGTTGTGATCAACCTCGAAGCCAGAGGAACATCCGGGCCGAGCTTGATGTTCGAAACCAACGATGACAATGCGCGACTGATCCCCATTTTTGATCGCGCTGTCCACCGCCCCATGTGCAGTTCTCTCTTTTTTGAAATCTATAAAAGGCTGCCAAACGACACGGACTTCACGGAATTTCGGAAAGCCGGATATGCCGGGTATAACTTCGCGTTCATTGGCAACGTGAAATACTACCACACTCCGGAGGACCGAATCCAAAATGTGAACCACCGAAGCGTCCAACATCATGGCGACAACCTGTTGGGATTGATTCGCGGGTTGGACAAGACGGACCAATTTCGGCCTACCGACTCCGAGGCTGATTTCTTTGTTTACTTTGATCTGTTCGGTTTCAAGATCTTTTACTGGCCCGCCTTTTGGTCCTGGCTGATTCTTTTGGCGGCGATTCCTGGATTCCTGTTCGCCGGTTGGCGCCTCGCCCGAAGAGTGGAACCAACGTCGAGTTCTGAAATGAGATCGGAAGACGTGGCGAAACGTGAAGTGCTTTTTGCGATCGCGAGAGTTTTTGATTTCGGTTACCTGGCGCTGTTTGTTTTCATCATGTGGCTGGGCGTCTGTGCGTTGCACATGGGGCTTTGGTCGGCCGAAATGTTTAGCGGATTTGGCTGGATTAATGCGGCCTTGGCCTGTGAACTCAGTTATTGGTTCATTGCGATCGGAGCCGCATTTATCTTTGCGTGGCTATTTGAACAGCGCGAGCGGGCAAAGTCCCTTTTCCTGATGATCCTGGCAAGCTGGTTTGTGGTTTCGGTACCCACCATTATCTTTCTGGTCGGTGGTTCCTACCTGTTTGTCGTCCCTCTGTTGATTTCAAGTCTGCTCGCAATTCCGATTGCCATGTTTGGTCGATCAAGGCGCTTCGAGTGGCTGTTGTTTGTATTTGCGGTCTCGGTCGGATTGTTCTGGTTGCCGTTGGAGCGAATGTTCTACGATGGGGTGGGATTCCAGATGCAAGCGATCTTGATAGGGCGTGTCCTTTTGGTGACATCGACACTGATTCCCGTCATCATGTTGACGGCAAAACGATTCATTCCGATCTACGGATGCCTGTTTGCGTTTCTTGGCTTCGCGTGTTCCGTGTTTGCCGTGGTTGCGAATTAAATCAAAAAAATCTCAACTGCTTGACTTGCAACGCGTTGAATCGCTTCCGAAAATCAATGCGTCAAATTTGAAAATTTCTTGCGCAAAAAGCCATGAACGAACCCGTTGAAAAAAAGCCGACCGAAGCCGACCAACCCAAGGGATTCCTCGTCAAGATTCTTGATCGCATTGAATGGGCGGGAAACAAGTTGCCGGATCCGGCCGTTTTGTTTTTGTGCGGAATGCTTCTGGTTTGGGTTCTGTCGGCCGGTTTGTCGACGATGGATTTCAAGGAAATCGATCCTCGAAGCAACAGCGAAATCCAGATCGTCAACCTTTTGACATTTGAGAAGTTCGCTGAGTTTCTATCGCACATGGTAGAGGACTTTGTCGGATTTCACCCGCTCGGGGTTGTTCTCGTTGCCTTGCTCGGAGTTGGCGTTGCGGAAACTTCAGGTTTTCTGAATGCCTGTTTGAAATCGCTGCTCAACATTACTCCGGTGAAGTTATTGACGCCGATGTTGATTCTGGTGGCGATCATGAGTCACACAGCCGCGGATGCCGGATATGTCCTGGTGATTCCGATCGGCGGTGTCATGTTTTACGCGGCCGGACGGCATCCACTGGCGGGAATTGCGGCCGCGTTTGCCGGTGTCTCCGGCGGCTTCAGCGCCAACTTCATTCCCTCCGGAATCGATCCTCTGCTTTCAGGATTGACTCAGGAAGGCGCCGCAATCGTGGACCCCGAAGTTGGTGTGAACCCGCTTTGCAACTGGTTCTTCATGAGCGTGTCATCGATTTTGATTGTCCTTGTCGGCTGGTTTTTGACCGACAAAGTCATCGAGCCCCGACTGAGAGGAACCGAAATCGATGGCGACCCGGAACAGATGCCGCAAATGCCCGAGCTTACTGACGCCGAAAAGCGAGGAATGTGGATGGGCATTGTCTCGATTGTAATCGGACTGGGGCTACTAACCGCGTGGGCATTGCCGCAAAAATCGGCTCTTCGCGATTCACTCGGAAACCTGACGAGCTACCGCAATTCGGAACGAAACATCGGGCTCGAATTCAAGGAGGGAACCGCCGAAATTTCTACGATCACCGAAAAGGGCCCGGCGGCGGCCGCGACCCTTCAAGTAGGTGACACAATCAAGAAAATCCGCTTGCCTGGCAAGGGCGACACCGATGTGCAGACGGAAGACGCGGCAGCGCAACTGCAGAAGCTGTCACCGGGAACGCCTTACCTGATCAAGATCGATCGCGGCGGCGAAGAGATACCACTTATCTACAGTCCCGCGGCGATTCCTGGCGCGCCCATGATGCAGGCCATCGTCCCAATCATCTTTTTGATTTTCATTTTGCCGGGCCTGGTCCACGGATACGTTTCTGGCAAATTCAAGAACCATCGCGATGTTGTTAAAGGCATGGCAAAAACCATGGAAACCATGGGCTACTACCTGGTGCTCGTTTTCTTTGCCGCACTTTTCATCAAGGCATTTACGGTTTCCAACATTGGAACACTGCTGGCCGTGAAGGGCGCCAATTTCATCAAAGAATCGGGGGCACCGGTCTGGGTGACGGTGCTTGGAATCATCCTGTTGGCGGCTTCGGTGAACTTGCTCGTCGGTTCGGCTTCGGCCAAATGGGCGATGTTGGCGCCAATTTTTGTGCCGATGTTGATGTTGGCCGGGAAACCAGGAGTCTCGCCGGAATTCACCCAAGCGGCTTACCGCGTCGGTGATTCGACGACGAACATCATCACCCCGATGATGCCTTACTTCCCGTTGGTCGTTGTTTTCTGTCAACGCTATGTCAAGAAAACCGGAATCGGAACCGTCACAGCCATGATGTTGCCTTTCTCGATTACGTTCCTGATTATCTGGTCGATCTTCCTGATTCTTTACTGGAAGTTGGGTTTGCCACTCGGACTTGACGCGCCGTACACGTATTCGGTGCCTGGCAGTTAAATTGTAATTTTAGTTTCTAGTCGCTAGTTCAGATTTGAGCGAAAGAGCGAATTTGGCTTCGTTGGTTGCTCGGATCCACTCGCTTGCGCTTCGTGCTTGTATTGAATTTTGAAATCTCAAATATCAAATCTCAGATTCGATCTCGCGATAATCACGCATTTCCCTCAAACCCTTTCCCCCAACTCACAACTACAAACTACAAACTACACCGCTTCACTCAATCTTCTTATCCAAAGGCCAGTTTTTGGAGAGGCTGGCTTTGGGACTCATGAAGCCGGTCAACGCGCTCATGACCATGATGAACTTGGCCATTCCATTGGCTTTGCCGCCCGTTTCGACATAGTGCTTCAAAGCCTTGACGATAAACGTTCCGCCCTGAGCCATCTGCTTTTCCGTCTTGGTTCCCTTCGGAATCTCTGTCGACGTCAAAGTGTATTCCGTACCGCCCTCAATTTCCTTGAGTTCATGCGTGATCTTGCAAACCGGATCGTCAAAATTCGTGAATTTGAAAGTCATGGAATAAAGCCGTGGCGGATCCAATTCAAGAACTTCACCAACGACCCCGGTGTACTTCCCGTTCTTGGAACGCATGCGGACCGGTGCTCCAGGCGCGAGAGTCGTGGTGTGCATCACCGTTCCAAAAAAGAAAGGCAGGACTTCCCCCTCTTTGGTCAAAGCATCCCAGACTTGTTGAATGGGTGCGTTGATAATGATTCGCGAAACCTGCGTGGCCAGTTCGGCAGAATTTGGTTCGTTGTTCATCGTTTGCCTTTCATGATTTCACTTTGAACAGGGGACGAAGTCGCTCAAATTTATTTGGATTTACTTTTCTTCTTTTTCTTTGCTTTGCCTTGGCTCGTTTTTTCACCGGTCGCTTTCTTGCTACCAGCTTTGTCTTTCGCCGCCGCCTCGACCTTGTATTTAAGATCAACGGCTTGCGAAGCCCAAAACGAGCTGTACTCGGTCGTCCATCGATCGTAGATCATCTGGATCGGTACCGCGTTGAAATAGAGTTCTCGATTGCGTCCCTGTTTGCGAGGAATGATCAGCTGCGCCTGTTCCAACACGCGCAGATGCTTCATTACGGCAATTCGACTGGTTTCAAAATACTTGCAGACATCGTTGACATTGCAGCCAGGCATTTGCTTGACCAAATCCAGGATGCAACGTCGCGACCGATTCCCCAAGGCAATGAATACCAGGTCCATCGATTCAGGTTTCATATGTAACCAATAGGTTACATGTCAGCAAGGCCGATTTCAAGCGGCAAATTCAAAAAAAAAGCTGCCCCGAAGGACAGCTTTGAGTTTCATGCAGAAATACCAGGAAGGATTATTTCCAGTCCGGGATCTTTCGTCCGGGAGTCCATGGAGCGCCCGCCGCATCAAGCTTTTTCTCGAGTGCCGGGATCTTGGCACTCACGATCGGCTTGAGCTTGGCCAAGGCTTCTTTGAACTCGGCTTCGATGATCGCCAACTGCGACTTGTGGGTTCCGGTTGGACCTTCGTCGGAGCCCATGATGCCGAACATGGCGGTTCTCAATCGACTGTTGAAACCAGGATAAGCCGACTCATTCCGACGACTTTTGGTCGGGTCGCCGTTGAACATTTCCATGACGTTCATCAAATCGGTTTTGGCTGCCCGAATCTCATTGAGAATCGTCGGATCCAAGAGCTTGGAATTCTGAGCCAGGCTTTCGAAGGAATCCAGTTTCGTACTGGCTTCGGAAGCGACCTGGCTGGCCGCATTCACTGCGTTGGCCAATTTACCGATCTGGCTGGCAAAAGCCATCATGCCCTCTCGATCCACGTTTTGGCTGTTGCCAAAGTTCAGTGGTTCGATTTCGAAACCGACAGGTTTTACGAGCTGAGTGACTTTACCGTCCACCATTTGCGAAACGTCAACCGTGTATTTGCCAGGCAAGGCAACGGGGCCCCGCATCTGGCCATAGTTGGCATGATTGTAACGCCAGGTAACACTGTGCATTCCGCGCGAGGTGGAACCACGAAGTCGATTGACGACTTGGCCTTTAGCGTCGCGAATCGTCAACCACACGACCGGAGCGATTTCGCGATCCTCGGCTTTCAGTTCCTCCCAGGTCGGGTAGGGAACGTCTTTGTTGGCAGCCGCCAGGCGCCGGTCTTTTGACTTACGAACCGACTTTTTCGTTTGCAGCGACTTGGCCAAATGATAACGGATGGTCACTCCCACCGGTGGGTTGGCCGCCGAATAGAAATTCGCACCCTGAAAAGCACGACGCCCAACAGCCAGTGGTGCCGACTCCTGGTACATCAATCCTTTTTTGATCGAGAAGATCTTGTTTTCTTTCGTCGTATTGGGCGTCAACTCGCGAAGCGTCGAGTAGTTATCAAGAATGAAAAACCCTCGACCGAATGAGGCCAAGACAACGTCGTTTTCACGTTCCTGGATTTCGATGTCGCGGATGGCCACAGTGGGTAGTCCGCCGCGAATCTGCGTCCAGTTTTCACCGCCGTCCAAGGTCACGAAGCAACCAAACTCGGTGCCGCAGAACATGATTTCTTTTTTGACGTGATCCTGCTTCAAAGCATAAACGCTTCCACGTTCTGGCAAGTTCGACGTGATGTTGGTCCAGGTCTTTCCGCGGTCCGTGGATTTGACCACGTAAGGCTTGAAGTCACCCCGTTTATGATTGTTGACGGCAACGTAGACCGTGTCGGGATCATGCAAGTCCGCTTCGATGTCATTGATGTAGCCAAACTCCGGTACGTCCAAGTCGCCGAATCGACTCACGCCGCGCCAGGTCTTTCCGCCATCTTCGGTGACTTGCACCATCCCATCATCCGTTCCGACGTAAATCAAACCCTCGACTTTGGGTGATTCGCTAACTGAAACGATGGTTCCGTACAAGGAAGTCGACGCGTTCTTGGCGACCGTATCAACACCCCAAACGCGGCCCATGACTTTGAGCTTGTTTCGATCGAGGTTTCGTGAGAGGTCGCCACTAATGGCTTTCCAGTTGTCTCCGCGATCATCGCTTTGGAAAAGAATTTGCGATCCGTAGTAGATCCGCTTGCTGTTGTGAGGAGAAATGGCCAATGCCGAATCCCAGTTCCAGCGAAGTGCAGGTCCGCCCTTGGCCGGTTGCGGTTTGATGTCGATTCGCAAACCGGTTTTGCGGTTGAATCGGACCAGACCACCGTACTGCCATTGCGAGTAGACGGTGTTCGGATCTTCCGGGTCAACGGCCGGATCGAATCCGTCGCCGAATACGGTGATGAACCAATCGCTGTTTCGGATCCCGTGAATATTGGTGGTTCGAGAAGGCCCGCCTTGGGTCGCGTTATCCTGGGTCCCACCATAGACATAGTAGAAAGGACGATCATTGCTGACCGCGACTTTGTAAAACTGGGTCAAAGGCAAATTGGCTTTGTAATCATATGTTTTGCCGCGATCCCACGTCTCGTAGACGCCACCGTCACATCCAATGATCAAGTGATCTTCGTCCTGCGGGTCGATAACGATGGCGTGATTGTCGACATGCTTGTCGGCTTCGCCAAGATTCACAAACGTTCGTCCGCCGTCTTCACTGACTTTCATGTACGTATCAAGTGAGTAAATTCGATCCATCTTGTGCGGGCAAGGAACGATCTCCTGATAATATTGCGCGCTGGACGAGTTGTAGCTGCTCATACGAGTCCAAGATTCGCCGCGATTGCTGCTGCGGAAAAAACCGCCCTGACCTTCGGCCGCCTCAACCAGTGCATAAATGACTTCCGAGTTATGTGGCGAAATGGCCATTCCGATTCGTCCTTTGTCGACGCCCGGGAGTCCGCGATTGATTTTTCTCCAATTGTTTCCGCCGTCCGTCGACTTATACAGGCTCGACTCGGGGCCACCATTGATCAAAACCCAGGTATGACGCCGGCGTTGGTAAGCGGAGGCATACATGATTTTTGGATTTTTGGGATCAAGCAGAACTTCGTTGACGCCCGTATTTTCGCTGATCTCAAGAATTTTCGTCCAGGTCTTACCGCCGTCGGTTGTCTTATAGAGTCCGCGGTCGCCGCCTTCTTTCCAAAGCGGTCCTTGCGCGGCGACAAAAACGGTATTGGAATCTTTGGGGTGAACAACGATTTTTCCAATGTGTTCACTGTCTCCAAGTCCGACCTTCTTGAATGACGCACCGCCATCGGTGGATTTGTAAAGTCCGTCGCCGTAACCGACACTTCGCTGAGAGTTGTTCTCACCGGTTCCAACCCAAATCGTAAATCGATCGTTCGGGTCGATGGTCACGCACCCGATAGAATAGGATCCGTATCCGTCAAAAATCGGACGCCAGGTAACACCGGCGTTCGTCGTTTTCCAAACACCACCCGACGCTGCCGCAACGTACCAGGTGCTTCGTTTGACCGGATCGACAGCGATATCAACAATCCGTCCCGACATCAGCGCCGGGCCAATTCCTCGAAAAGAAAAACTCGAAATCAACGACGAGCTGACTTTTGGCTTTGAATCTTTTCGGGGCTCGTCCGAATCCTGGGCGCGAAGCAACGTGGTCGAACCAACGAAAATTGCAATCGCCAATCCCAGGCAGAGTGAAAAACGGAAGGGGTTACTCATGAATCAGGGTCTCCAAGCAGCGTGGCTATGAATCATTGGCGCAAACGGGCGCCATCTTTGGGCGAACAAACAATTCAGCTTAGTTCAAGCATCCCTCATTTTGAACGACTGGGCACGGGAAAACCGGAGAACTTCCGCTCGGTATCTTGATACCTGCTCCGCTGACCGATCCAATCGAAATATGAGCAAAAAACAGTACCTAATGACCGACTCCGAGGGAGCCTCAAGATGCTGGTGGTGTGGGACCGACCGCGAGTACATTCACTATCACGATCGCGAATGGGGAGTCCCAACCAAAAATGAGCGGCGGCTTTTTGAGAAAGTCTGCCTCGAGGGCTTTCAGTCGGGCCTTTCTTGGATCACGATTCTTCGCAAGCGCGAGAACTTTCGCGAAGCGTTTGCGAAATTCGAAATCGAGAAAGTTTCGCTGTTCCAAAAACGGCAGGTCGAAAAACTACTCAAAAATGAGGGGATTATCCGGCACCGGGGCAAAATTGAAGCGACCATCAACAATGCGCAAAGAGCGTTGGAATTGCGTGAAGAACGAATCTCGCTTCCAAAACTGTTGTGGAAATTTGAACCCGAAACCGACCGGCCCTTCGATCCCAAACGGGCGACCACGGACGAATCGGTTGCGATGAGCAAAGAGCTCAAAAAACGCGGCTGGAAGTTTGTTGGCCCGACCACTTGTTATTCGCTGATGCAGGCGATGGGAATGGTCAATGATCACCATCCGGATTGCCACCGCTACGAACCCTTGCAGCTTGAACGGAAAAAGTTCAAACGTCCCTGATCACGAGTTTTGTGAAAGATCACACGCGTCCTTGAGAAACCGTTTGAAATATCCAAATCGTTCATTGAATTCGCCAACGGGATGGAGTCTAAATGAACGCAACCTTGAACAAAAATGAAATCGGAGAATCCAAAAGTGAGCATTCGCCAAGCGGCCATCCACGCATTGAACACAAGTCGCAACGCACTCAACCTGGTACTGGAAGAATTCAAAACCGACGACGATTGGTTCACCCAGCCCTGTCCCAACAGCAATCACGCGATTTGGATCGTCGGGCACCTGGGCTTGGCAGACAATCGGTTTGCTTCCAGGTTTCGACCGGATGTTGACCAGATTCCAGAAGGATGGGAGGAGCTGTTCTGGTTCGGGAGTGAGATCAACCCGGACCGCGCGGCCTACCCTTCGAAGGACGATGTTTTGGCTTACTTTCACGAGCGACGGGAAACCCTGCTGAAAGTCATCGAAGAGTGTTCCGACGAGGAACTGAATGCGGCGGCTCCGCCGGCGGGCGAACGCGGGCCGATTTCAGGCGCCCCCAATGTGGGTCAGTTGTTTTTGTTTGGCTCGTTTCACGAAGGCATCCATATGGGGCAGTTAACCGTTGCCCATCGTTCCTTGGGCCGCGAACCCGTGATGAAACCTCAACCGGCTGAGTCGAATTCATAGGATGAAACGGAAACGGAATCCTTGGCCGGAACCCGCGCCGATTGGGTCGAAGGTCCACTTGTAGGAGTTTTGCCCAAAAAACTGGCGTTTTTGCCCAGTTTTAAGGTCCAGGTATCGGATGTGCGGGCAACTTGTCAGGTTGAATCAGGATTCATGTGAAAAAGTCCGATTTAATTGACACGAAAATTCACCGGCAACTATACTAAAACGTGCGGGTTTCGCAGCTTGCGTGAATTGGGGGAGACGAGGAGCTTTGGGGGCTCATTCTTCCGATTCTTGCCATTGATTGACTCACACGGACCCGAATTGTCTGGTCTCACGCCAATAGTCTCACCGACCGCAATTCGAAAACCACGTTGCAACGCACTGATCGATTAGAGGAACAGTACAGATGAACTTAATGGGCAAAATTTTGACGGTTCTGATTCTATTGTCCAGCGTCGTCTTTTTGACATTAGCGCTCATTATCGGAGCTTCCCACCAGAACTGGTACAAGAAGGCCGAAGAATTCAAGAAGATCGCCGAAGCTCGTAAGGCTGAAAAGGAAACGATCCTGGCCAGCTCGAAAGAAAACGAGATCAAGTTGGCGACCGAGCAACAAGCTCGTGCTCTTACGATTTCTGATTTGAATGCTCGTTTGGCAAACGCCAATACCGAATTGACGAGTAAAGAAGAAGCGTTGAACAAAGCCGAAACCACGATGGCAACTCAGACAACGCAGATCAGCCAAGCCCAGGCAGCCATCAAGGAATTGGATGCCTCGATCGCCTCTTTGGAAAAGAAAAACTCGGACTTGATTGATCAGATCGCTGCGATTCGAGTTCAAGTGGTTGCTTTGACGAATGAAAAATACGCACTTCAAGGTACCAAACAAGATCTTGAAGTTCGCCAGAAAGCTCTGAGTGCATTGAATGCCAAGCTTACCAAAGTCCTACGCGGAAACGGTTTGACGATCACGTCATTGGTCGACCACATTCCACCCGTGGTGGAAGGTCAAGTTTCTAAAGTAGCCGCAGAGGGTTATTTCCTGGCGACCATTGGTAACGACGACGGCCTTAACAAAAGCCACAAGCTAAAGGTCTTCCGCGGCGAAAAATACATCGGTGACGCAGATATCGTCTCTGTTGGCGACAACCGTCTGATGGGTCGCATGATCAAGGATTTGCAACAAGAACAATTGAAAGAGGGCGATTATGTCACAACCCAACGTTGATGCTCCGATGGAGTCGTTTGAAGCCGCTGTTCCAGAAGCAGCCGTGGATAATACGCCAAATTACAGCAAACAATCGCTGAACATCTACACCGTTCTTCTGCTGATTTCGTTTGTCTGCCTGATCGGGGCGATCGTTGTCCTCGGTTACAACCTTAGTCAGTGGGAAGGCCTCCCTTTCCCTTACAAAACAAACACGATGGCAGCTCCGTCCTTTTTGACCACACCCTGGTTGAACTAGGAAGATTCGCTCGGCGGCCAAGGCTGCGATTGCCATTCCATAAATCCACCCCGCTCTCCGCGGGGTTTTTTTATGCGCCGTCGCATTCGGGCAGGCAATCGGAATCGTTCTCTGGCTGAATTCGAGAGAAGCCAATTCTGTTTCGTTCGCCCGGGCAACTGCCATGGCAACTAACCGCGCAAAAAACGCTGACTGGGCACAACGAACGAGCGTTTCCAGGACTTCTTTTCTTGCCTGAAAGGCGAACCACACGATTCCGTCAGAAATCCACCAACCTTCGCGGAATGAGATTCGTACAGAAACCTACCGTCTCCGTTCCCACCCGCGACAATTGAGGGGTTTTCGGCTAATATATCGCTGATCATTTTGAAGACAAATTCTGGAAGGCAAGAAGACTTGAACGCTGAATCCTCGGTTGCGTCGGCGCCCTCGCGCGACACAAAACAGCTTCATCAAATCGTAAACCGGATTGAAGAAAACGTTATCAAAGTTGTGTTGGGCAAGCAGGAAATTGCTCGCCAATGCATCGTGGCTTTGTTGGCGGGTGAGCACGTCCTCCTGGAAGACGTTCCCGGCGTCGGGAAAACGTTGATGGGCAAAGCCATCGCGAAAAGCGTTGAAGGATCATTTTGCCGAATTCAGTTTACTCCGGACTTGTTACCCAGCGACATTGTTGGCAGTTCCATTTACAAGTCCGATACGCACGAGTTTGTGTTTAACCCGGGGCCAATTTTCAACAACTTTGTTCTCGCGGACGAAGTCAACCGAGCTCCCCCTCGAACCCAGAGTGCGATGCTGGAAGCCATGAGCGATGGGCAAGTTAGCGTGGACGGTTCGACTCATCAGCTGAAGCCCCCCTTCATGGTGATCGCGACGCAGAATCCCTTCGAATTTGAAGGCACTTACGTTTTGCCGGAAAGTCAGTTGGACCGGTTTCTGCTTCGTGTTTCGATGGGCTATCCGGATCCGGAATTCGAACTCGACATTTTGACTTCGCATCAAAAAGGCGAGCCGGTCGAAGAGCTCAAAGCCGTCGCAACAGTTGAGGAGATCGCTCAGATCCAAGAAGCCGTGCGTCAGGTCAAAGTCGACCACTCGATTTCCCGTTACATCATGAGCATCGTTCACGCGACGAGAAACTCACCCGACTTGAGTGTTGGGGTCAGCACCCGTGGTGCGCTCCTTTGGTATCGAGCCGTTCAAGCCATGGCGTTCTGTGATGGACGCGACTATGTCACGCCCGACGACGTGAAGCAGCTTGCCGTGCCCGTGGTGGCTCACCGCGTAAAATACCGTGGAATTTCACAGCAGAACCAGCGCGAAACGCTGGAAACGATTGTTCGATCGATATTGAACGAAGTCCCCTCGCCGGCCTAAGCCATTGCGACCCGGGTGGGTAAACAGGAATCCGAGAAATGAGTCAAAAGGCCGACCGAAGCCGCCGAACCGTAAGGTTTGCCCGTGAAGGCTGGTACTTCCTGTTTATCCTTGCGTTTATCGTAATCGGCTCGATCCTTCGGCAAATGAACCTCTTGTTCTTGCTGATTGGTTTGATGGTGACACCGCTATTCTTGAACTGGCGATTTGCCATTTCAACGATGTACTATCTGCTGCCAATGCGAAGGACGACGGACGTCGTCAATGCCGGCCAAACGACCTTTGTCGAATGGTCATTGACCAATGCCCGTTCCTGGCTCACGGCCTGGAATGTGAAAATTGTGGATCGCATTCGCCAGGTCGATCCGGGCGACGCCGCGCAGAAAAGCGAGATTGAGTTAATCGTTCCACAAGTTGCACCCAACGGAACGACCCATAGCTCCTATCGAATTCACTTTAGCCAACGCGGCAAATACATCCTGGGCCCAGCTCGAATTTCAACGACCTTTCCGTTGGGATTGATTCGAGGCGCGTTTTGGTGGCAGCGCGAAACAGAACTATATGTGGGCCCGCGACTCGGAGAATTGACCCCGATTTGGCATCAAAGAATGGCGTCGCTTGCCGCGGGCAACTCTTCGAACCAGCGACGCCGCGGAATCGAGCAGGAAGAGTTTTACGCATTGCGCCCCTGGAAATCCGGAGATAGCATTCGCTGGATTCACTGGCGCAGCTCAGCCAAGGCCAACGACTTGATCGTCAAGCAGTTTGACCAAAAAGGCGATCGCGACTTCGCGATTCTCCTGGACTGCTACATCGACGACGACACCAATCCCTGGACACCCAGCCCGGACGATTCAATCATGGCCGAAGGGCCATTGGGGCCACCGCAGTTTGCCACCAGCGAACAAGTCGAACTTGCCATCAGTTGCACGGCGACCATCCTGTTCGAATTGGAAAACTGGATCCGGGGCCAGGTTGCGGTCAGTTTTTGTGGGCAATCAGTCTGGACGGCAACCACTCAGGCCTACTCCCAGTTTCTCGCTGAACTGATGCGGCGGTTGGCCGTGATCCGACCGACAATGAACACGCGAATTGAACAAGGTCTTCTGGAGCTTGCCAATCACGCAAGCGCGGGCACCCCTTTGATCGTCATCAGCACGCGTCCAAGACCAGAATTCACCGGTGATATGTCGCCGATGTATGAATCCGCTTTGAAACGGGCAGACTGGATCCAGGTCGGGACTCCTTATTGCGATGAACTTTTCCAATTCGACCTGGAAAAGCAACGGCAAGAATTGATTTCCATTTTTCATCACAAAGCAGATGAAGCTTTGGAATCCGCAACCAGCGAACAGGCGGGAGAAGAATAATGTTCCGCGTTGAGCGCCTGGTTCAAATCATGTTTGTCTTGCTGGCTTCGATGAGTGGACTGCTGCTCGGTTTGGGACAGCGTGATCAACGACTGACCGGAATCGCCGTCCTGACCTCCGTCCTGGCGTTCGTTCTCAATGACTATTTCAAGCTGATTCGATTCAACAAATGGATCGCCAACCTGGCTGCGATCATTGTGACCGCCTACACCTTGAGCGGTTTCTTTACCACGGGAACCGGCGGCAAACTGATCTTGATTGCGAACCTATTGGTCTACCTCCAGGCGGTTTTGCTATTCCAAAAAAAGACGCCACGTGTTTGCTGGCAGATCATGGTGCTCAGCTTGTTGCAAGTTGTCGTCGCGGCAGCATTCAATCTTGAGTTTGAAGGTGGATTCTTCTTTTTCATCTACATGATGTTGGCCGGAATCACGATGATGCTGCTGACGCTGTACTCGGATTCCTACCGGATCGAATATCGAAACAAGGTCCAAGAGACCAAGCTCAAAAACATTGACGTTTCGCTGACCTCGGGCCATCAAGCGCCCGTCGCGGTGTTTGACCAGGAAAACCGCAATCGCAAGGTCCTGCGCCGAATGGGTCGGCACATTGGATGGTTGGCGGTGATTGGCGTCACGTTTACGGGAATCCTGTTTTTCGTGATGCCAAAAAGCCAAACCGCCTGGTTTGGCCCGAAGATTCTTCCGATGAGCGAAGTCGGGATCACCAACAAAATTGACTTGGACCAGGAAGGCCTGATCGCGCTTTCGGCGGACTCCGTTTTTCGCGTCTGGTTCACCGATCCGGCAACAGAGGAGCCCGTATTCCCGGAAGGCGAAGTTTATTTTCGCGGCATGGCGATGGGCACGGTCCGGATCAAGGACGGACACACAACCTGGGAACCACCCTACACCCGGGTTTACGACCAAGACACTCGCTTGATTCGCGATGCCCCACGAAACCGATCGAACCGGTTGCTGAACCAGAGGATTGTCCTGGAACCAACCCAGGATCCAATGCTATTTTCGGCAGCCCCTTGGTACAAATCGCAAAAATTCAAAGGCCAAGTTGCCTTCTGCCGTCCTTTGTCCGCCTTGCGTCGAGTTAACGAAGCAATGACTCAGAACGGTGTTTTCGTCAATGTCGTCGACGAAAAACATATCGAGTATTCGCCTTATCCCTACCAGGTCGACATCCTCGTCGAGCGGACGGCGACCGGTGTTCGCACATTTAATTCCTGGCCGTACATCCCGGAAGAGAACAGCCGCAACTTGGCGGAGAACCCGCTTGAAAAAGAGTGGTTGACGGTCATCGACAAGTCCCGCTATCCGACCTTGGTCTCGATCGCCGATCAGGTCAAGAAGGATACCAACAGCGAGAGCCATCTTCGAATTGCCCGCCGGCTGGAACAACATTTCCTGCAAAATCCAGCTTACCGCTATACGCTTGATTATCGAACGGTCAATCGCAATCGCTCGATTGATGCCGTCGAGGATTTTGTTGCCAATCACAAGCAAGGGCACTGCGAGTACTATGCTTCGGCACTGGTCTTGATGTTACGGAGTCAGGGCATTCCCGCTCGAGTCGTGGTTGGATTCCGCGGTGGAACAAAAAATGAAGCATTAAATAATTATGTTGTCCAAAAGCAGCACGCGCATGCCTGGGTCGAAGTTTACATACGCCCGGAAGACTGCGGACCCGAACTGCTGCAGAACGAAATCAACGGAGTCCAATCCGGCTCATGGCTGATCCTTGATCCGACACCGGCATCAAGTGGCGAGATTGTTGAAAACTGGGGCTCGGGCGGAAACGCATTGACGCTTGCCCGAGACCTTTGGCGGGATTACGTCTTGGGTCTGAACAATTCGGAAAACGATGCCATGATGGAAAGTCTTGGCGGAGACCCCTTGGCTTATTTGTCCAGCATGATGGACGAGGATTGGTGGAAGCGACAGTTTGATGAGTCGCCCGTGAATGATCCCAATTCCGTTTGGTGGTATCTTCGAATCATTATCCCCGTCGCATTGATCATCATCATCGTTTTTGTCCTTGGCGTTCGCGGCCTTCGGGTTGCCAAAAAACGTGAGGCGGGTGAGAAGGTCGGCACCAATTTCATTTGGCAAATTATTGGCAGTGCCCTGTCGTTGGTCTCACCACGCTTGGGTCGCTATGTTCTCGGCGACGTGGAAGGATCGGATTACGTTGAGTTTTACCAGCGTTTCCAACGCATCCTCCGCAATCACGGTTTGGTTCGGCGCGAATCCCAAACCCAATTGGAATTTGCCCAATGGGCCAGCCAACAATTCTCGGATCACGCGGAAAGCAAAAAAATCAAGGAACTGTTCGATTCGATTACCAAGTGGTTTTACGGCGTTCGGTTTGGCCGCAAACCATTGAATCGAGAACAACAATCCCAAATTGACGGAAAGCTTCGCGAATTGGAGAATGCGATGAACCAAACGCGACAAAACTCAGAATTGAAAATGCAGGAAAAATGAAAATAGGAATAGTCGGTTACCAGGGATCGGGAAAAAGCTCTCTCTTCGAATATCTCACTCAAACGCCAACGGATCCGTCGCAAGCTCACTCGACCCAAATGGCCACGGCAACCATCGTGGATCCTCGCGTCGAGAAACTTTGTGAGATCTACGAGCCCAAGAAAATCACCCAAGCGCAACTGAACATCGTCGACACGCCGGGTCTCAACCGATCCCAGGACGGAAACGCGGGCAAGCTGGCAAATATTCGAGAGTCGGGATGCATGATTCTTGTGGTCACGTCTTTTGGTGGAGGCGATGCCGCCAACGAACTGCAGTCGTTTGAAGAAGATCTTTTGCTGACGGATTTGGAGATCGTGACCGGTCGCGTTGAAAAACTTCGTGAGAACGTCAAGCGACCACGCCCCAATCGCGACAAGGAGTTGGAAGAATTGGAGGCACTTGAACCGGTGCTGGCCGAAATGGAATCGGGGAAAGCGATTCGGGATATTGAACTAAGCGATAAACAGCTTCGTTATGTCAAAGCCTTCCAGATGCTGACACAGAAACCGCGAATTGTCATCCTGAACATTGATGACATGCAAGATCCCGTGGAAGTCATTGATTCGGTCAAGTCACTGACTTCCGACGAAAACGTTACGGTCGTCGCGTTTTCGGTAAGTCTCCAATTGGAACTTCAGCAAATGGATGCCGAAGAGCGGGGGGAGTTTTGCGAAGAGATGGGCGTCAGCCAATACGATCGCGAAACACTGATTCAGCAAATCATGGACTCGTCCGGCCAGATGCTCTTTTTTACCGCCGGCGAAAAAGAAGTTCGAACCTGGTTGATCCCCAAGGGAGCGACTGCAGTTGATGCTGCGGGCAGCATTCACACGGACCTGGCAAAGGGTTTTGTCCGCGCGGAAACAATGACCTGTGATGATCTGTTTCGCTTGGGAAGCGAGCGTGAAATCAAAGCCAACAACTTGATGCGGAAAGAGCACAAGGACTACGTCATCCAGGATGGCGACATTCTTCATATCCTGAGCACGAGCTAGTTGGCCCATCGTCGCTCGCGATCAAAAACTGAACGTTTGGACGCTCGTCTCAAGCTCTTTGAATCAGTCGTTTTTCGATTTGACGAATGATGGCCTCAGCGACTTCGGATTTGGCCGCGTGAATGCTCTCGACGGTCGATCCGTTTCGATCGAGGATATGAACCGAATTTTCGGTTGAGTTAATGGCATCGGGACCGTTGACCACCATCAGGTCGCAGGATTTTTTCTGCATTTTGGTGATGGCTTTAAAGTTCGCATCATGGGTTTCCAGTGCGAAGCCGACCGCCCACTGATTCGCGCGTTTGGATTTTCCCAGTGAAGCAATCACATCGGGTGTTTCAATTAACTTCAACAGCAGACCGTCACCCGTTTTGGAAAGTTTCGTGTCGGACACTTTTTCGACTTTGTAATCACATGGCGCTGCCGCGCCGATCACGCCGTCACATTCGTCAAACAGGCCGTGGCAAGTCGTAAACATCTCGTCCGTGGTAACGACCGAATGCAGTTCGGCCTCCTGAGGGTATTCCACGTGGACCGGACCGGACACGACGACAACTTCCATCCCGGCGGAGATTGCGGCGGTGGCCAATGCAACGCCCATTTGGCCGCTGGATGCATTGGTCAGGTATCGGACCGGGTCGACGTACTGCCGGGTAGGACCGGAGGTGATTAAAACCCGGGGCATTGCGGAATCCAAATTAAGAGGAGAGTTGGGCAATTACTTCAAGAATCTGTTCTGGCTCCGCCATTCGTCCTTTGCCTTTTACCCGGCAACTGAGCCAGCCTTCTTCGGGCCCCACCAGGGTTGCCCCGTCATTGGCTACTTGTTTCACGTTTCGCTGAACGGCGGGATTCTCCCACATCTCGCAATTCATGGCGGGTGCATAGACACGCGTTCCCGTAAAACTCAGGATCAAGGTGCTCAACAAATCATCCGCGATGCCATTGGCGGCCTTGGCAAAGAAATTAGCCGTTGCCGGAGCGACGACCAACCAATCATAATCCCGGGCCAATTCAATATGGGGCCCTAATGGAAAACGTTCGTCGAACAGATTGCGCGCGACCGGTTTTCCGCTAAGTGCCAGAAAAGTGGCTTCGCCAATAAAACGGGTTGCCGAATCGGTCATCAAGACCTGGCAGCTCGCACCAGCTTGCACGAGTCGACTCACCAGGGTGGCAGATTTATATGCGGCGATGCCACCGCTGACACCCACCAGTATTTTTTGACCGGTCAGTGATTCCGATATTGAGTTTGAATCAGCCAAAGCAGCGTCGCCGAATCGCACATGCCATTATTATTGATCGTCGAGTTCGAAATCGGCCACTTCGTAGAAGTCACCCGTGTCGACAGATTTTACTTCGTTGGTTGTATCGAGATAAATTTTGTCGTGCAAAATTTCCTGCAAGACGATTTCCATTTTGTCTTCGGATTGGGTATCGATCAGCGGTCGCGCGCCCTGATTGATTTGGACAAGTCGTTTTTGAATCAACGTTGAAAGCTTAAATCGACCACCGACTTTGTTGACAATTTCTTCTTCTTTCAAATGGTTGTACATTCATTCCCTTCCGATTGACTTTGCAAAATCTGGCAGATCTGATGGACTGCCGAGTCGATGTTTTGGTTCACGACGGAATATTGATACGAGGAAATAAACTCCATTTCCCGCTTGGCCACTTCGAGTCGTCGTTGGATCTTTTCTTCCGACTCGGTTCCGCGACCTCTTAGACGACGTTCCAGCTCTTCCAGGCTACCTGGATCAATAAAAATGGTAATCGCAGCGGCGACAGACTTCACGACCTTCATCGCGCCTTCGACGTCTATTTCTAAGATTATCCATTTTCCGTTTCTTAGGCCAGTGGTAACCGGTTCAGAAAGTGTCCCATACCAGTCCCCCCGGCCAAAAACCTCGCAACATTCCAAGAAATCGTTACATTCACGATGCTTTTGAAATTGTTCCTTGGTGAGAAAACGGTATTGCACACCGTCCGTTTCGCCTTCGCGGGGGGCCCGGGTTGTCGCGGAAACACTCAGCTCCAAGGGCAGGGGACAAGTCGCAATCAGCCTTTTCACAAGCGTCGATTTGCCGGAGCCGGAAGGCCCCGAAATGATGACGAGCTGGCCCGGTATTTGGGACTCGGGATGGCCGGAATTGGAAACCGTTGATTCTCGTTCGTTCATGCCGCGCCCGAATCTACTCGACGTTTTGAACCATCTCGCGAATCCGCTCAATCATGGTCTTGATTTGGACCACGTGTCCTGCAATTTCCGCATCATTCGATTTGGAGCCAATCGTGTTGGTCTCGCGCAGTAGCTCCTGGGTCAGAAAATCCAGCTTGCGGCCTTCGCTCGTTGCCCCGCCAATGATCTGTTCGAATTGTTCCAAATGACTTTCCAGTCGAACCAGTTCTTCGTTGATGTCGCAACGATCCGAAAAGATCCCGATTTCACGAACGATGTCCTTGCGATCAATTTCGGCATCCATTTTTGCCAACATTTGATTGATGCGATCCTGCAAGCGATCGGCGTAGGCCTCGACGACGACCGGGGCACGCGTCTTGATCTGATCGGCTACCTTGCCAATCTCGCGACAATTCTCCAGTAGCTCCGTCGCCATCGACTCGCCCTCTTTTCCGCGCATGCCATTGAGCGTGGCAAGGGCCGAACCCAAAGCTTCTTTCGCCACAGCCGCGAGTTCCTCACCACCGTTATCGGACTCGTCACTTTCCTCGACAACTCCTGGCAAGGCCAACAGAAAATTAAGGGCATCGGCCGGTAATTCATCAAAGGTGGCATCAAGCTGTTGCTTGTATCCGCGAAGTACTTTTTCGTTCAAGCGGTAACTGCCGGCACCGCGATGGTCATCCGTACGGATATGAACGTTGACCGTCCCTCGTTTGATTTGGTCTCGAATCTGGGATTCCAACTCGGAGATCAGAGCCCCATAAGCGTCGGCTCCGTTAAAGTTGATTTTTAGAAACCGGCTGTTGATAGCGCGCAATTCGACCGAAACGGTGAATCGTTCGCTTTTTGCTTGACCCTGGCCCTGGCCAGTCATGCTAAGCAACAAACCAAATGCTCCCCACTCGATTTGGTTTCCATTGACGCAACAAATTGAAAAAGCTTACTTCTTCTCTTCGCCTTTTTTATCGTCCGACTTTTTATCGTCAGCTTTCTTATCTTCAGCCTTCTTGTCTTCAGCTTTCTTGTCGTCAGCTTTCTTGTCGTCAGCTTTGGTTGAATCCGCTTTCTTGTCGTCAGCGACCGACTTTTTGTCGTCAGCGGCTTTCTTGTCATCAGCCTTTTTATCGTCGCCGGTTTTGTCGTCACCGGCTTTCTTGTCGTCGCCAGTTTTCTTATCGTCGTCCGCCTTCTTGTCGTCCGCCTTCTTGTCGTCGGCTTTCTTATCGTCATCCGATTTCTTCGTATCAGGATCGGACTTGGAGTCACCTGACTTCGAGTCACCCGTGTCTGGCGCGGCGCCAAAAGACGAAAAGTCAAAGTCTTGCTCACCATCGGCACTGACACTTGTTTGTCCGATCTCGGGTCGCATGGGTCGATTAAAAATCGCAATCGTCAACATGCAGAGCATGATCCAGATGATTGCCGTGACAACCGTGATTCGGGTGAACACGTCGCCGGCTCGCGAACCGAACGCACTTTGTCCACCCATTCCTCCAAGAGCGCCCGTGAGACCGCCACCTCGTCCACGCTGAACCAGAATCAGCAGCATCATGAACACGGAAACCAGAAACAGGACGAATCCCATCAGTAAAAGCATGACTAATCCAATTTAAAAAGGGGCGATGGGGAACGGGATCCCACTCATCGTCACCGGTTAAAACTATGTCGAATCGCCAAACGACTTGGTGCCAAACATGGCACGTCCTAGGCAGTCGGGCTCTCTGAATTGGCCCTTGCGATGGCAATAAAACTGTCTGTCTTCAACGAAGCTCCCCCAACGAGAGCTCCATCAATATCAACCTGTCCGATCAGGTCAGCAGCATTATCAGGTTTGACGCTGCCTCCGTAGAGTATTCGGACGGCTGAGGAAACCTCGGAATTGTACCGATTTTCGATGAGTTTGCGAAGGTCGGCGTGAACTTCCTGTGCCTGTTCCGGTGTCGCGACTTTGCCCGTACCAATGGCCCAAACCGGTTCGTAGGCGATCACGGTCTTTTTCATCTCTTCCTCGCTCAGCCCAGCCAGGGATTGCTCGAATTGCCGGGCAACAACCGTCAAAGTCTCTCCACTTTCACGTTCTTCGAGCGTTTCCCCGACGCAGACAATTGGAATCAAGCCACCGTCCAGAGCCGCTCGAGTCTTCAAATTGACGTCTTGATCCGACTCTCCCAGGACATGCCGACGTTCACTGTGCCCCAAAATCACGTATTTGCACCCCAAATCTGCCAACATTCCCACACTGAGTTCGCCGGTAAAGGCGCCTTCGGGCTGGTGATAAACATTCTGAGCACCGACCGACACGCGTGATCCCTGAACGGCTTCCTGGACCGCCTGCAGGTAAACCGAGGGCGGGCAGACCAGTAAATCGGCGTCGCAGGAATCAGCGGCCGAAGCAATGCCGTTCACCAGTTCCAAGGCAGACTGGTGGTTGGTGTTCATTTTCCAATTGCCGGCAATCAAAATTTTTCGCATTTTTTTCACTTCTACACTTGGGATTGGGTGAGTCGCGAGCCCCGAGATCAAGCCCGGCCGTTCACAGGAAAGACAAAT
Organism: uncultured Pirellulaceae bacterium; assembly: GCA_964434955.1. Lineage (GTDB taxonomy): Bacteria > Planctomycetota > Planctomycetia > Pirellulales > Pirellulaceae > JANQLU01. Next base: position 23,148 of record CAYSXI010000035.1, read on the forward strand.
AATAGCAGATCGGATTCAGATCGAAACGGTATTCTGTCGGAGCTTACTCGAGATATTCACTGCTGGCGGGGCCGATCGGCCGGCCGCCCAGAGGAAGCAGTCTCGAGCTGCGCAGAAATCGCGGCTCCAAGGCAAAGATAAAGCCCGTATTGCCGCGACTGGCATCGTAATTGACTCCCAAGTTCCAAAGGAAGGATTCGCCGATATAGACGAAGCCAACCCGTGAACCAATCGAACCCGCGTCCCCGAAGTCAACGGAAGAATTCGCGTTGATCCCCCATTTGTCGCTCATTCGATAAGAAACGGAACCCTGGATAACGTTGCTGCTCACCGGCCCCTCGATCGATCGAATCCCCAGATACGTTTGTCCCACGCCTGGTCGACTGGCCATCATCCCGATGCTGGTCGTTCGTAAACCTTGTCCAAAGAAATCATAGAAGCCGTCGGAGAGAATACTGAGCCGATCGCCGATGTGCCATCGAAAGTCGTAGTCAAACATCCCGAAATTCTGACCAAAGTTATCTCGGTCAGCACGAGGAAAGTACGCGCCGTTGATATCAAACGTCATCCAATCAATGATCCGCTCTCGACCTGGCAATCCTCGTTTGGTCTGCAGGCGATTGCGAATACCAAAACGAACCTGCGTAAGGTCATCGACGATTTCAGTTGTCGGTGATGAAACATAACGTTGCATCCCGTATCGGAAAGCGAACAACCGCTCATCAAACTGAGCCGGGACATCGTCACCGGCCGCCAAACCGAACGCATCAAACAGGAGTCTTCGACGAAAATGTTCCTGAGCGTTATCGTCCAGCGAATCATAAAGGGGAAGTCGCGTTAAGTCCTGGCTGGCATCGGCGTACAGAATCTCGGAATCAAAGCTGACCTTGTGGGCGATTCCTTTGACATTGAATAGCTCACTCGAAATGGTCGGGTCGACGCGCCACATGGGCAGACTGGCTCGGACGCCGGTTTGCCCAAACCCGCGAAACGTATCGTTTCCATTCAAATCTTCCTGCCAAAACGCCGCTTCGCCCATCAAGTAAGGAACGACGCGAACCGGGCCCAACTGAACAGGTGCGTCAAGTTCATGACGGGTCGAAGCAACCGCACCGTTGGCATTCGAAGACTCCCAAGCCAGGGGATCGAACTTGGCAAGATCAATCGGGTTCGTTGGCGGATTGCCAACTCGGAATTTGCGAAAACCAATCTGCGAATGCGCGTGCCAGACGACTCGATCAAACAACAGTGACTGTCCAATCATGAAGTGATTGAAGCGTGGCAGATCCTCGGTTTCCGTAAAGAAATTATTGGTTCGAAATTGAGTCGAAAGATTGAAGGAATGGTGACCAAAATTGGCCTCGAGCCAGGTCCCCGTCGTGTAGTCCTTGTACGAATCCCAATGTCGCTCGAAATACTGTTCGAGGAAATTCCGGTCACTGATCCAGCCACGCTCGGACTTGATTGTGATTCCTGGACGCACCCGCCACAGGGATCGCATCAGAAGATGCCCGCGGAAACTCTTTTCGATGGGAACGTCTCGGCGGTCAAACCCGAGGTTGTCCGTACCATTGTCAAATACGAAGTAACTCTGCAGCTGGGAATCAACTTGCCCCGGCAATCCGAGAAACTGGGGGCCCTGGTATTCAAAGTCCGTACCAAAAGCGAAGCCACGTTCCGACAAGTAATCGAGTCGGCCAATCCAGTCGGAGTTTTCGGGAGCATTAGCAATTCCGAGAACCTGGTAGAGATCCCAAGCTGTCCGTAATTGAAAACCAAAATCGCCATCATTTCCAACGCGAAGCGAACGCAAGTAGAAAACCGGGTCGGTTAATTCGGTGGCGATTGTCGGCCAATAGAAAAGCGGGACACCGCCGAAGTAAACCGCATTGCCACCGGCCTGAGCGAAGTACCGGTCTTTGGGTTGAGCCTGAACCTGATTTTCGCTGTAGGGGTCAAAATACGAGTTGCCAACCTGGGCGGTCTCACGACGGATCGCGACGTGATCACTCTGAAGCCAGTATCGGGGAACCCCCATCCGGCTGGTCGTCATCGCTGCGCCATGAGCCTGGAAATTGTTGGCGTCGACCTGCCGAATCACATCCGCCTTGAGCCGCGCTAAACCTTGATGTCCGGGAATCGGCGTCAGCATCTCCGAATCGAGAATCGTTCCCTTTTGGAAATTCGGATCGTAGTACATCCGCTTTGCCCGAACGGTTCGGTCGCCAAAAACGAATACCACATCCCCTTCCAGGTAAATCTCCCAACGGTCTCGCCCACCGACTTCATTGTGCCAGGCAATAAAACTGTCAGCGGCAATGGTCACACGATCGGTTGCCTGGCCGCCCAATTGGGGAATACTCTGAAGTCGCTCACTTTCGACTTCGACTCGAACGCCTCCAGTGCCTATCGTGATTTGCTCGCCCGGTACGGTTTGAGAGTTGATGGTTCGACTATTGAATGATGTTCCACCCCGGGGTCCAAATACGACTTTTGCTTGAGGAATCGGACCGGTTTGCGGAGTAACGGCAACTGGTTGTTGCGTTTGTGGGACCGGCTGAATCGCGCTGCCTTGCTGCGGAATGACGGTCGCGTTTGAACTTGGAATGATCTGTCCAGTTTGTGGCGACACCAAAGTCGGTTGCGCGGCCGTTCCACGCCGACGCGTGTCATTCTCCTGGGTAAACTGCACGGGACGAATCGTGTTGCCCATCGTTGCCAACGCCTGATTCGCGCGTTTGGAGATAAGTGGTTTCTGACGAGGGGTCCCGGAAGAAACCACGTTCATGTTGATTTTGGCTTTGGTAAACAGCCGTCCATACCACTTTTGATCGCGGATCGAGTTGGGGCGAGTCGGATCCAGACCGAAATCGACTTGAACATTCCCCTCAAGGTAGACAAGAACTTTTCTCGCCTGGTTGGAATCGGTACTCGTCGTGTCGAACCAGATGATTGCCTGCCTGGAAGCCGTTTTCAGGTTGCCCTGGGTGATGACGACTTCGCCTTCGAGATGCCATACGTCGTAATGCCCTTCCGACCAATTACTGGCCTTGTTCGCATTCAAATTTATCGACGCTTGAGGATCGGGCGAAGCGAACTGGATGCTCGGTTCTTGAGCAAGCAAGTTCGCCGCGAATTGCGAACATAGAAAAAAGGTCGCGACGATAAGCGCGGCCTTTCCTACAAAAGCAGGGCGCGCATACTTCCCGATTCGATCGAGAGAATTGCGCAAGATCGAAACGAAATTCGATTCAGACTTTTGAATTGGTGTCAGCAAAGTAGACCTGTACCGATCGAGCGATCGGAATTAGTTGTTCAAACAGGACGCGGGAGTATAGGGAGGCCTAATTCTGCTTTCAATACAGATTGGAGCTTGAGCTGGATTCAACTTGGCGATCGAAGATTTCGCTAGCTTCCGTTTTTGATTAGGATGAATCACTCGACGACGCCTTCTTGCTAGCAACGGATGATGTGATGGATATTTCGGCCGAAAACCTGGGTGAATTCAGCAGTTCCTTTTTGTCCGATGCGACGTTCGCCCAATACATTCATGGCGATAGGAACATGGACGCGAGCGCGCAAATCAGGAACGCCGATCTTGGGTTCTTAATCGACGCGAGGCAAATTGTTGACACCGATGCTGCCGAATGCTGCCGCGCTGGACTCTTGCTTCTGTTTAACGATCTCGATGGCTCTCATGCGATTAGCCAAGGAATTCACTCGGCGGAAGGAAGTTATTGGCACGGGATCATGCACCGTATTGAAGGGGACTTTTCGAACGCCAAATACTGGCACCGATTGGTAGGCGATCATCCTACGAACAGTCATCTTGAAGAATTTGTGAGACGGAACCTCAGTGGAGGGAGTGACCAGCGAATTTCGCAATTGGGCAAAAACTGGGACGCTGGAACGTTGATTGACCTGTGCCGCGACAATCAATCACCGTCCTCAAAGTCATTTGCGCCTATTCACCAGATCGTCGTCGAACAATGGAAACAACTGTTCCTCCATTGCTTTCAGTTGGCCACAGGCGAAATCTAGATAACGTTAGCGATTTCCTTGACCCGACTCACTTTCGCCTTCGGTCAGATATTTCTCGAACCATTCGACCAGTGCTTTCTCGGCCCGCTGCTGATTCTCACCCCGGAATCCGTGACCGGCTCCCTCGATCACGATGAGCTCATTTTCAACATGCTTTTCGTCGAAAACTTTCTTGATATTTCGACTGTGACTCAACTGCACAAGGCGATCTTTGTTGCCATGAATCAACAAGGTCGGCGCGTCATCCGAGGTGACCTGCTTGATCGGTGAAACGGAAGACGCTCGGTCTTCGTCGAAATCAAGTGCCGGGAACCTGCGAACCAATTCACGATCATTCATCAGGCCTTCCAGGTTGGTGGGTGGGAAATAGGCAACGACCGCAGCGACTTGAGTTCCCGCGTCGCGTTCTCGCTGGGGCTTCTCTTTGCCAGCTTTTCCCGTCGTGCCCAACATCAATGACAGATGCCCGCCGGCACTTCCGCCGCAAACGCCAATTCGATTCGGGTCGACGGCATAGGACTTGGCGTTATATCGAATGTGGCGGACCGCTTTGCGGACATCACTCACGGCCTCGGGGACTTTGAATCGCGGCGCGCTGCCGTGCCGAACCATGTAAACCGTAAAGCCGGCCTGCACCAACTTTTCAAACATGTTCTTGTTGACGGGTGGTTTTTCCCGAACCACGTAATTTGGATTTGACCAGCGCGAATTCCAACCACCGCTGACCATGAACAGGACGCCCGCGCCATTGGACTTTTCTTTGACGGGCGTGATCACATCGTAGGTCAATGCCATCCCGGCCTTATGTCCATAAACCACATCGGAATGGACCGTTCTCCAATCTTCCGAAGCTTGATCCGATTGCCCGAAGGTCGAAGCCCCGAACAGAATCATCAAAATCCATGCCGTGCAAAACGTCGTTTGGTTCATCTCTTCCTCGCGTGCTACTTGCGATTCCAACCATCGGAAACAGGTTTGCCGTCCACCAACACCTGGAATTCCTTGTACTCAACCTGAGCTTGGTTGCTTCCCAGGCCAATCATACCAGCCCGATTCCAGTCGAAGGAAGCTTCGTTTGCCAATTCACCATCAATCCGGCAAGTGATTTTTCTGCCTTCAACGCGAACAACCAGTTCATACCATTTTCCTTCTTCGATTTTTCCCGTAACGGGCTCGCTTCGTTTTCGGACCTTGTTCCTCTGGACCCGCATCAGCGAATGCTGCTGATTCCCAAAGGCTCCGAGACTCCAGCGAATGGATTGGTTTTTGTTGGCGCGAACCAGGATACGAAACCCTTCTTTTCCCTTCAGTTTTCTTGCCTGGACACGCAACTCAAAATCCTTGCTTGGAAACGACTCGGAGAAAGCCAGGGTTTCGCCTTGCGAGGAAGCGTTGGCGAGGACGCCATCGACGAGCTTCCACTTTCCTTGTTGGGCTCGCCAGGTTTTTGAGCCTTCGATCTTTTGCTCGGGTCGCAGATAGGACCCGGCTTTTCGCGCGTTCTTTTTGAGTTCGTCGCGGTGGGCCTGGAGAAGCCCACTGAGTTTCCTGACGACATCCGGATTGGATTCGGCAACGTTTGTCGACTCACCAATATCTTTTTTCAGATTGAATAGCTCTTTCCCTTTGAGTTTCCAGTCGCCATGGCGAACGCCCTCGGTTCGATAAAAGTAAGTATCGCGAATAGCTTCCGCATCGTTACCTTTTTTCAAAATTTGAACGATCGACTTTCCGTCAATTTTCATTTCGGGTGATTGGGCAGCTGCAATTTCTACCAACGTCGGCAAAACATCGATCGATCCGACGATGTGGTCACAGACTTTTCCTTTTGCTACCAGGCCCGGCCCCCAAATCACCGTTGGCTCCCGCATCCCGCCTTCAAAGTTCGAAAACTTGAAGCCGCGAAGTGGACCGGCCGAACCGCCCACATTGCGTTTCATATTTCCTTTGACCCAGGCTTCTTTGCTGCCTTTCAAATTCCAGGGTCCATTGTCCGACGTGTAAATCACGATCGTATTTTCGTCCAAGCCTTTGTCCTTCAAGTGCTTGAGAATTTGCCCGACCGACCAATCGATTTCCTCCAAAGTATCTCCATACAATCCGGCTTCGCTTTTTCCACGAAAGTCGTCCGAGGCGAAGAGAGGAATATGCGGCATCGTATGCGGCAAATAAATAAAGAATGGCTTTTCCTTGCTTTGGGCGCGGTCGATAAACTGGATTGCTTCATGGGTGTAGCGTTTCGTCAATGTCCTTTGGTTCGCGGGACATTCGATGACGCGACAACCTTCGGAAGCACTTCCGCGCATGAGCGGGGGGCCGGGACTTTTTCCGGCCTGGAATTGTTCCAGCGTCAGTTGTTCGCGAAAAACAATCGACGAGTCGAACTTCATGCCGCGATCAATTTTCATGTCGTTGCTGTAGGGAATTCCAAAATATTCGTCGAAGCCATGGTTGGTGGGGAGAAAAGGCGCATGGTGCCCCAAATGCCATTTGCCGATACAGGCGGTCGCGTATCCGGCGTCTCGCAACAACTCCGCCACCGTTTGTTCCTTGGGATTCAAACCGCGATCCGAATGGGGAAACAATACAGGCAGGTTTCCGACCCGTTCGGGATAGCAGCCGGTCATTAATGCTGCCCGAGAAGGCGTACACACGGATGCGGCGGAATAGTAACTGGTGAATCGCATTCCCTGAGTCGCCATTCGGTCGATATTGGGGGTCGCGATCTTCTCGGCCCCAAAACAACCCAAGTCGCCGTACCCCTGATCGTCGGTGAAAATCAAAATGATGTTTCGTTTCGTTTCATTCGGTCGCCCTTTGGAGGCGCCCGGAGGATCGGCGGCAAATGTAGCATTTGAGAAAATCAGCAAAAGCAAAATCGTGAAGGCGAGATTGAATTTCAAGCTCTTACCCTTTGGCGAATCGTGAGTGAAAAAAGAAAAAGTCATCGGTATCACAATGGCAAAAGGAGCGCTTTTATTTGCTCAAAACACCAAAGACTCGTTTGTAGGTACTTTCGGCGGCAATACAGCCAAAGGCGGCCCAACTTTCAGAGCGACATAATTTCTCCAACATCTTGGATGCTTTGTCTTCATCCTCGGTCTCGCTGAGGTACCAGTTGGCGATACCAAACTGCAAAGCTTCGGACGAGCCATTTGATTCGGGAGTTTCGGCAGCGACGATTTCGTCAACCGTTTTCAATTTTTTGTAAAGCAGGCAAAGTTTGTGATAGTCAAAGCTCTCGATGACATTCATCTCATCTTTGATCGGCTCAAGAACTTTTGCCGCCGCTTCCTTGTCCCCCAGTTGCCGATAGGTCATGTAGGCCCAATGCGTAAATGCGACCAGCATGTCATCGTTTTGACAGGCCGAAAGCCCCTTTTCATAGGCGGCGGCAGCCTTTTCAAATTCGTTATTACAGAAGTAGGCAAGCCCCAGGTGGTACCAAATGTTTGTGTGAAGCGAACTGACGGGAATGTTTTTGGCATTGGGCATTCCATCTGGCTCAACCTGGTCCGCCGTTCCCTCAATGAGTTTTGCGGCCTTTTCCAAATCGGCAATGGCCAGATCCAATTTTCGAATCGAGATGTATCGGTGCCCGCGATGCCGAAGCAACCTGGGGTCATCCGGATGCGTTTTGATTCCCGAGGTGTAGGTTGCGATCGCCCGATTGTACTTCCCACAATAGGCTTCGAATCGCCCGAGCCAAATCGTGTTGGAGGGATCACGCGGATTCGCTTGGGCCTCACGGTAGGCTCGAGCGTATCCGGACAACGCCTTCTTGGTTGGCGCCTTCGAGTAAAGCGGATGTCCCAGCAATGAATAACCTTGAAGTTCGACCGGTTCACCTAAACGTTCCAACCCGGAATTCCCAGGTTCGTTTTTCGGCGAATCATTTGCGACTTGCGAAGAAGGCTCGTTTTCTTGCGGCTCATTGGACTTGTCGGATTCTTGCTTGTCCGCGGTTTTGTTGGATTTGCCACAACCGGAAACAAGCACGAGTAGCAACAAACAGAGCACGGCGGCTGAAAGATTCGTTGTTGAAAATATCAATCGCATCGTGACTCCTTTTCGGAACGCACCTAGACTAGAATCGAGTTAGCTTCAGGCAGAACTTAGCAAACAAATGGTCAAAATTGGTCAGGAAGGAAGTTGGGAAGAAATGAACAAGGCAACACAACGGTCACAGATAATGCTGCGAATCATGATTGGATTCGCATTCGTTTCAACTCCCCAGTTTCTTTTTGCCCAATATAACAAAGTCCAGGATCCGCCTGCGGATTTGAAAACGGGATTCGAGTCCATTACGCCTGAGCAGAGTAAGGAATGGCTCTCCGTTTTGGCGGGGCCGAAATTTCAAGGCCGTGGCACCGGGCAAGCAGGCTATATGAAAGCTGCGCATTGGGTCGCAGGCAAACTTGCTGAATTCGGATTGGAACCGGTTGGGGAACGGGGAACGTATTTTCAAACCATGCCGATGACACGGCGGACTCCGGTGCTCGAACAATGCCAGATTACCGGGCCAGACGGATTGAAGATTGCGGGCAAAGGCAATTTGGGCTTTGAACGGTTCACGGATCAGCCGGAACTTACGGCCGACGTGGTTTTTGCAACTTTCTCCGGTGAGAACCCGTCGTTCAATGACTTTCTCAAGCTTCGGGACAAGATTGTTTTTTACACGGCAGACGAAAAAGCTGCGGCACGCGCTCCACGACTTATCGCGCGAGGTCGGCCGGCTGCCGCCATTCGAATCATTGACGCAACGCCGAAAAGTGTTTCTCAAGTCGTGTTCCCCAATCGCCGTCGCCGTTCGACGAGCGTATCGGGAACCATCAAGCGAGAGGCAGCGCTCAAAATTGCTGTCGCTTTGGGCGGGCGTGAAAACTGGACAAGACCTGCCGACAAGTCCGGTGTTCAACTTCACGAATCTGGGAAAGAGATCTCCATCAAGATTCGAATCCAGGAAAGCAAGGCAGGCGCGCCCAACGTTGTCGGTTGGCTGGAAGGTTCCGATCCTGAATTGCGTGACGAATACGTCGTGATTGGCGCGCACCTGGATCACTTGGGAACTCGCGGCGGTTCCGTCTACCCGGGTGCCGATGACAATGGATCGGGCTCCACGGCGATTTTGAATATCGCGAAAGCCATGTCAAAAAACAAACTCAAGCCCAAGCGATCCGTTTTGTTCATTTGGTTTGCTGCCGAAGAGATGGGGCTGATCGGATCAAGGTATTATTGCGACAACCCCTTGCTGCCGTTGAACAAGATGACCTGCATGTTCAACATCGACATGGTGGGCCGTAACGAAAACACCGCCAACGAAACCGACGCCGAAAATGAGGGCCATATTCACCTGGTGGGCAGTCGAAAAGGCGAATCCAAGCTTCATGATTTGATCCTCGATGTGAATCAAAAACACATTGGATTCGAATTTGAGTTTGACCAGGAAGGCGTTTTTGGCCGCAGCGACCAGATCAATTTCTACCGGAAAGGCGTCCCGGTCGCGTTTCTTTTTGGTGGATTCCATCCTGACTACCATCAACCGTCGGATAAGGTTGCCAAAATCAACTTCAAGAAAATTGCGTCAGCAGCCAGACTTTACTATTTGGCAGTTTATCGAGCGGCGGAACACGGCAAATTCAAGATGTCGGCATCCCAAAGGTAATTTTCCAAACGATTTGGAACTTTGGGGGTTACCGAAAACCGCGTTTCCTTTTGTTATTTGTCGAGTCCAAGCAAAAATGGTCGACAATTGGCTGGGGAACGTGAAGAAACCGCAGATTGTTAAGATTTTGGCTCGACGTAACTCAAGTTCTCGAAACCGCTTTCGAAGGATTTTTCAAATTCTTGAATAATGGGCCAAATTTGATTTCGAATCTGATACAATTTCGATTAGTAGAAAGTGCGAAACGACCTGACCAATCAGTTTTTCTCAGGTTGTTTTGCAAGAATTGTTTTTAGGATCTTGCTCCAATGGCAGAAGGTACGATCAAAAAGTTGGCAGAGAAGGGATTTGGATTCATCGACACGGGCGCAAACAAGGATTTGTTTTTCCATATGTCCAGTCTAGATGGTGTACGCTTTGACGAATTACAAGAAGGTCAAAGAGTTACTTATGACGAAGGAAACGGACCGAAGGGTCCCGTCGCGGAAAACGTGAGACCTGCTTAAGCCCATTTCATCTTGAATGGGATCTTCGAAACGAAAGGCATCTTCGGCTTTCGTTCGAGAGACAAGGTAACTACGAAGGTTTGCTGAAAAGCTAAGAAGTTGGAATTTGGCGTTGTCCACACAATTGAAAGTCGGAATTTCGACTTGTCCGAATGACACCTTCGCCTTCCACGGAATTCTTTCGGGAGCAATCCCGACGCCCGGATACGAGTTCGACATTGAGCTGTTGGATATTCAGCAGCTCAATGAAAAACTCTTCCATTCTGAGTTTGACCTGGCCAAAGCCAGTTTTCATGCGGCGCTTCTTCTTGCCGATAAGATGTTGGTGATGCCCGCTGGTTCCGCACTTGGCTTCGGTGTCGGCCCACTCCTTTTGTCCGCACCCGGCATCAAGCTGCCATCTTCGGACCCCGAAGACTTTCGCGGCTACGTCAAATCGCTTGATACGAAACCAGTTGTTCTTTGCCCCGGCGAACACACAACGGCAACGCTGTTGTACCAATTGTTCTACGCGGGTTCGGTTGAGATTCGCCAAGTGGTTTTTTCGGACATCATGCCGATGCTTCAAAATGGCGAGGCCGATTTTGGCGTCTGCATTCATGAAGGCCGGTTTACCTGGAAAGAAAAACAACTTGGTTTCGTTGCTGACCTGGGTGAAGTTTGGGAATCGCAAACCAAGGCGGCATTGCCGTTAGGTGGGTTGCTGGGCTCCCGCGAAATGTCGCTTGACGATCTTTCAACGATCAATCGTTTTATTCGCCAGTCGATTGAGTACGGACTGGCAAATCGTGACGCAACGATTCCGACGATGCGAAAGTACGCTCAGGAGTTTACAGACGACGTTCTGATGGCGCATGTCGATCTTTACGTGAATGATTGGACCATCGATTTGGGTGACGTGGGTCGTCGCGCACTGGGCCAGCTGGCCATGCTTGCCACGACAAATGAAATTGTCCCGGTTTCATTTGAACCGCTGACGATACTTTCAAACTAGTCAATTGACTTAGAAAAAAGCTCGTCGCGCCCCGCATCTTTTGTTGCAACCAGCACCTCGCGTTTCCCGCCCTGCGGCCCGCGTTTCTTTTCGACGCGAAACCCGACGTTTTTTAGGGCGTCTTGAACCGATCGTTTGACACAATAAGTCACAAGCGTGCCGCCCGAGGCAAGCAATTCGAGACAAGCACCAAAACATGCTTCACTCCAAAGCTCGGGATTCGATTCGGGACTGAAAGGATCGAAAAAAATGGTATCGAACTCTTTGATATCAACTCGGTCAAACTCGGAAAAGTCGCATTCGCAAATACAACATGAAACTCCTTCCCAGGAGCGGAGCCTTTCGCGCAAAGATTCGTCCTCCGCCGCCGGATTCGGTGCCGCATTCAGCCAGGCTCGCCAGGCAATTTTAGTTGCCTCCTGTGAATCAAGAGCCAACTGTTGAACCACGTCGTTGGGAACCGGACGATTTTCAACGGCGACATATTCCAGAGTTGCATTGAGTTCCATCGCGAAATTTGCCGCGACAAAAAAATTCAAGCCAAAGCCAAACCCGAGTTCAAAGATTCGGACGGGGGTTTTGGATTTGAACTTCTGAAGAACCCCGCTGTTTTCCAGGTAGACTGATTTGGCTTCGGCGATCGCCCCCGATTCGCTGTGGAAGGACTGTCCGTCATCCCGACATACCACCGTGCGCGAACCATCGTCGGTGACAACGATTTGAAATCGAGCATCCGAAGTGGCAAACGTTTCCCTTGCTTTTCGTTGCTTTGCTGACATGCGTTTTATGGGGTTTCGACAGGAGGCTCGTTTTCCTGAACGAGTTTTTCAAACTCCAATTCCGTGAGGATGGTGACGCCAAGCTTCTCTGCCTTTTCGCGTTTGCTCCCTGCCTTATCGCCGGCAACCAGGAAATTGGTTTTTGAAGACACGCTTTTGGAAACCTTGCCGCCATTTTTTTCAATCATTGAATGAATTTGATCGCGGGTGTATTTCTCGAGGGTCCCGGTCACAACAAACGACTTACCGCCCAATGCTTCGCTGTCGGGCGCATCGAGCTCCTGGTCAAATGTCAGATTGACACCGATCTGCTGAAAGTCATTGACGATCGCCATCCCGTGGTCGCTCTGGAAAAACTCAAAGACGCTTTCGGCAATAATCTGGCCGACTTCATCGATCGCCGCCAGATCATCGACGCTGGCGGCACGTATCGCGTCGACGTCTTTCAATTCGCGCGCAAGGATCTTGGATACCGTCGCCCCCACGTGACGAATTGATAGTGCATTGAGAACACGGTCCAATCCGCGCGACTTGCTGTCGCCAATTGCCGCCAACAGCTTGTCGCACGAATTGATAGTGCATTGAGAACACGGTCCAATCCGCGCGACTTGCTGTCGCCA
>CAYSXI010000036.1:0-35127 GCA_964434955.1 uncultured Pirellulaceae bacterium
CCGTGACAAAACCAACATCTCGCGTCCTTTCGAAAAGTGCATAAAAAAACCCCGCCTGATTCGTTGACACGCGGGGCAAAACTCTCAGTGGAACCAAGAGGTTTGATTTTGAATTCCTAAGTTGTGCCAACGAATTTCTCGAAGTGTATCGGGCGAAATTCGGACAACTTCAAAATTCCATTTTTCGGCAAAAGTGCGCTGCAAGCCGAAAACTTGATACGGGGGTGATAGGGGGGTGACTGGATAGTGATACGGGGGTGGTAAAAATTTCAGAAGTTTTTTTAGTGAAAAGGTCGCGCGGCCCTAAAACGACGAGGCAGGGCAGGGGATTGCAACGATTTGTGAAACGCCGAAATCGAAGCATGTTTGCAGCGCTCTGCAGCGCATTTGCAGCGCAAAATCGGGTGGCGTCAAAAAACCCTATTTTTATAGATTCAAATCAGGGTCAAATCACCGAGAAATAGTGAAGCTCTGCGCCAATCACCCCCGTATCACCCCCCTATCACTACCCAAAATTCACTGGGGGTCAAAAGGTCGCAGGTTCGAATCCTGTCAGCCCGACTCTTTTCTGAATTGGCCAGTTATTTCTTCTTTTCAACTCCCCGCCTGGATGGACGGTCATCGATTTTAAAGTCGAAGGATGCCGCTGAGTGCCGAAACGAGAAGCGTCGTAAGCGTCCAGCCGGCAAAAATTTGGAACCAGAAATAGACTCGCAGAATTCGGCCGGTGCGCACTTCAAATAGCTTTGTTTTGATGAGGACGCGACCTCGTTTTGCACTGGGCATCCAATAATTGGCTTGATGCAAATCCAGTAAGGGCACAAACACATCGATCGAGTACATCAGCCCTTCGAACACCGGATAGTCACTCGATAACCGATGTTCGTTGGCTTCGAAGACATGCTCCGCTTCCTTGCTGGGCGTCACGATTCGGAATTTCTCGCCAACCGTGAAAATGATCCAGCCAAAAATGATGATCACCAAACCAATCCATAGCGCTCGCCATGGTTGATAACCATAACCAATCAGCGGCCCGAGAACTCGATACCAGAATCCCTGGCCGGAGAACATTGCTGACTGCTCGCCTTGACGTTTTGCCTTGGCAATAAGAATTGCTGTTGCATCATCTTGGCGACCTGATTCATCGAGCACTTTGGCAAGATGTTCGTAGGGTTCGGCCGTGAATCGGTCATCGCTGATTCTTCCGAGCCAATCCAACCTTGATTGCGCGTCTTTTGGTGATTCGTCCCCGATGCGTTCAAATTTAAAACCATGTACATATAGATTTCCGGCCACAGGCCAACTTTGCTCGTCGTCATGGAATGAACCGACATCAGCGTTTCGAAAATCCATGACGCAGTTGTCTGAGTTTGTCAAATCCTGAACGACCAATGGTCCCGACGCTTTCAAGTTGGCGAGACTCAGGCCACCGATTATTTCGCTCCCAATAATTTCGACACTTCCTTCGACGGTCGTGCCCGAAAGCCGAAGGGCCTCGCTGTACCTTTCAAGCGGCAGTTTGCGCGGGTTATTGAATTTGGCCTGTTCGATTCGAATGGAGGACTTAACCCGATTTCCGCCCAAAGATACATGTCCAATTGACTCGAATCCTTCGTTGATCCTGATACCTGTTTCAAAGTCGCAGTTTGAAATGACAATGGCATTCTTGCCAGGATTATTGAACAATCCAGATTTCAGCATGATCTGCCCCACTTTCGCGGCGATCATTCTAAACTCACCATCACACTTCACATTTGCGGCACTCAAAAATTTGGTTTCAATAGAATTTAAATAAACCGCATAACTTTCTGGATTTTTCGGATTTGAATAATGACTGTTGGAAAGCCAAATCTCTCTGGCTGTGGTTTCGGAAAGTTGAAGTTGGCCTTTTGCTTCAAAACCGTTGAGGAAAATCAACTCGGCACCAATTTCCATACCTTGCCCGTAGATCGCGTACTGATTTCCACTGTCGACCTTGGCACCGGCAAATGACATTTGCCCGTTGATTTTCGCATTACCAAAGTTGATATCGCCACTTGAACATTGAACAAAGTCCAAGTAGGCGGAGCCAGCAATTTGGGCGCGCTGCAAGAACAGGGCATGTTTACGGTTGCTCTCAAACTTGCCGCGTTTCAGAACCAGGTCGTCGCCAACCACCAATGTTGGCATCCTGACTTCGCCCTTGCATTCAATTTTTTCCAGGTTCAACTCGTGTCCAACCGTCAACTTTTCGGCAAAAAGGGAATCCCCGTTTGGATTGTTGATCCGCGTGAAGCGAAGATCCACTTTTGACTTTATGTTCGCGCGGCTCAAATTAAGCCGCCCGTTGATAACCATATTAAGGCCCGCGGACCCGGACATGGTGATCGCATTCGCCTGCAAACTTTCAAATTCCGCATTTCCGTTAATCCATGTTTTTGTACTGAACTTTAGATTGCGACCAATCATAAGCTCATTAGCCTTAATGGCGTCGCCCGTTGGACGATTCAAGGCCTTTGCGATTTCAGCCGGTGTCATTTCATCCGGCTTTTTCTCATTGTCTGGAGTAGGTTCGTTTGCTTCTTTCCCGAATTTCGCGTCCTGCATCTCCAATGAATAGGATATTTTCGCACGAGTGAGATTTATCGATCTGATTTCTGCACGATCCAGATGTAACCCTTCTCCAAT
Source organism: uncultured Pirellulaceae bacterium (assembly GCA_964434955.1). Taxonomy (GTDB): domain Bacteria; phylum Planctomycetota; class Planctomycetia; order Pirellulales; family Pirellulaceae; genus JANQLU01. The sequence goes on from CAYSXI010000036.1 coordinate 2,668, forward strand.
TTCTGCATTCTCCAGACTTATTGAACTTGCAACTTTGGCATCAACCAGGAAAAAGTTTTTCCCGACTTTTGTATAACTACAGGATGCGATTCGAGCTTCAATCCGATTCAAATAAACGAAGTTTTCTACCTCGCAACGAATCAACCCAAATCCACCCATTTTGGAACCGTTGAGATGTAGCGAATCAAGCTCGCAATACAAAAAGTCCAAGCCTTGAAATTCACAATTCAAGAAACTAAGTGAGAAGGGAAATTTTGCATTTCGAATCGAAACCCGATCAAACTTCGCACCGATGGCCCCAATGCGTTCGGCATCTTTGGGCAACAATTCTCTGGCATTGGAATCCTCAAGCAACCATTTGACACACTTGCCACGAATCCTATTGGGTTCCGTCTTGGCTTCATATTTGGCTACTTTGCCGGTCGCGGCATGCTCAAAGAACTTTATCTCCGCTCGAGCCAAAACGCCGAATTCCTTTTTTGCAAGCTCAATCAGCGTTTCTGGTTGTTTCTCTTCCTGGGCAACCAAATTGCCAATTGAACAAAATAAAGATGGGACAAGAAAAAAAACAAATGCTTTATGAGACCAGGTTTTCAATTTTTGCCTCCAAGGGCAATGGCTTGTTCATATACGAAGGATACCGGCAAAGGCCAAACGGACGCCATATTATAACCGCAGAGTTTGCCTCCGTTGGAAAACAACGTTTTTTGGGGTGGGCAAATTTTTGGGGCGGGCAAAGCAGGGCCGTAGGCACGCGCGTGTTTGGGTAATATGCATCTGCTCAATTTGATTCCGCAACTAAAGGTATAATTCGCGGGTCACCTGGCCACATCGAGTTGCCCGAATCAAAATAATTTTTTAAACGCTTTGCAAGACTGACAATCAAGTTGGGGAGTGCCTCAAATGAACGACAATATTTCTATGCGGATGGTTGCCGCCTGTTTGCTGATCACGACTTTTTTGGGCTGTGGGGGTGCTGAACCAAACTGGCAGTCGGGGGATTCCAAGGATAAAGCCGTTACAGCAAGTTTTCCGCGGAAACCGAAGCCGGGCAAAGGTGAAGACGATCGAGACCTGACGGTCGCAACATTTCGCGACACCAGCTATTTCATTGGATCCGGCAATTTCCCGACCCCCTTGCCGGGTGTTGCCGAAGTGTTGGAGAGTTGTCAGGACGAACTTCAAACGTACTGGGCCACGATAATCCGTATGACGGAGATTTCACTTGGCGAATGCCAGGGGATTGAAATCGTCGCTTCCAATCTGGCCGGGACGGAGTTCATCGTGACTCGACTTTATGCTCAACAAGCGCCCTTTAACAACGTTTATCGTGTCTACGAGATCGCCGTGCAAGGCAACGACGAGTCCTTGATTGAGCACGAATATACATCAACGTTTTTTGACTCGTTTGTGATCAAAGAAGGAAAGAAATAGCTCACCAAACAGTCTTGAGTCCGTGAGTATCAGTTAGCCTTTATCACGATCACTGCAAACACGTCGGAATATCGTTGCAAAATGCATTGGAAAAGAACGGCAGAATGAATTGAAGCCTTCCCATGATCCGCCGATTCTTTTAGGCACATCATGTCGCTTGATATACCCATCATTCCAAACGTTGAAATCGCGAAGCTTCCGTTTCGCTGCCTCGCCGCGTTGGCTTTTCGGTCACTTTGTCGCGTCGAAGAAGTCCTGCTGCTTTTGTATGGCAAAAAATTACGTGGCGAATCTCGAATTGCGTTCGAGAAAACAAAAGAGCATCTTGCCCAAATCATGAGCTGCTCTCCTGACGTCGAGTCGGCCACCGAGATCATGCCCTGGTCCATGTACAAGGACTTCGAAAATCTCCTGGAACGTCATGCCGGTGGAAGCGTCCAACGTATTGCGATGATTGCCGCGCAAGAGTCAACCCGACTGAACGGCCGGAAGACCAACTCGGCAATTGGCTCGGCCATCGAATTGTCGATGGGAATAAAGGATGAGCAGTTGCAAGACCGCCTTCGGTTTTTGATCGCAGACTCGGCCCATCATGATTTTGAAAGCTTGGCCAACTACCTTGCGGCGGGCCAGATAGAAACTGACTCAGCGGTCGAAAACAATTTTCTCGGGGAGGTCTGGCGAGAAATACCTGACTGGAACTTGTTAAAATCAAATATCTAAACCTTTTCGTCCGCTCATTCGCCCGCAACCAAAAACGCAAGCTGACTTGCTTTGTTTTCCTTATGTCGGCAGGTGTGATTTTGGGCTTAAATCAGTCATCCAAGTAACGATTGGAACTCCTGTGTCGATTTTGGCCGATCAAATCGAATCGAATATGTTCCGCGGCATGGTGTTGCCGGGCGCCCTGAAAAAACTCTTTCAATGGATCGAATCCAACGGCTTCTACGAAGATTCTTTTGAAGGTCGGTTTGGCTCTCTCTTTGATGAGGAAGCAGTTGAGCCTGAAACGGATGAAGAACAGTTCGGCGGCACGGAAATAACTTTTGGCAGCCAACATTCGACTGACTACATTTCGTCTCTTTTGGGGCACAGTCGCGAACAGATACTCCAAAGACTTTGCGTCATTGCTTTGACCGGGATGGACGGGTCCCATGCGGCGATTTGGCTTGACGATGATGGCCAACAGCACATCGTCCACATCGGCTCCGGAGCAGGATCGGGGTTGTTATGTGTACTCGCCACGGATGCGGTCGATTTCCTGCGTTTGCTTGCCATCGGGTATCGGGAAATTTGTTGGCCCGAAGAATTTGCCCATGCCCCGAACGCTAACGATCCCGATGTCCTAACTCATCCCAATGTTGATTTTCAGCGTTGGGTACGCGACACGTTCGAGACGACCATTCCCGATACCGCTTTGGAGATCATAAAGAATCCAAGCAGCATGCACAGCTCCGAATCCAATGACCCATTCTGGCAATGGTTCAAGAAAAACAGCGAGTGAGTTTAAACGGTCAAACCGGAAGCCTTGGTGGTGTCAGCCAGAATTCAGTCCAGCTGAACGATCTACGTAGGCTGGTGAATTTCCACTTCCAACTTCGTTAGAAAAGCCGCCAACCATTTCGGGTGAGCTGGCCAAGCCGGCGCGGTGATCAAGTTTGCGTCAACGTGAACGTCGTCCCAATCCTTGTCGACAAAAATCCCGCCTGCTGCTTCAATTTCGGGTGCACAGGCGGGATAGGCCGAACAATGCTTCCCTTCAATCACTTTCGCGGCTGCGAGAATCTGAAGTCCATGACAAATGGCGGCAATCGGTTTCTCACTCGAATGAAAGTGCTGAACCCATTCAATGACTCGTGAGTTTAATCGCAAATACTCGGGCGCACGCCCTCCCGGCAACAACAATGCGTCATAAGATTGAACGTCCACCTTGTCAAAGTTGGCCGTGAGTTGAAATTGATGGCCGGGCTTTTCCGTGTAGGTTTGATCGCCTTCAAAGTCGTGGATCGCCGTTTTCACAGAATCACCCGATTGTTTTTCCGGGCACACAACATCGACCTGGCAACCGACCATGCTCAGTGCCTGATACGGAACCATGACTTCATAGTCTTCAACGAAATCTCCTACAATCATCAAAATGGAACGCGGCACTCTTTCCTCTCCCTAATCGGCTATCGTTCAACAAGTCAATTCGCCAACATAGATCGATAAGACGTTACAATCAATTGGCAGGAGAATTCGATTCGTGGGCAGCGTAACGACGCGAGCCACCCAATTCTCTCGGTTCGCGTCGATGCCAATCGTTTTCTCTTTCCTTCGAATTCGGGCAAATTGCCAAGGGCAGTTGAAACGAACTGAATTTGAATTCAACCGATCAATTAATCCTCGTAGTGAAGCATGAATCTGAATCTCTTGTTGGCCAGCAGTTCTCGTTGCCACCCTCACGGATACCTTGGCCATTGCGAATCGGAACTGAAACAGTTGTTTGAAGGGAAAAACGAAATCATTTTCGTCCCATTCGCGCGGCCCGCGGGAATGAGCCACGACGAATACACCGAAACAGCGCGAGAGCGATTCCATCAAATCGGATTTGAAATGAAGGGTCTTCATCAATTCAACGATCCGGTTCAAGCCGTCGATTCGGCCGAGGGCATCTTTGTTGGCGGAGGAAATACCTTTGTATTGCTTCGCGATCTTTACCAACTCAACTTGATGGAAGTGCTACGCCGAAGAATCCAGGAAGGAATGCCCTATATGGGAACTTCCGCCGGCTCAAATATCGCCGGATTGTCCATTGGTACATCCAATGACATGCCGATCGTGCATCCGCCAAGTTTTGACGCGTTGGCAGTCGTGCCCTTCAACATCAATCCGCACTTTCCAGCGGAGAAGCCGGACCCGAAACATCATGGAGAAACTCGCGAACAGCGGATCGCCGAGTTTCATCATTTCAACGATCAAGAAGTCGTCTGCCTGTATGAAGACGGAATGCTCCAGATTCGAAACAATGAAATCGCACTGGTCGGCAACCGGCCCGCATTGGTCATGCAGAAGAATGGTGAAACAATCTCATTATCACCGGGCAACATCTCTGCAGAACTATCCTTGGATTGGAATTCAAACTAACGCCTTTATCATTTCGCGTGAGATCTGACATGCATCGATATCTTTTTGCGGCAGCCCTTTGGATTCTCGCCGCTTTTCCTGCTTGGGCTCAAAAACCGATTGTTTCGGTCGACAACCAACCGAAGCGCATGGAGTTGAGTCGAGATGGGCGATACCTGGCTTTGCTCGTCGACTCCGAGAAGCCACTCAAATCCGATCTGCTTCGAATTTGGGATACGAAAACGGGAAAAGAAATCACCAAGCCGGAATTGGCATTCGAAGGAACCGGCCTTTTTGAGTTCTCGCCTACCGAAGATCTGCTTCTCGTCGGAACTCGAAAAACTGCAGCAATCGAAATGTTTGGCCTGCCGGATTGGAAAAAGATTCACGTCCAGAGATTTGACGGCGTTGGAGTTCGATTCAACACGTTGAAATTTGAGCCAGGCGGCAAATGGATCGTCCGAATTCTAAACCACTAGAAACTCTCGTTTATTGAGACGGCAACCGGCAAGGAAATCCGCTCGGGCGAGGTCGCAATCGACCAACGATTTGGCACGGGAACCGAACACCTTTTTGTTAGTTCGGACGGAAAGTATTTGGCAACATACACCTACAACCATGGTACGGAAGTTTGGGATGTCGACACGTTAAGTCGGGTAATCCAGTTTCCAGCGCTTCTGAATCTGAATACGGACGGTACGATCAAATCCAACCGACAAAGCTTCAGCGACCTCGCATTTGTGCCCGGCAAAGATATGGTTTTGATCCGAGATTGCAATGGCTTGCAGCTATACAATTTCAAAGGCAAGGATCCGCTCAAGGTCTTCAAAGTTTCGGCCCAGCGGATATGTGGTTTTCTGGAGCAAGGACGTGTTTGCGTCGTTCGCGACGTTGTCATCGACCTCAAGACGGGAAAGAAAACCACTTTGCTGCCTTCGATTCCCGATGGCCAAGGACGAAAACAACGCGCGGAACGAGTCTGCCTTAGTGCAGACGGAAGCACGCTCGCCGCTTTGTACGATACCAATCAGGTTTACTTATTTGACGCACAAAAGCTTCTCGCGCAATGGCGGACGAAACAGAACGCTCAAATTGCGAAGCAACGCAAACCGGGAACACCTCCTGCCAAGAAATCTCCTGCCAAGAAAGTTCGCGGGAAAACGATGGCGGAGTGGATGGCGCAGTTGCAATCGGGTGATCGCAATAAAAGGCTTAAGGCTGGCCAGGCATTGGCCAAGTTCGGGAAAAAACCGGTTCCACAGCTGATCAAGCAACTCAAACACAAAGATGTCGCTCGCAGACGTCGAGCCGCGCAGGCGCTTGGGGTGATTGGCCCCAATGCCAAAGACGCCATTCCGCAACTTAAAGAAGCGATCGAGGACGTTGACGAAAGGGTTAGGGAATATGCGCGCGACGCGCTGAAAAAAATCGAAAGTTCGAATTGACGGCAGTATTTGCGTTCGACGTTTTGAATTGGGCCGGGCAATCGGCTAGTATTTCCGATTGATATTCGGGTCGCCTCAATGGGCGAGTTTAGTCGGGAGAGAAAATTTTGAATAACGGCATTTCAATCTTCGCAATTCTATTTGTTACTTGCCTTCTGATTGGGTGCGGAGGGAAACGGGAAAGCACGGAGCAATCGCCGGTGACCGAAACGACTCCCAAGGAAGATCCGGCCGACCCATCACAAACTCCCAAACGCGAGACGAAAGCAGTCGCTGCCGAAAAACTCGCTTTGAAAGAAATCATCGCCAAACATGGAGATGACCCAAGCCAGTTAAGTTCCAAGTTGATCGAGACCTCCGGGCACATTCAACAAATCCGAACGGAATTGCAATCTGGCAAGCTAACCTACCGGATCATGCTTGCCGAACGCGTCAACAAGGAGAAACCATACAGTTTTCAAAATGCCGACTCGGCGTCTTTTTTCAATTGCTACCTCAAGAATGCAGACGATCTGACCAAGCACAAATTGGGGCAAAAGGTAACGCTGCGAGGAAAAATGGCGGATCGAAGATACATGGTGGAATGCGAATTGGTTTCGGGGGAAGGTGAATCCATTCCGCGATTGAGTGCGAGCAAATTTGCCAAGGCCTTCATCGACTCCAAAGAAGATTTTGTCACCCAATACAAAGATGCCCTTGTCGTTCTCGAAGGGGTTATCGCTCGCAACAACTCGGAGAACACCGTGGATGGTTTTTCGGTCCCGACAATCATGAAAGGAAACGATCAGATCGAAATTGGTCTGCACCGCTCCAGTTCCGATCAGACGAGACAATTTGAGAACCTGAGTCCTGGCGACCAAGTCGTTGTCATTGGAAAGTTCATTGTCGGAAAAGAAGGCGACAAAGAGCTTCCGATCGGTCTCCACGAGGCGTGCCGCTTGGAGCTAAAGTAACCCCCGCAAATGTGGCCCCGGCTAATGTAGCCTTTCGCGCAAGTTGAGATTCAATGAAACAAAGCGTTGTCTCAATCCTGGTACTTCTGATTCTTGTTGCCGTCTTGTCCACGGCTTGGTATCTCGATCGCTCCAACCTCAAGCGAGAAATTGAATTAGCAAGTGATAAAACCGGAGACCGAGTTCGAAGCGCCAAACACGGCACACGAGCCATTCACAACGCGTTGGCTACGATACGAATGCTCAAAGGTCAGGAGCAGTATCAGGGAACGGACCTCGAGAAGTTTTCGCGCCTGCGATTGTTTCGAGCGTTTGCTGATCTTTACCTCAATCGTGAATACGCGGTAACAAATCCTGCCATTTACCGCGTCTCTTATGACGTCCTGGAAAAACTCGGTGTGCAAAATGTCGACGATTTCCCCAGGATCATTGCCACGCTCGTCATCGAACAAAATATTGGAGTTGGAATACAATCAGAAACGTTTGAACGTTTCACAAATGATCCCGAAGTTGATCGATTCATTGAACTGTCGCTGAAGTCTCGGCAAAAATCCAAGGACCAAGAATAAAGCGGAGTGTCTCATCGCTTCGTGTTCGGTTCAACATCCTGATTCGTGGTTCGATGCCGGTTGAATACGGAAAACGAAAAAAGCCGCACGTTTCAATTTCTATCCACGCGCGGCTCGAGTCTCAGGGGCAGCCGAGACCTGTACACAATTGTTGCCTGCACACGGGATCAAGGCAATTTCATTTCCCGAATGTTGATTGCAATTGCGATTTGAAACACCCACCCAACTGCGGGAGCCAAGTGGCGGATTTCGCTCGCATCGCTGCGCTTATACGAAGAATTTTGCGCTCTAATGAACTCGCGGTGAAATTCACTTTTGAACTACAATCGCCCCGCGGGTCGCAGGTTACCATCGCGGAAAACGCTTTGGTGGGGCAGAAGTGCGGCCCGTTTTTTATGCGCTGACGTGACCTCAAGAATCGGAAGCAAGCAAGCAACGGCGCTGGAAGATCCGAATGCTTGGATGGGTTCCTTTTGAACCATCAACCAATAATCCGAGGTTCCGTATCCTGGAAAAAAGGTTCCAGCCCATCGTACTTTCCGTCTTCGTAGGTGTAGGGCCGGATGAAAAGCGTTGACGGAGCGCCTTTCATTTCGACATGAACAATGATGGCGGGTTCTTCTGGCCCATCGAGGGTTCGTTTGATCCGGGCCGATACCACCACGCTCAGGCCTTCGATGTCATCCACTGGGACAAATTCCTGGATGTATTTGAAATAGGCTTCACGATCGTGCGGATCCAATCCTTTCGCATCCAGCAAGTCCGGGGTGATTGGCGTCGGGTTTTCGCTATCGTTTGACACGATCATCGCGAATGGCGGGCAGTTACCGCTGCTGCTGACCAATTGCTCGGCCATCAGACCAGATGCTTCCAACAACAATTTTCCTTCAACCATGTGCGCCTCGATTAGTTTTCCCTTGTCCTTATTGATGAATTGCATTCTACCTGCTTGGGTGGCCTTAAAAAACGGCCAGGCCTATGTCGAAGCGTTCATCGGGCTTTACATCTGGACATCCTGTATTTCGGGAAATTGAGTTGGCAGGATGTCGTCATCCTCACCCAACAGGTGCCGCAACTCTATCTCCAGAGCCCGTGACATGGTCGAGATGGGAACATCATTTGCCGAGCCTTCAAATGGATTCTCGCCAACGCGCCCGATTCTTTCCATCGTATGAAAAATCCAGGAAACCAAAGTGCAAAAGGGGACCGCTGCCCAAACGAACCATTGGCTCGCCAGAGGGAAGTTTTCAGCGAAACCATTGCCAACTTTTGCAAACTCCGGGATCACAGCCAAAGGCAATAGCAACAAAAACATCCAGACAAAAATATGGCTCAACGTTGAATACTGGCGTGGGTAGGGAAAGTTTTTGATTCGTTCGGACTTGCCCTGCAACGTAAACAATTCCTGCAACAAGTTTTCCAGTTCCAAAAAGGCGAACTCCCAGATCAGCCCTCGCTCCTTGAGCCGACGAAAATGATTCGACTGCAAGTAAAGTACCGTTGCCTGTTTGTTTTTTGCATCGGTCACCTTGTGCCATTCTTCGTCGCTGAGAAACAGAAACAGATCGTCTTCCAGGGTTGTTACACGTTCCGGAACGTGCATTTCTTTGGACCATTCGCGATTGGTTCGATGTTCTTCGAAGACCTCCCATTTTCGCGGCTGCCGCATCGCGTGCCGCAAAGCGGTTATCCAGGCGATGTGCCGATAAAATATTTCTTTTCGAATTTCTCCAATTTCTTCTGCGGAAACGTCATCGTCGGCGTACTCGCCGGTGACCATGTCGGTCACTTTCATCGCCAAGGTGCGGGTCGCATTGACGATTCCACCCCAGATTTTTCTTGCCTCCCAAATTCGTCCGTAGGCCGCGTTGTTTTGGAAACCAATGATAAATGCGACGGCGGTACCGATCGCCGCCAAGGGCGCCCAAGGAACGACCAGGAATTTCAACCCGAGCAGTACATACGCCGCCGTCAATGAAAGGGCAAAAACAAAAAACAGGGCCGTCTCGAGTCGAGTCCAAAGAATCATCTCTTTGGCCGAATATCGTTTTCTCGTCAGCATTTCTCTTCACGCCCAAACGCGCGCCAATGTTTAAATCGATTCCAGGACTTGGATGACACCATCGACTTCAGGCCGAAAACGATAGTCGGCACGACTTTCGGCATATCGAATCGTGCCGGTGCGATCAACGACAAATCGCCCCGGCATGGGAAGTGTCCAATCGTCGTCGCCATGGTACAACTTCAAGTTGATATTGAAACTATCCCGATAAAGTTGGCGCAACTCGTCTTCCATCGAATAACGCAAGCCAAACTGGTCCGCCAGACGGTTCTGCTGGTCGAAGAGAATGTCAAAAGTCAACTTTTGAGTCGCAATGATTTTCCGCGAGTATTCAGCCTTCTCGGGAGACACGGCCAAAACACGGGCCCCTAACGACTCGATTTGCTCAACAAACTGTTGAAGATGTGCCAAATCGGCATTGCAATAAGGTCACCAAAAGCCCCGATAAAAGGTGATCACGACCGGACCAGCTTTCAGCATTTCCTCCGAACTGACTCGCTCGCCTTTCTGGTTCTTTAAATCAAATGCAGGAGCTTGCACTCCCGCCTTGAGCACCGAATCAACCAGCCCTGATTCTTCCAAACGCGTGGTCGCCCCGTGCATGATTTTCAAGAACTGGGCCGACATTCCTCCCTCGACTCGTTCTCGGATTGCATCTAGCTTCGCCTGAAGACTTTCCATATTTCCTCTCGACCTGCGGAACATTGCTCAAAGCAGATTTGTTCGAAGACTTGAAACCGGCAAACCTGTTTTCCAAACCGACTGTAGACCTGTATGGCCTTATTACAAACCAACTTCGGCCAGGTTACCACCACCTCAGTTAACGACCATCGCTGCCTCAATTTTCTGTGCTGCTCGAAATCAACCTCGTCAAAGCAAACTACAGAATCCTCGATTGACAGTCAACCAACCAGTTGGTAGGCTGCCGGGATGCGTGAAACCATCCTGGATGCCGCTGAAGCCCTGGTTCAACAACGTGGGTTCGATTCCGTAACCTTCCAAGAAATTGCGGATGCCGTCGGATTGCGCAAACCAAGCCTCTTTCACCATATCCGCAACAAGGATGAATTGGCGGAGTGTTTGATTGAACGTTGTTCGACCAAACACGGCGCAAAATATGAAGAAGTCGTTGCGAAAAATATCTCGGCTCCAAGAAAATTAAAAGAAGTTGCGAAGATTTTCGAAGACGGCCTCATGGAGGGTCGACCCTGCCTTCTCGCTTCCATTGGCGCATCGAGGGCAGCATTATCGGATTCTGCGGCTGATCAACTTCAACTTGCGGCTAACGGGGCGATCGCTCGATTCGCTACAATCTTCTCACAGGGGAGAAAGGAATCTTCGTTGACTTTCAAAGGCTCACCTGAAAACGCAGCCATGAGTTTCGTCGGTCTGCTTCAGGGGCTACAAACTCTCTGCCTGTTAAAGAATGACACCGCCGCGTATTCGCGGGCAATTTCAACATACATTAATTCTCTTACTCACAAGCCCTAAGCCCATTTTTGAGGAAGCAATGCAAACGGCAAATCAAGGATCGAAACTGCGAGTAGCCGCCTTTCTTTTGGTGCTGCTTGTTTTGGTAGCGGGTATTGCGATTGCGAGTAGCCGCCCCGGTTTGAACTCGTCAATCACCGCAAACGAACAGGAATCCGCGGAACCAAAAAACGCAAAGCCGTTGACCGCGGAAGAAAAGAAAAAAGTGTCACTGGATGCCTTTCGAAAAGTTGCAACCGTCCTGCGCCATCCGAGATGTTTAAACTGCCACCCAAGCGGTGACCGACCGCATGTAACCGACGAGCGTCGTCTGCACGACATGAATGTGCAACGCGGTCCCGAGAACAAGGGCATGGCTGGATTGAACTGCGCCGCTTGTCATCGCACCGAAAATCAAACCGTTCCTGATATTCCGGGCGCGCCTCACTGGCAGTTGGCCCCGCGGTCGATGGGCTGGCAGGGTCTGGACGATCATGAACTGGCCAAAATGTTGATTGACAAGAAACGAAACGGCGACAGAACATTCGAGGACCTGATTCACCACATGGGCGAAGACCCTTTGGTGCTCTGGGGCTGGAACCCGGGTGGAAAACGTTCAATTCCGCCGTTGAGCCACAAGGAGTTCATGATCGAACTCAAGAAATGGCTTAACAACGGAGCAGCGATTCCACACAAAGGCGAAACTTCCTTCTAAATCGAATTTGCAAATTGTTGAAGCGAACTCACTGAATGAAATGGAAAATGGAAATCCGATGAAAGTGACATTTCAGCTGAATGGCAAGAAACAAACCATCGAAACGGACCCAGACAAACCGCTGCTGTGGGTACTTCGAGACGATCTTGGGCTAACGGGAACCAAGTTTGGCTGCGGTCGCGGATTGTGTGGCGCATGCACGTTGCACGTGGACGGCAAAGCGACACGGGCCTGTGCGTTTCCAATCAAGTTTGCCGAGGACAAACAGATCGAAACCATCGAGAATCTGGAGAATTCGGCCATCGGAAAGTCGGTTGTCGACGCTTGGATCGAAGGGGATGTCGTCCAATGCGGCTGGTGCCAGCCGGGCCAATGCATGTCTGCCGCAGCCCTCCTAAAAGAGGTTCCCGACCCCGATGACAAGGCAATTGACGCGGCGATGAGCGGGAACATCTGCCGTTGTGGGGCTTATCCCCGAATACGGAAGGCCATCAAGGCTGCAGCAAATTCAGTTAGCAAGGAGGGGCAGCGATGAGTTTACAAAAACGCCTTCAACGATCATTCGACAAAGTGATCGATGCGGACAAGTTGAAGCAGTCACTTGTCTCGCAATCCCCCCTGGTCATTCAGGACGCGGACAAGTCGACTCCAGCGCAAGTGACCGATCCTTCTGATCGTCGGCAGTTTCTTTCGCAATCATTGCTCCTCGGTGGCGGCCTGGCCCTGGCCGTTTCCTTCACCGGCAACCGCTCGGTCGTTGCCCATTCGACAAGGGAATCCGGCGCATCGACCAATGAATCATTCACTCCGAGTGCGTTTATTGAAATCGTCCCCAATGGCGCCGTGAAAGTGATCGCGATGCACGATGAAATGGGGCAGGGCACTCACACGGGTTTGGCAATGGCCGTCTGTGAAGAACTTGAGATTGCTCCGAGCGAGGTCATGGTCGAACACGCGCCAGCCGATGTCCGCTACAACCACATGGCGTTTGGAGTCCAAATGACGGGTGGCAGCACCAGCATGATCTCGGCTCGAGACGCGATGCGCAAAGCCGGAGCAACAGCTCGGGAAATGCTGATAACTGCGGCAGCCAATCGTTGGTCGGTCGATCGCGCAAAATGCTTTGCAAAGGATGGGTTCATTCACAATCAAGGAAAAAAGGAGAAGCTTGCTTTTTCCAGTTTGGCATCCGATGCGGCAAAACTTCCAGTCCCGAAAGAAGTTGCCCTTAAAGACCCGAAAAATTTCACCCGAATTGGCAAATCGACTCCACGAGTCGACTCCGCTTCAAAGACTCGGGGCAACGCGATTTTCAGCCTCGACCGGAAAGTCGTTGGCATGCTGACTGCCATGGTCGAGCGCTGCCCCTATTTTGATGGCAAATTGGTCAAGTTGGATGGCACCGCGGCGCAAAAAGTGGACGGCGTCCTCGCGGTTTTCGAAGTCCCCTCGGGGGTTGCTGTTTTGGCCAAGGATTATTGGGCGGCCACTAAAGGAAGGCGGGAATTGAAAATCGAATGGGCCCCGGGACGGAGTTCCAACATTGATACCGATGAATTGCGAACCCAGTACCATCAACTGGCAAAGCAAAAGGCCAGGGTGGCTGAGAGCATCGGCGATTGCGAAAAATCACTTGAAGAAAACGAAACCCTGGAAGCAATCTACGAAGTGCCTTTCCAGGCACATGCTCCGATGGAACCATTGAGTTGCCTGGTTGAATTAAAAAGTAACGGCGGTGCAGACGTGACAACCGGCTCACAATTCCTGGGGGTGGACCATCTTCAGGTGGCAGCGCGACTGGGTGTCGAACCGACGAAAGTCAAGGTTGAAAACTCTTATCTCGGCGGGGGCTTTGGACGCCGCGCCAACCCGAAATCCGACTTCGTCGTCGAGGCGGTCGATGTAGCACTGGCCTCACGAGAAGCGGGCTTTAACAAACCCGTCAAAACTGTCTGGTCAAGAGAGGACGACATTCGCGGTGGCTGGTACCGTCCGATGTACGTCAACGCCATGTCGGCAGCCATCAAAGATGGGAAACTCGACGCGTGGCGGCATCGAGTCGTGGGGCAATCGCCAATCATTGGATCGGCGTTCGAATCGGTAATTGTTGTCGACGGACTCGATACCTGGGCCGTTGAGGGCGCAACAAAATTGCCTTATGACATCGTCAATAAACAAGTCGAACTTCAAACCGTTAGGCTTCCCATTCCGGTCCAATGGTGGCGTTCAGTAGGCCACTCGAATTCAGGGTTTGCCAAAGAAGGCTTTTTCGACGAGTGTGCCCACAAACTGGGCCGCGACCCCTTGGAACTTCGGCAAGAGCTATTGAAGGAACACCCGAGATTACTTCGCGTTCTCAATTTGGCCGCGGAAAAGGCCGATTGGACTCGCAAACTTCCCGAAGGTTGGGGCCGTGGAATTTCAGTTCATGAGTCCTTTCAAAGTTTTACCTCCCACGTGGTGGAGGCAAGCGTCGAAAACGGAAAACCAAGAATCCATCGCGTGGTGGTGGCCGTTGATTGTGGGCCCACGATCAATCCCGACCAAGTCGTAGCTCAAATGGAAGGCGCGACCAACTTCGCTTTGTCCGCCACGCTGGAAGGAGAAATCACTTTCAAGGATGGAAAGGTCGTCCAAAGCAATTTCAATGACTTCCGGGTCGTTCGAATGCACGAGGCACCGACCATCGAAGTGCACATTGTCGACAGCAAAGACTCGATGGGTGGCATTGGCGAGACCGGCGTCGCAGGAGTTCCATCCGCCGTTTGCTCGGCCCTATTTGACGCCTGCGGAAAACGAATTCGCCGCTTACCGATTGGCAGGCAACTGCGCGACTAGGGTTCAATCATGAATGAGTTTCGAGCGATTCTGGACGCTGCCGATTCTTCAAACGGCCGCATGTATCTGGCGACCGTTGTGGACGTCGACGGTTCGGCCTACCGACGCCCGGGCGCAAGAATGCTCATCATGCCTGAAGGTCAAAATGTCGGAATGATAAGTGGTGGCTGCCTGGAACGCGACCTTTGTCGGCAAGCACCAGCGCTTTGCAAGGAAGGCGCTCGGCTCGTTAGTTTTGACACGAGAAGCGAGTCAACGGATTTCACACCAAAGTACAATCTCGGTTGCAACGGAATCATTTATGTCTTGGTTGAACCCGTCACCCATGACGACCGTTGCCCACTTCGCTTTCTTCGCCAAACACTCGAAACTCAAACGAGTAGGGTAGTAGGAACGGTATATCATTTGGATGGCAACCAGCGTGGGAAGCTTGGCGATCGCATGACAGCCGAATCGATGTTGGAAGCATTTGATGAATTCGAGATGCGCCCCTTGATCGAACAAGTCGACTCGACCGGAATACCCGTATGCTGTGAAATTCCAAGGACAACCGACGAAACATCGCTCCGGTTGTTCGTGGAAAAGATATCCCCACCCCAGCCGCTGTGGATATTTGGCGCCGGGGATGACGCGATGCCAATGGCCCGAATTGCGAATGAGCTCGGCTGGGCAGTGACCGTGATTGATGACCGGGCTGCGAATCTTTCCTCATCCAGATTTCCCGATTGTTCGCAGGTTCTCGCTTTTGGAATTCATGAAATTCGAAAAAAGATCAATCCGACCTCCGAGACCGTCGCGCTCTTGATGACTCACAGTTTCAAGAAGGACGAGATCTACCTACCCTGGCTCTGCCAACTGAACCTGCCTTATATCGGCCTGCTTGGGCCCAAATCACGAACCGCCAAACTCGTTCGGCGGCTTCACGACCTTGGCACGCTTCCTGCAGTTGAAAACTTCAATTGCCTACGCACGCCCGTTGGATTGGACATCGGTGCAACCAACCCGGCACAAATCGCCCTGTCGATCGCCGCAGAAATCATTTCCATTCAATCCGGCCGATCCGGCGGATCGCTTTCCCTGCGTTCCGAGCCGATTCACGAGCCCGTATCGCACGAGTTGCTCGAATCGCCAGCACCAATCAAGACTCGTCTGGTAGAAACGAAATGACGAATCCGTTTCGCGTCGCGGGAATCGTCCTGGCCGCTGGCGGGTCAAGTCGCTTGGGACACCCGAAGCAACTGGTTGAATATCAAGGCCAAACGCTCGTGGCCCGCGTCATCCAACAGCTTCACCAAGCGGGCTGTGGTTCGGTAACGACCGTCCTGGGAGCTTTTGAATCCGAAATTCGCCCCGCAATTCGTCACGCCTCAACAGCCATCCTCGTCAACAAGTCGTGGGAGAATGGGATGGGTACGAGCCTACGCTTGGCCGTCAAACAAACCCAAAATCTGGCGAACGCGGTTTTGATTGCACTTTGCGATCAGCCCTTGATCGCGACGGCACATTATCGAAACCTTGTCGATGCAATTTCTAGAACGGATCACCCGATTGTAGCGACGGGGTATCCCGAAGAATCAATTGGTGTTCCGGCGGCCTTTTTGCGCTCGGAATTTGAATCGCTGTTGGCTTTGGATGACGAAGAAGGTGCCAAGCGAATTATCGAAGGCAGCGAGCACCATCGGATTGAGCTTACAGGGCTCGCCAATGATCTGGATACCGCGAAAGATCTGGAAGACATCATGAACCTCCGAAACCCATGATAGTCACCGCTTGACTCCCTGGGTCGCAGCAGCCCGATGCTACTGATCGGGATCAGGCTCGTACATTCGATCAAAAAACTGCTCGGTATTGATACTGATATCGTCCTCACCAACCTGATCAAATGGATTCTCAAGGTGCTCCTGAATATTTGACAGACTTACGAGCACGACCGAAAACAATATCGGCATAACATAACCGAGCCCCACGGTGTATTCGGTCGCCTTGTGAGCAAAGTAAGGCCCATATATCACCGGCAAAAGGCTAACAAAAATTTGGCTAAACAACCGCAACGATCGCGGAGTCCGATATTGGAACACGTGTTTCATGTTCTCGAATGAAATAAACATCTTGCTCAAATACTGGTTGGTTCGGGAACACTCACCCGATGCCAAACCATTCGCGCGAAGGTCATTCCGAACAAAACGCGAAAGCCGGGAAAACTGCCGATAGACGGCTTCTTCATTTTGCCGAAGTTCGTGGTGATTCCCGATAAAAAGGTTTCGGCAAGCTGACAACAGTTGAACAATTTCAGCTCTTGCGTGCTCAAGCGTCTCTTGCGATGGCGATTCAAGACAGTCGCGCGTGATAAAGTAAATCGCTTTACCGTGCGATTTCAAACCGGCGTATTCCCGAAGTGCAATTTCTCGACGCTTGTAGGCGCTGTTAATTGAAAACACGATTGGAAACACAATGGCCGTTGCCACCAAAGTTAATGGGAAGTCCGCGCGGATATCAAAATGAATGCAAAAAGCCGTACAGGAAATCGCGCCGACGGTAACCGCAATCGTTTGAAGGTTGACGATTTGAATAAAGTTTTGAAGGACCAATACGATTGGGTTTTGCTTTTGACCTGAAGAATTGTTGATCATCGCGGATCCCTGATTCGATTGCTCAAAATCTTGCAATTTCAATTTGCCACTTAACCAAAGTGCGAAACCAATTGCCAAGGTGGCCTCGGACTCGTCGTATCTGAATGTAATTTTGCGATGCCTATCGTCAATGGCATGTCATCCAGAAGACTTGCTCGCTTGGGACCAACGGGATTCTGCCGGTCGATCTGGTTTCAAATGGTCAACCGTTTCGATTTTCGCCGCGTAACAACCTAATTAAAAACGTGGAGGCCGGGCGCAACAGCGAAAATACTCGGCCAAATTGAAACCGTGAAGCAAAAGCTGGTGCTGGGGGCTAAATCGCAGTAGCGAAGGGCCAGACTCCGCACCATTGCGATCCGGAACATTGCCGCGCCGCTTTTGGGAAACGACCAATCACGTGCTCAGGTCGGTGTCATCCCAATCGACGTCAGGTGAAATTGCCCAAGTCAGCGCGTGACGCCTTTCGTGAATCGCCCCGCCATCGCGGACGGGATGGAAGTCTTTGGGAACACTGGTTGTTGACCCGGTTTGGGCGGAGCGCACCGAATTGTGAGCACAATAAAAGACGTCTTCGAGCTTGATCACTTCGTCTTCGGTTCGCGGTTTCGCTTTCTTCAAAAGATCCTCGACCGAGGTATCGAACCCCGGCAAAAACTCAAAAATCATCGCGCGAGAAACCTTGTTGGCAATCTGCCCGGTCATCGGCTCGGGCGGGTGTTCAAAACCTAGAATCCAGGCGAGCGCCCACATGTTTTCCAACCGCCACCCTATCGTGTTTCCATGCAGCCTGCCTGCCTCACCTCTCGACAAGTCCAGGATGGCAACCTCATCTTCGGCCAGATAGGAACGGAGGCGATTGTTCTTGATATAGGAACTCAACGTGTTCGTGGGCACCGCATCCTCGGGAGCCGTAACCCAGGTGAATAGAGCGTTGAGTGCCATTAGGCGAAGTGCCACTTCGCGAACGGGACGCAGTTTTCCCGGAACATGGGCGCGGTGGCCGAGCGTGGGCAAGGTCCCTGCAAAACTGAATTCGCCGCTCTCCAGGACCTTGAAGGAGTTTTTGCGAATGCTATCGCCTCGCGGATCAGGCTCACCTGCATTTTTGACCGTTGGGTCATCGTGAGGAGAATTAATTTTCATTTCCAATACCGGGTCAATGGGCTCAAACGTGCTTGAGTCGGAATTACTTTTTTCATCGCCGCTCTTGTCAGAGACTTTCTTGGATGGGTTGCCATTGCACCCTGTGAAAAACACCACCAGCAACAGCAAGAGCCAGGTTCGCATGATCCATTTCAACGGTCTATCCATTTTTGATATTACTTTCGTTGCAGTTTTTGCCGCGCTCACAACCGCCTCGAGAAATCAATTGCGAAATTGAGGCATCAAACGCGGATCACCGTCTTTTTTTTGTATCCGGCATCAACGCCAATTCAAAAGTGTGGATATACTCGTCGCCGTTGCTCGATTTGATGGTTACCACGACGGGTATCATCCCGACAGGCAATCCACGTCGAGGCGTCCAACTAAGCAATCCCTCCTTGGAAATTTTCATTCCCGCAGGACCTTCCGACAACTCGTAGGTAACGGAGTCGGAATTCGTTTTGCAACTGAGCTGATATCGAAAGGCAATGTTTTTGAATGCCAGGAATGGCGGCAATGAGTCGACAAACAGGTAATCTTCACCGGTAGCTTTCAACTCTTGCTCAAAATCGTATTTCCGAACGTATACAGTTTTTTTGTCATAGCCGGCATTGAAAATGATGTTTGCCCAGGGGACATAATGCACTTTGGTCGTTCCATCGCTCAGTTTCCAATTGACCCTCTGACGCGAACTCGTATTGCCAACGGGCTTGAGTTCGTCCAGATCATTCATGCCATGTATGACTCTCAAGTCAGATGCGGAACATACCCTCACTTGAGTGGACCACTGCTTATCACTCTCAACAAAGTTAACTGAGATAAAGTACCTCGGATCGACCGTCGGAAACAAAGCGGTTCCCTCAAGCCACTTGGGCGTGATTTCTTTGCCTAGCTCGTTGAGCACTTTTCCACCGTGCATCAGGAACAAGCGACCATCGGGGGTTGGTTTCGCCCAGCGATGCGCGTAGGACGTATTGATGAGCCGCTGTTTGAAGTACACTTTCTGGCCAATAAAAACGGCTTCATGCGGCACGGGCCCAAGCCCAACAAGAACGGTTCCCAACGATCTGCCGTCAGCCGCCACATCGATCCGCCGGCCAAAATTGCCATGCCCCTTAAAAAGTGCATCGCCAATCGCGGGGATCGGCTTCAGGCGATTGATATCGAGGACGTGGATGCCTTTTCCATCAAAAACAAAAAGATGATTGTCGGCGTTGGCACCGATTTTTACTTGCTTTGGGGCGTCCTTAATCGTGAGCCGTGAAATTTTCTCGCGTTTAAAATCGGCCAGTCGATACCGTTGAATCAGCATTTGACTGGGCAGAGTAATGAACAAGTGTTTCGAACCACCGCAGATCAAAGCGTCCGAATCTACATCTTTGATCGTGTGAACAACTTCGCCCTTGAGCAAGTCAAAGATCTGGACGCTCCGCGACTTTCCGAACTTGAACACGGCATATCGGTCGGCACCCGCCATCGCGTAAGAATCAAATTCTTGATCGAACTGATAGACGTGGGTCACTTCCTTGAAAGATGGTTGCTCGGTCGGCAGTGTGTAACGCGAGATTGGAGTACTCGGTGACTCGGCCGATTTCGGGTTTTTCGCCACGGCGGATTTCGACGAATTACCTGGTGCTCCAACCAGGGTAATTTTTCCGCGAGATGTGCCAAGCAATCCTTTGGCACCGTAAATTTTGGCCTGGTAGCTGAGGCTGCGAACAAAATTCGTATTTGGAACACCTATCTGGATTTGTTTTACGTTCTCCAAATCCAACTCAAGCTTGGATTTTCCAAGCCAAATCGTGGGTTGTTCAAATTGGACCTTGTCGACTGTGGCCTTTTTCTCGTCGTAGCGGGTCACCGTCCACTTCCCGCTTCCCAACTTGAATAGCGATTTGATTTCGACCAAAAATTGGGTTGAGCCAGCAACTTTGATTCGTTGTTCCTCGATCTCGCCTTTTACTTTTCCAGAACTCATGGAAACCGTGACTGGAAGACGAAGTGGCTTTGAACTCGAATCGGGAATAACTTTGGCAGTAAAGACGCCTTCTGAATTTGGTTCGAGCTTGAATCGTTGGGCCCTTCCCACGCCGTTGCTCACGGTCAGCTCGACGCGATACTCTTCTTCATCGGGCGCGAACGACAGGACTTCGAATTGTAGCTCTTTTGCTTCTTTCCGCTTGGCAAAACGAACTTCCGAATCCTTCAAGACCAATTCGGGTTGAGAAAGAAAAGCCCTGACTTCGGAAATGGGAATCGCAAAGTTCACTTCGGTTCCAATAACCTTCCGCGCAACGACACCAATCACCGTACCATCTTTAGCCAACATGGGCCCACCGGAGTTGCCAGGATTAATCACGGCATCGACTTGAATGGTCTTCAGCTTGCCTGAACTACTCCGCAACGACGTGATTCTTCCAATGTTGACACTGATGTTCGGATACTTCTTGTTTCTCAGCGCCAATGCCGTGCCGAAAGGGTATCCGTAAACGGACACTTGCTGCGTCTCGAATAGATCTTTGTCGTCACCGAGCTTCAGTACTTTCAGATCATCTTGCGGCGTATCAAGTTTAAGCAAAGCCAAGTCACGTTTTTCGTCCTTGCGGACGATTGTCGAAAGCAGCTTTTTCTCATTCGCGGTTCCCGGGTTGATGATCAGAGGAATCTTTTCCGATTCTCCGGTAATCACATGCTCATTGGTAATGAAATAGCCCTTGTCCGAGATACAAAACGAAGAACCAAAGCCGTCGCCGGAAGGGCGTTCCACGAGCGCGGTTGCCTGTTTTGCAGAACTGACCTTTTCCCGGTCGATTTGACCGAAAACCTGATTTGCAAAAAGGGTCGAACTCAAAATGAATAGAGACGCCTGAAACTTGAAAAGATTCTGCAATGACATTTCTTCCCCTGGGGCCGTTTGCCAAGTGATTCAACGGTTAAGTATGAAATTTTTCATCTGCAAATTCAACTTCCGGCGCCCCGCAATGACGACTTTCAAATCAAAACTACCTGGAAGGTTCTTTGCCTGTGGTCTTATTGTTCGAAAAACTGAGCTTACCTAGATCCGAAGTCTCGCCGTTTTTGATTTCGATTTCGATCACGCCACGCCGATCGGTGCGAACCTCACCTTTTGCATCAGTTAATTTAAGATACCGATCTTTCCAGAACTGGAAGCGGTGTTTCCCAACAGGTAGATTCTTGATCTCGAAGCATCCCTTGGAATCAGTGACGACATTGTAGGGTGTTTGCCTAACAAGGATCGTTCCACTTACCCATTCATGCATGTTGCATCCCATACGTTGTGGTAGGCGGTCTGCTTCTGTCACTTTGCTTGAAATATCAATGTCTGAAACTGCCGCACAAAGCGCGCTAAAGGAGAGTTTGCCAGAAAGGAATCGAGGGTTGTGTCCGACGGAATCGCTGTTTCTAAAAATAACTTTTTGCCCGACTCGGACGACAATCTCTCGAGGTGAGAATCGCATCCTGTTGATCTCAATAATCGTCTCTTGCTGGCTTTCATCATACGACTGGTGAACCAAGAACTTTTTACCTTCTTCATCCGGGTTGCGGCCTAGATAAAGCATCACAAAGACTCCTCGAACTCCGCGCGTTTCCTTGTCGACGACAAACGCTTCGTCAAAAAGTGTGATCTTGTTTTCCTTGCAGTATTTGACATCCTCAACTTTTGTTGGAATGATTTCCGACTTTTTTGGCACGTCTCCATCAAATACGATTTGACCTTTCAGATGCCCCCATTCCTTGCTTTCTTGCTGACTTATCGCGACGGACGTAAGCTCCCCAAATGAAAACAGGATTCCCAAAGCCAATCCCAATCGGAGCACTCCGATACTAATTTTTCGACCAGCGAATTTGTTGCGATCTAAATTCGAGTCGCAGCATTTGCCAAAGATTTGAGCATCGTTCATTTTTCCATTCTTCATTCATTTCCTGGACGATCCCTGGACTTGCCAAGCAAATCCAGGGGTTGGTCAAACGAATAATTGGGGTTGCGATTGGGACTTGCCCTGTCAACAGCCAGTCGGTCCCGCAAATTATTCAATTATCATCTGAATTTCGGTGATGTAGTTTTTCGGGTTGCCCTTGAAAATCATGCCGGGCCCCTTGATATAGATTTCCCGCGAAGGAGATTTGATTTCATAATGTTTCTCGTTGACATATTTTGAAATCAATTCATAGCTACGCCCAAGGGTATCGTAAGGCCCTTGGTGCAGTAATGATACACAGCGGCCCCCCGGTAACGTTCTCACCGTGACTTCGCCTGACGATTCACCCTTTTCAACTGGCAAGCAGGCTTCGAAATCGGCGTCGTCTTCCTTGTATTCCATATCGTGATGCAGCAACATCGCATCGCCGCGGACGTACCTTCCAAATTTGCGGCCAAGAGTCGCGAAAGCTTTCCCGCAGTCGGAGTATTTCCCTTTCATCCGGATACCGCCCACCAAGATATCTTCCACTTGCTTTTCTTCGATTTCAAAAGTCGATTCGGCCATTTTCTTCCTCGCGTTGGACTCAAACAAAATAATCTGATCAATCGTTTTGTTGATATCTGACAATCGTTCGACCTCGCGCTGAAGCGACTCTTTCTGCGCGGAAAGCTTTTCCAAAAATGTCGCGTCGTCCGCATGGAACTTCAAAATCCTGGCGATGTCTTCCAACGAAAACTCAAGGGCACGAAGTTGTTTGATGACCCGCGCACGAGCAAGATTCTCATCGTTATAAAAACGATATCCGTTTTGCGGATCGACGTGCGCCGGCACCAACAACTCCTGCTCATGGTAAAAGCGAAGCGTCTTAACCGGCAACTTCGTGATTCTGGAAAACTCACCAATTTGATACATGAGATCACTCGATTTCAAACTCAACGACGCAAGTTTAGGGCCTCCCGTTGCTGGAGGGTCAACGCGGAATCTCGGAAACTTCCAAGATTTCGCGGCCGAGCTTATCGGAGCTTGTCGGCAAACAATCGCACGTTGCACCGAAGATTGAACTACTTTCTTCGGTCACGTTCATAGAGCCATTCTTCAACCCGTTCACCGAACAGGCCGCCCACCCCCATAGCGAGTCCAATCAAAGCGGCAGGAACGGCCAAGACAAAACCGACCAATCCAATTCGACTCGAGGGAATAAAAAAGTCGACGCCGGGGATAGCCAGGTTAACGATGTGCAAGATCGTGAACAAAATCGCAAAGGCAAACATCGGCCAACCCACGGCACTCTAAATTTGAGGAATTGTCATGGTTTACTGCCTCTCAAAGTGTTTCGCATCCAGACTTTTAGCGATTCGTCGCCGGCCGAGTGCATTGGCATTCAAATACGACCTCTGCATTCAATATAACCTCTGCACTGCCTCCGCCGACAACGATCGCGGACCCAATGCGCCTGCGCAAATCCCAAACTCCTGTCTTTTCACCACCATTGTATGAAAACGGATTTTCAATCGGTGCGTGAGCCCAGCTGTTTTGCCTAAAAACTCTCAACCTCATTTCAACGAACGATTTGACAAGGTTCTTGTAGAAATCTGGCCAATGCCCCGTTTATGGAAGCGGACAGAAAAAATTCTGCTCGCGTGTAAGGAATGCGATTTCCTGTCGTCACCTATGTCAGACAACGATGAACAGAATGAAATGAATGGAGAAGAAAAATGACACGCATCGCACCAGTTAATCGAGCAAACGCTGAACCTGGAACGGAAAAACTGCTGCAAGGAATCGAGAAAAAAATGGGAGGCGTCCCGAATATCCTTGCAACCATGGCCAACTCAACTGCAACCGCAGGTGCCTACCTGGGCATGAGCCAGGCACTCGCTGGTGGCGAACTCGGCCCGCGAATTCGCGAACAGATTGCCCTGACCGTTGGCGAACTGAACGGGTGCGAGTACTGTGTCTCGGCCCATACGATGCTTGGTAAAAACGCGGGCCTGAACGACTACGAATTGGACTTGGCGAGGCGCGGCCGCGCCGATGACGCGCGAACGGATGCGGCCTTGCGATTTGCTCGGCAGATTGTCGATGTCCGCGGTCACGTTTCTGACGAAGCCTTAGCGGATGTCCGAAGCGCGGGATTCTCGGAAGGTGAGATCACGGAAATCATCGCGAACGTGGCTCTCAACCTGTTTACAAATTACTTCAACCACGTTGCCGATACGGCCATTGATTTTCCGAAAGTCGATTCACTTGCTGCAGCCTGATCGCTGAATCGACTCGGGAACTGACTCCTGTTGGTACTGAAACCTTGGGTCGGTACAAATGGATCGTCAGACTCTCGCAAAAAGCCCGGCATGCTCTCCAATTTCATGCCGGGCTTTTGTTTTTGTTTTTCGCGATTGCTTGAACGGGCCGAGCCCAATGGCATTGCGAATCTATTTCGCTTTTTTGACGACCAGTAACCGCAACACATTGTCGATACGATTTCGCCAACTGGACCAGTCGGTCGAATCATTGACTTCGCCGCCTGTGATCGTCACTTTTTCGCTCTTCTTGGCTTCATCAACAAATGTCTTTGTCATGCCTCGAAGATCCCAGTTCTCGTGCGGATTGAACATGTCGTATCGCCCCCACTCTACATGCAGAGTGACAGGATGCTTGAGCCCACGCATGCCCGCCAAGACACCCGACCGCGCCGCATCAAACAGAAGTGGCGAATGAACACTGGCAGCCGAGAAAAGATCCGAATTTGCCGACAGAGCCATCAAAGCCGCGGCCGATTCGAAACCGAAACCGACGCAAATCCTGGAATCGCGATCGCTTTTGGTTCGATAATTCGCATCTACAAATTCGACCAGCTTTTTGACGTTCAGCGCCGTTGGAGCCATCGGATTGACGCCCACAAAAACAACAATTGCCTCGGGGGCCAGGAAGCGGTCCGTTTTCGATTGGGCTTGATAAATGCTGTCGACAATTTTTGCGACATTGCCCTGGGACAGTGCGGTATTTCCCGTGATGTAACAAACCGGGTACTTGCGATCCGTTTTCTTGGCGTAGGAAGGCGGAAGGTAAACGTCGATTTTTGTTTTCGATTTTTCTTGACCAAAACGCTTCTCCTCCAAAGTACCAACCATTTTTTCGGGAAGCGGTAGATAGGCTGGCTGCTTCCAGTCGGGCATCGCAAACCAGGACATTTTCAGTGGCGGCGCATTTCGTAGTCGGACAGCGAATTCCATTTCACCCGCGTACAGCGTGCTGGTGTTTTGACGGTCGTTTCGCGGGTCGGTTTGAATCTCATAATCAACCAGGAAAATGTAATTCGCCCTTTGGTCTTTCGGTAATTTCGCGTTGAAGTAAAAGAGGTTGGTGCCCTCAACGTTTTTCATCTTCCGTTCCTGGCGTGAGCCAAAAATATCACTCGCGACAGCAATATCTTTGCCCTTGCCCGAGTAAACAAAATGCACCACATCGTCTTCGACAATCGGAAACGACTTCTGGGAACCAAGGAAACTCTTAACCATCTCCTGCTTGGTTGAGGCCGATTTTCCCGCCTCAATCTTTGCGATCTCTGCCGCGAACTTCTTGCCCATTGGCATCGCACTGGTGTTCGATTTCGACGCGACCGACGTCTTTGGTACGATATCAACGCGCGCCAATTCATTCAGACTTCGAACGAAAACAGAATTGTTACTGTACGCGGGAATTGACCAAACCAAGTCTTTGAAAAGCTTCAACGAGGCAACCTCTTCATATTTGTTCGCGGACGCCTTGGCCAAGTGCAGCCCGCCTTTCTTGGTCGAAGCCAAAAAATGCCCATCGATCCCAATCAGGAATCCGTCGCCCGGTGTGCGACTTTTCCATTTTGCTCGCCCCGTCTCGGGATCAACACAAGTCAAAATCCGTGTCGAATAAGCGTAGACATTCCCGTTGATCAAGACAGGAACGTTGTAGGTATTGCGAATCGACCGGGTCTTCCATTCTTCAGAAACCGTGATTTCTGAACCGTTCGACTGAAGTGAGACTGCTTTTGAAAACGCGTCATCCAAAGTCAGGAGAAACTTGTTGCTACCTATCGGAACGGGCGTGACTGCGGAACCGTTACCTCCGCCATGCTCGAATTCGAAAGCCAACTCGCCATTCTTGGGGTCCACGCCAACCAATTTTTTTCCGCCAAACGCGAGAACGATCTCACGGCCTTTGATTTTTGTAACGAACGGCGTTTGCGAATTGATCACGTCATTGCCGACACTCCATTCGGTCTTTCCCGTTTTCAGATTGAACGCCACGACCGATTTGTCCTTGGCACCAACCTGAACAATCAAGTTTCCACCCGCCAGGACGGGAGACGTGGTGAACCCGTACATCGGTTGCGGTGCCATCATCTCACTTTTCAATTCGCGTTCCCAAACGGATTCCCCCGTATTGAGCTCAAGGCAAAATAAGCGCCCAGTCGCTGAAAGCCCGTAGACCCGTTCTCCATGAACCAGAGGGGTCGCCAATGGCCCATCAAATGAACCATTTTTCCCAACGAAATAAGGCCCCATCGAGTAGGTCCAAATCTTCTTGCCATTGGAAATATCAAAAGCAGAAATCAAATCCTGCTTGGTTTTCGATTCACCGTTTCCTGCGTGCATCCCACTGTAAAGTGCCAGAACCTTATCGTCGGCAACCACCACGCTCGAATAACCGCTGCCAATCTGAATCTTCCAACGGACTTTCAAATCGACTTTGCTGGTACGTGAAAGGACACTGGATTCGCTGGAGACTCCGGTTCCATTGATTCCGCGGAGCCCAGGCCAGTCTTGGGCATTGAGTGGAACGCTGCCAAACACCATCCAACAAGCAGCCAATCCGAGAGTCCAGGCAGTCAATTTAGTCATCGTTCGTCTTTCCCGAGTTCAAGTGAAGATTGGACTCGGCATTCTATCAGAATCGACGCGCACGGAAGGGCCTCTGTGCGTTTGCCCACATGCTGGTATTTGGATCGCGGATTGATGCGGAAATTCTGAATCAATCGAGCGTACAAACTGTGACCTCAATCACAAGTCGAAGTCGCGATCGCATATCTTTGAACTGCCGGCAAGCGACATCATCTTCTCCCCAGCTACTTGCTCGAGTTCGCCGGTTCTTTCGTTTTTTCGCCTTGGGTCAAAAGTGGTTTCCGCTTGACTAACGAAACCACCAACAACCAGTTCAGCAAACAAGTTGTCGCAACCTGAACGATCGGCAGATCGGGCGTCGTGATCAAGCGATACAAAATTTGAGCCAGAGCCCTGGACAATTCCGACGTTCCAGAAACGATGCCACTCAACTCGGGCAACGAAAAAATGGTCAGATAGACCGCGCAAATCGCCGCGCCAGCCAACCAGACTAGCCAGGACCGGATCGAGTTCAGCACCCAGAGTCCGCCGACTCCACCCGGTAAGATTAAAGCGAACCAAAACGCGTGCAATGAAACCAAAGCACTGGTTTCGGGAACTCAGCAGAATTCAAATATCTTGAAGTCGTTCAGCGGTGGCATCGGAACGGACGCCAAGAGGAGTGAAGCTCGTATCAGTCCGCCCCAAACCATGAGAAAAGCAAGTGCAATCAACGTCTGCTTGAAACTCATTGTCTATTCCCGATGAATGTGAATCGCTTGCGGGACGTACCTTAAGCCAATTTCCTGACGTACAAAATGGCTGAGGTACAAAAAAAAGCGCCGAGCTTGACACTCAGGAGTCAAGCCCGACGCACGCGAAAGGTTGTGTCGTTTTCTCGTAAGGATTTTTCGCAATCAGCTTTGCATCTTTCGATGCAAAAATTCTTCGCTTCGAAGCATTGCCAAATGGCAATTACTTGTGAATATCGTGAGCAAGCAGAGATCGGCTGCGCACTATGCCTTCGAATCAGGCAGAGAGGTTGATCAAAACCTCAATTCACGAGACCGCAGGAGGTCCCCGAGCAGGAAAAGCTTGGACATGGTCCAAAGGAAGAATACGAGCATTGGTCGGAGAAATCTCGACGACCAAAGTAGAATGCAAGGTGAGTTCAAAGTTTGAAACTTGCTGAACCCGTTGCTCGAAAAATTTACACAGAAGGCAAGGATGATTTGACTGCGATTCGTCCTGACTATCGTCCTTTACCAACATTTCGGCTTTGACAGGGCCGCTACAGTCACAATTCAGGTGCTCGTCCGCGTCAAGCGACAAGCTATGCTGATGGGCCAGGCAATCACAGTCAGCCTTCCCAACAACTCGATGAACAAGCACGTTTCCTAGCGCCAGAAACGCGAAATTCGCGACTGTCACCAAAACGATCAACTTGTTTCGAAGGAGGTACATTTAATGGCCGAAGGGAAAATCAGGTGGACTGATTACTGACGTCATTATTGTCTAATCAACTAAGATGTCAAACAAACCTGTTACGAACAATACGTTTTCCGAACTTCAATTGATCGATTTGCCGAGGGTTTTTGCGACAATTCGGGGAAATCCAAGAATAATTTCCAGGTTCAGTGGAATCTCTAGCTGATTTCGCCCAGTTTTCCGCGTTGTTCAAGTCGTATGAATAACGTTGAATGGCCCAACCCACCGAATTCGTAATCGACGTGGCGAATCGGGTTGGAATTTCAAACGGTCCGGAATGTTAAAAAAGGCAATTCGA
This sequence comes from uncultured Pirellulaceae bacterium, assembly GCA_964434955.1. Lineage (GTDB taxonomy): Bacteria > Planctomycetota > Planctomycetia > Pirellulales > Pirellulaceae > JANQLU01. The sequence goes on from CAYSXI010000036.1 coordinate 31,621, forward strand.
ACGGACTGGAATTCGAACGGCCGATTTGAGGTAAGTCGTTTCGAGCGTAAAGGGTACAACTAAGAATTCGCCACGAATCGAATCTTTTTTCGCGAGACTGCCCTGAATCATGACCCGAATCGGAATTCGTTTTTGGCGAACGATCGAACACTGGAATCGTGTCGATGGCAGCTTGCTTGCAGCAGCAGTTTCTTTTTATGCCTCGCTTTCAACTTTTCCTCTGATCATGGTTCTCCTGTCCGTGTTCGGATTCTGTCTTCGCTTTACGGGATTCGGTCGAAACTTTGAAACCCAAGTGCTGCAGTTCGTATCCGACCAATCTTCAGACGAATTGGCCGCCCACATTGGAGCCTTGTTGAATCAGGTTGAAACCAATGCATTCTTCAGCGGGCCACTTGGGCTTCTTTTCCTGTTGATGCTTTCGATGGCAATGTTTGTCAATTTCGAAAGGGCCTTTGCAAAAATCTGGGACACCCAAGAAGAACCTCACGGCATCCTTCGGAATATTGGCCGCATCGTGCTCCATCGGCTTCGCGCTTTCGTCATGCTGATGGTGGTTGCCGTTTTGATTTTGTGTAACTTCTTTTCCCACATGGCGATCCACTACATCGCAACCTACATGCGAGATTTTGGATTCAGCAAGAACTGGTGGTGGATTGCCCATGTTGGTTCCGCCATCGCCGTAAACACAGTTTTGTTCACGATCATCAATCGGACGTTGCCAACGGTCCCCGTAACCTGGAAGCGAGCGTTGCAAGGCGGATTGTTTACCGCCATCACCTGGGAACTGGGCCGATTTCTGCTGGCCCTTTTGGTGATTTCGGACAAGTACGATGCGTTCGGAGTGGTCGGCGTTTTCATGGGACTCTTGCTTTGGACGTTCTATGCGAGTTCCGTCATTCTGATGGGAGCTGCGTTTGTCCGCGTCGCCGAAATCCCGCCAGAGAAAAGAAAACCACCTCAAGTCGCCGATGCCCATCGCGACAATCCAAAGGAGCCAACATCCGAAGAATCGCCAGCGCCCAAGCCTCCGCTAACTAGCCGGGCGGATTCGAATTCCGAAAATTCTTAATCACAAGGTTTGCGGCAACCGCATCTTCAACCGCGTTGCCCACCGATTTAAAAAGCGTGATGTCCGAATCGCTTTGTCTGCCCCTAATTTCCCCCGCTATCAATTGCCCGACCTCACCGCAGATGTCCTGAGTTTGCATCAAGCCCGCTTCCGTGGGCTGAATCAGATCCCCGGCTTCATGGATTGCCGTGTCAAGATGATCCACAAAGACCCGCGATCTCGCTACCAACTCCCCTGGCACTTCGGCCGCATGCGGCTGGTGAGAACCAATCACGTTGAAGTGGGTACCCGGTCGGACGTCAGCTGCGTCAAAGAGGGGCGTCGAGGCGTTGGTACAAGTACAAACAACGTCGCTCATTTGAAGTAAACTTGCGACGTTCTTTGAAACTTGAAATTCGATTTCCGAATGGTCCGGTGCGACCTCTTCAATGAACTGCTCCACGTTCCTTGTTTTTCGGGAATAGACAACGCATTTTTCAATCGATCGAACGATGGAAATCGCTTTCAAATGAGTTCGGGCCTGCACTCCCGATCCGATCAACCCAAGCGTCGAAGATTGCTCGCGGGCAAGTTCGTCGGTCGCCGCTGCCGAAGCAGCTGCGGTTCGAACAGCCGTAAGTTGTGTTCCATCAAGCAGCGCAGTGGGTGCACCGGTTTTTGGATCAAAAACAAGAACGGAAGCCAGGACTCGGGGCAATCCTTTTGCTGGATTCTCGTCATAGACAGTCGCCACTTTGACTGCCAGAGTTTCTTCATTTGCGAATTCCGCATGAGCCGGCATGATCAATGTCGTGCCATGATGCTTGGGAATATCCAAGTGTGACCGTCGTGGAAAATTGGCGGCGCCCGAGGAAATTGAAAGAAACGCGTCGCGCATCGCGTCAATCGCTTCTCGCATCGGCAAGTGCTCAAGTACCTGGTTCGCGTCCAGCACAATCATGTTCGCCCCGACAATTTCTACGGTTATGGGACCCGCAATTTAAACACCAAATCAAATCGCGTAAATTGATACCTTTCAAAAACAGATTGAGTCTTTCATGAAAATCAAATCCATCAAGGCATATCAGGTTGACCTTCCACTTCACGAAGGCAGTTACAAATGGTCCGGCGGAAAATCTGTTGACGTCTTCGACAGCACGATTGTTGCCATCGAAACCGACGAAGGAACCACGGGATACGGAGAGGTCTGTCCCTTGGGACCTTTCTACCTGGCGGCCTACGGCGGCGGTGTTCGCGCGGGCATTCGGGAATTGGGCCCGCACCTGATCGGTATGGACCCGACCAAGATTGGTCCGATCAATGACATGATGGACCGGGCAATGAAGGGTCACCCCTACGTCAAGTCAGCCATCGATATCGCTTGCTGGGATTTGCTCGGAAAAGTGAGTGGCCAATCGACTTGCGAGTTGCTCGGGGGACGATTCGGTGATGACTTTGTTTTGTACCGCGCAATCTCACAACAATCGGCTGACGCAATGGCCGCGAACGTCGCCGGCTATCGGGATCAGGGCTACCGACGCTTCCAACTCAAGGTTGGGGGCGATCCGCTTGAAGACATTGAAAGGATCAAAGCCGTGGCTGCCGTGCTGGAGCCAGGTGACCGATTGGTAGCCGATGCAAATACCGGTTGGTTGATGCATGACGCTGCCCGCGTCGTCCGCGCCGTGCAGGATGTCGACGTCTATATTGAACAACCCTGCCTGAGTTACAACGAATGCCTTTCGATTCGCCGAAGAACCAACCATGCCTTCGTTATGGACGAGTGCATCGACGGAACCGATTCGCTCGTTCGCTGCCTGGCGGATGGCGGTGCCGATGTGGTCAACATCAAAATCAGCAAGTTCGGCGGACTCACCAAAGCGAAACTTGCTCGAGATCTTTGCGTGTCCCAGGGCGTTGCAATGACACTGGAAGACAGTTGGGGCGGTGACATTACAACGGCGGCGATCGCCTGCCTTGCGCATAGCACACCAACGGATTTGCTATTCACCTCAACCGACTTCAATAGTTACGTCACCGTCAGTACGGCGACCGGCGCACCGCAACGTGCGAACGGTCGTATGTCGGCATCCGATCAACCGGGGCTCGGAATTGAGCCCAGGATGGAAGTGCTTGGCGAACCGGTTGTCGAAGTCAGTTAACACGTGGAATGGTTTCGGGGCGTTGGAACTCAAAAAAATCGGGCTCCAACGCACATTTCCGAACGAGTCAACTACTTCTTGATTCTCTTCATGTACTTTTTGTACAAGTCCGTGTGCATGTTGTCGTCAACATCGACGGGCTTTCCACCCACGAACATGTGAATCACGTTGGATGTCGCTTGAAGCGGCGAACGGTCGGTAATGATGATGTCCGCACGTTTGCCGACACTGAGCGTCCCGACTTGATTGCCGATTCCAAAAATCTTGGCCGTGTTTGAAGTCATGGCTTTGATC
>CAYSXI010000037.1:0-19669 GCA_964434955.1 uncultured Pirellulaceae bacterium
CGATGCTCTAGACGGCTTGGCTGATGCGCGACTGGCGAATCAGTTGACGGACGACTTCCGTCGGGTCCCCCGTCTTTTTCAGAATGTCCAATTGTTTGTCGGCCCAGGTGGGGCTACTGGCCATCACTCGGGCATGTTCCAGGAATCGGACGCAATCGAGTTCTTCCGCCGCTGGCATCAGTCTTTCGACGACTTCATTGACAACCAGGCTGACGCTTTGGGTTTCGTATGAATAAGAATTGACCAGCTTGGCGTGGGTTCCGTACCGAGTCGCTCGCCATTTGTTCTGGCGAACCATCATTGGGTGACAATCGTGCTGATAAGCACCTTGGTCAATGATGTCGGACAGGGTTTTCACCAGGCATTGAATGTAGGCCGCCAATCCCAGGGCGTCCTGAAGATTTCCGGGCATGTCGCAAACTCGAACTTCGACCGTGCCAAAATTGTGGTGAGGCCGGACGTCCCACCAGATTTCTCGAATCGAATTGATGAATCCGGTGTCAACCATCTGGTTCACCAACCAGGCATATTCGCTCCAGTTGCGCATCAGGGACGGAAGCCCGGCCGTTGGAAGAGACTCCATGATTTTGGAGCGATGAGATTGCAGACCCGTCGCGCGACCGTCCCAGAACGGGCTGCTGGAACTCAGTGCCAATAGGGTTGGGAGGTGCTGCATGATTCGATCGCAAATCATGACGGCTTTGTCCCCTGAATCAACGCCAACGTGCACATGCAATCCGAAGGTGACCAGTTGCCGGGCCATGTCCTGAAGCAGGTCAATCAAGTTCATATAGCGTTCGGTCGGCGTGACAACTTGGTCTCGCCAGGACGAGAAGGGATGGGTGGCTCCCCACCAGAGTCCCACGCCCACTTGATCGGCGGCCGATTCAAGCGTGATCAGCTTTTGTTGCAGATCGGTTTCTGCCTGCCCGATGGTGTCGCAGACATCGGTGTTGACCTCGATGTAACACTGCATCAACTCGGGTTTGTAAGAAGCGCTCATTTCATCCGGCAGAGCGTCCAGAAGACTTTGGATGCTGCTGGACAACGCCATCGATTCCTGGTCGACCAGCCCCAGCTCGATTTCGATTCCCACGGTTGGTTTGTCATTCGATCGAAACTCGAGCTTTTCCATAACATGGCCTTTATTTGGGAGGCGATTTTGAGGCAGCCAATGCACACTTGGACATGATTCGGGTTCCAATTCCAATCACTTCAGGCTCGACGTCAAAGGTCGAGCAGTGCAAGGCTGGATATCCCAGATCGGATGAACTGGAACCGACACGAATCAGGAATCCGTGCTTTTCTTCGGTCGCAAAGTATGCGAAGTCTTCCCCGCCAAGACTTGGCAACTCAATTGGTTTTACATTTTCCTTTCCAAGTGTCGAATGACAGACGTCTTCGACCATTGGCAGCAGGGCGGAACTATTATTAACGGCGGGAAGCCATTTGCCAAATTTGGGCGTGATTTTTGTCGCGCAGGCTTCCGAGATGCCCCTACAAGTCCTCTGAATCGCCTCGACCGCAAGCTTTCTCTGAATTTCGCAATGGCTTCGAAGCGTCCCGGCCAACTTGACGGTTTTGGGAATGACGTTGCCCGCATTGCCTCCGTTGATCTGGCCGATCGTAATCACGACACCATGCCTGGCATCCGTGTCACGCGGGACGTTCACGTAAAGCGCGTTAATCAGCATTGCGGCCGCTTGAATCGGATCCTGGGTTTCAAAGGGCCGCGCAGCATGGCCACTTTTTCCTTCGAGTTCGATTTCGATTTCGTCGCAAATCGCGGTAATCATGCCGTCCGCGATCGCGACGCTGCCACAATCAAGCCGAGGATCAACGTGGATGGCAAATATGCTGGAGGAACCTCGGTCGGCGCCCCGTTCGATCATGTACTCGGCGCCACGTGCGACTTCTTCCGCTGGCTGAAAAATCCCGCGAACACGAAAAGGAAAATCGGGCTTGGTCGTCGCCAACTGATTTAGCGACCACATCGTCCCGAGCAGAACCGACGAATGCACATCATGCCCGCACCCGTGCATCGCGCCTGCGTTCTGGCTGCGATAGTCGACCTCTTTCTCGTCATCGTTTTCGACCGCATCGATATCGGCCCGCAAACAGACCAGCGGCGTTGATTCGTCCGCCGAGCCGGAGGTCAATTCGACGGTCAGGCCAGTTTCGAATGCTTCGCGATTGGGGCTGATTCCCCAGTTCTGAAGTTGATTGGCGATCGTTTCCGTCGTTCGGAATTCCTGGAAGGCCAGTTCCGGGTGTCGATGAAGCTGTTTGCGAAATTCGACCAGCGTCGGGAAAATTTCCCCACTAAGTCGGTCAATTTCTTCATCGATGGATGGATCCAAAAACGCCATAATTCCCCTGGTCCGGTTGATTTCGAGACCTTCAAGTTTATTGGCGGGACGAAGCTTGAATAGGGCATCGAGCCCTGCGTCAACGGATTTTGTTGGAGCATTTTGCCTTCTGGCAGCGGCGGGATAAAATAAAAGGCACAACTAATCCGGGGTCACGTCTCGAATGAATTCTTATTTTGGTCACTTCCTGGCAGCCGTACCCGACCTGGCTGATTCCAACTTTTATCGTTCGGTCGTTTTGATGTTCCATCATGACGAGGAAGGGGCATCGGGAATCATTATCAATCGGCCCTCTCCCGTTGAGTTGTCGGAGGTATGGAACAAAGTTTCCGAGGTTCCCTGTAACGTTCATCAGCAGCTTTATGTTGGCGGGCCAGTCGAGGGGCCTTTGATGGCGCTTCACGGTTGCCCTTCGTTGGGCGAAATCGAAATCACCGATGGATGCTACTTGTCGATGCGGCGTGAGAATCTCGACGCCGTCGTCAGCCAATCGCTGCGGCCGTTTCGGTTTTTTAGCGGCTACTCCGGATGGAGTGCGGATCAACTTGAATCGGAAATGTTAGCCGGTGGCTGGCTGACGTTGCCTGCCTCCGGCCAACAAATTTTTGGTGATACCGATGAGCTTTGGAAACTGGTTTGCGATCAGGTCGGTCAGGAAGTCATATTTCCCAACCGCATGGCGGCCGATGTCATCAACCCATCGCTAAACTAGCCAACTCGATTTTCGGCCGCCACGTTTTTCTGCCGGAAATATGCCGACTACTCGTCGCCGGCTTTGGTCCAGTCAATGATCGCTGGTGTGTAGGCGCAGGTTTCCGATGCGTCAAAGTACAGGTCCATTTCGCGAGCCGCTGCGTCGGGGCCGTCGGAAGCATGAACCAGGTTCATTTGGCGGCTGCTGCTGAAGTCACCTCGAATGGTGCCCGCTGCTGCTTCAAGACCGTTGGTTTTTCCAAGCATGTCTCGAACAACGCGAATGACATCGAGGCCTTCAATGATCATTGCAACGATAGGTGCGCCGGTAATGAATTCTTCCAGGCCAGGATAAAAAGGCTTCTCGACGTGCTCGGCATAATGCTTTTTCGCAAGTTCAGGTGTGACCTGAAGCATCTTCATTGCGATCACATTTAGACCTTTATCTTCAAATCGAGCGATGATTCGCCCCATAAGTCGACGCTGAACACAGTCAGGTTTGAGCAAAACCAACGTTCGTTCCATTTTAACTACTCCGAAATGACTCTATAAAATTGTGTGCGGACTCAAAAAGGCGAATTCTAACAAGTGATTTCCCCTTTCGGAATGTTGGGTTTCGGTCCAAAATTTAGGGTTTCGCACAAAGAGTCGCCGACAACAATCCACTTGCAACTTTTTCGAATGCGAAGCCTCGCCTGACGAGTCGACGGGGCTTTGTTGAGACAACAAAAAAGCATGTCAAATTCAATTGAAAACTTCCCCAAGTCCACCAAGCCAGCCGTCGATGTTCGAGGAGTTACCGTTCGATTGGCAGGCGATTCGGGTGACGGGATGCAATTGTTGGGTTCCCAGTTAACCAACACTTCGGCACTCGCCGGAAACGACGTCGCGACCTTTCCAGACTTTCCAGCTGAAATTCGTGCCCCGCGCGGGACGCGAGCGGGGGTCAGTGGTTTCCAGGTTCAGTTTTCCGCCGATGAGATCTTCACGCCCGGTGATGGCTTGGATGCCCTGGTTGTGATGAATCCGGCGGCGATGGTTACCAACATCAAAGATTTGAAAGACGGCGGGATTTTGATCGTAAATACGGATAGCTTCGAGAAGAAAGATCTCAAGCTTGCCGATTTGACCGAGAGTCCCCTGGACGATGAGTCGCTTGCTGAAAAATATCGCGTGATCCGCGTGAGCATGACGAAACTGACCAAGAACTCCGTCGAAGAGTTGGGCGTGAGCCCCAAAGTCGCCGATCGTTGCAAAAACTTTTTTGCGATGGGTTTGGTTTTCTGGCTTTACGGTCGGGACATCACACCAACACTGCGATTTATCGAAAACAAATTCCGTGGAAAAGAAGACATCGCCGAGGCGAATCGGCGTGCGCTTCAGGCGGGCTGGAATTATGGTGAGACCACCGAGGACTTTGCTTCCACTTACTCCGTCCCTCCAGCTGAACTGAATCCCGGTACTTATCGGAACATCATGGGCAATCAGGCCCTCGCAATTGGACTAATCACGGCTTCGAAGCTTAGCAATAAATCGCTGTTTTTGGGCACGTATCCAATCACGCCGGCGAGCGATGTTCTTCATGAATTGAGCAAATACAAAAACTATGGCGTCCGCACGTTTCAAGCCGAAGACGAAATTGCTGCAGTCTGTTCGGCCATCGGTGCCTCCTTTGGCGGTTCCATGCCGGTGACGACGAGCAGTGGCCCCGGAATTGCCTTGAAGGGCGAAGGCATTGGCCTGGCAATCATGATGGAGTTGCCGCTTCTCGTCATTGACATTCAACGAGGCGGACCGAGTACGGGGCTTCCGACCAAAACCGAACAGTCCGATTTGTTCCAGGCCGTGTATGGCAGAAACGGCGAATCCCCAATGCCGGTTTTAGCGGCACGCAGTCCCAGCGACTGTTTCGATGTCGCGATCGAAGCTTGGCGAATCGCCACAAGGTTCATGACGCCGGTCATGATTTTGTCCGATGGTTACATCGCCAACGGCGCCGAGCCATGGAAGATTCCCGATCCCAAACAAATTGAACGCATTATTGTCAAGCATCCGGAAGGGCAAAGCGAAGGCAAGCCATTCTTGCCTTATGAACGCGACGAGCAACTTGCACGGCCATGGGCATTGCCGGGCACCGAGGGACTCATGCATCGGCTCGGTGGTTTGGAAAAGCAGGACGTAACTGGCAACGTGAGTTACGACCCGGACAACCATCAGCACATGACCAATATTCGAGCGCAGAAGGTCGCGAACATTGCCGACTTCATTGATGAGCAGGAAGTATTCGGGGCCGATTCCGGCGAATTGTTAGTCGTAAGTTGGGGCGGTTGTTATGGGGCCTGTCGAACGGCAGTCGACATTTGCCAAGCCGCCGGCAAAAGTGTCTCGCACGCTCACCTTCGATGGCTGAATCCCTTTCCCAAGAATCTGGGGGAGCTGCTTGATCGATTCGAAAATATTTTGGTCCCCGAATTGAATACCGGTCAACTCGGCTTCTTGTTAAAGGGCAACTACGGGAAAAAAGTGGATGGGCTCAACAAAGTCCAAGGTAAGCCGTTTTCCGTCGAAGAAATTGTTGAACAGATTAATCAATACTAATCGAGCCGTTTGGACTCGAAGGACGAATTCATGAGTGTTGAACTCCCCGTATTGAAACCAGGTGATTTTGCATCGGACCAGGACATCCGTTGGTGTCCCGGTTGCGGTGACTATTCCATTCTCGCCCAAATGAAAAAGATGCTTCCTTCGTTGGGCGTATCTCGCGAACAAACAGTGTTTGTTTCGGGCATTGGATGTTCCAGCCGTTTTCCCTATTACATGAATACTTATGGCTTGCACTCGATCCATGGCCGCGCGCCCGCTTTTGCGACCGGCTTGAAATCGACGCGACCGGATTTGTCGGTTTGGGTCATCACGGGAGACGGTGACGGATTGAGCATCGGCGGCAATCATCTGCTTCACGCAATCCGACGAAACATTGACGTTAACATTGTCCTTTTCAATAACAGCATTTACGGGTTGACAAAGGGCCAGTATTCGCCGACTTCGCAGGTCGGAAAGGTGACCAAGAGTACGCCCTTCGGTTCGATCGATCATCCACTTCGCCCTCTGACGGTGGCGATTGCCGCCGAAGCCACGTTTGTGGCTCGCAGTGTTGACTTCAATGTCAAACACCTGGGCGAAACCCTGCGCCAGGCGGCGCTTCACAAGGGGACTTCATTCGTTGAGGTTTATCAGAACTGCAACGTGTTCAATGACGGACAGTGGAGCTACATGACCGACAAGGACGTCAAAGAAGACAACATGCTCGTTCTTGAAGATGGTCAGCCGATGATCTTCGGGAAAGAGAAAAATCGTGGTTTGCGACTCAATGGTTTCCTGCCGGAAATCGTGGAGATTGGAAAGGACTGCGACGAAAGTGAATTAATTGTGCACAATCCATCCGTCGACGATCCAAGCCTGGCATTCATGCTCAGTCGGTTGCGATATCCCGATTTCCCTGAACCCATTGGCGTGGTGCGAAAAGTTGAACGGCCAACTTACGACGATTTGATCAACCAGCAAGTGGAGCATGCGATCGCCGATCGTGGCGAAGGCAAGTTGGAGGATTTGTTTGCTTCCGGCGATACCTGGACGGTCGAGTAAACTCGCAAGCAAAATCCTTGAATCAAACGCATGAGCGAAACCCCGGGCGAATTGGCGGACAAAAAAGTCCTCGTGTTTGCCGAGTTTGGAACGCTTAATGGCGGGGAGAACTCGTTTCTCTCTTTGCTGCCATTTTTGCGGAGCGACTTTCAGATGGTCGTTGCCCTGCCCTGCCCTAGTCCATTTGCTGATGAACTTCATCGTCTCGACATTCCAACCGTTGGGCTTACGTTTCAAGATGAAAACCAGTCGCGCCTTTCCTTGGAAGCGATCCGGGATCATTTGTCGAGCCTAATCCGAAAAGTTTCACCGGACCTGGTTCACGCAAACAGTTTGAGCATGACGAGGATGCTGGGACCTGTTCTCGAGCCGCAGAAAGTTCGCGGCGTCGGGTACCTTCGCGACATTATCAAGCTCAACAAAACGGTTGTCTCCGACATCAATTGCTTTGACCAGGTCGTGGCCGTTTCCGACGCGACAGCCCAGTTTCATGTGGCTCAGGGACTGGATCCATCGCGGGTGATTACGATTCGAAACGGCGTCGATTTGAAGCGTTTCGCACCCCGAGCGAAGTCATTTCAGTTGCATCGGGCACTTGGCATCCATCGCGATGCGCTCGTTGTTCTATCCATCGGACAAATCGGAATGAGAAAAGGCTGGGATGATTTGTTGCTGGCGGCCGAAAAGGTTGACCCGTCAAACGAGGCGGTCCATTTTGTTATTGTCGGCGAACGCAACTCGAACAAAGACGAAGCCTTACGATTCGAGAACGAGTTGAAAGATCGTGCGAATCGGCCGGGACTTTCGGGCTGTGTTCATTTTCCTGGATGGGTAAGAGATATTCCAAAGTGGATGAACGATGCAGACATGTTGGTTCATCCTGCAAAACAAGAACCGCTCGGGCGCGTCTTGTTGGAAGCCGCAGCAAGTGGTTTGCCGGTAATTGCAACGGACGTTGGCGGGACGCGTGAGATTTTCACGCGTCTGGCAGATGGTGCGTCAACGGCTCAATTGGTGCCACCCAACGACCCCGAGCGCCTCGCTTTAGCCATGGGTGAACTGATCCATTCGACGAAAGCGCGGAATCAACTTGCTGTCGCGACAAGAAAGATGGCATGTGAAAGATTGAATGTCGTACGTGCAGCCACAGAATTGGGGCAGGTTTATGCCGAATGGACCGGCTAGATCGAGCCTGAAATACGCAATTGCAGCAAAAGGTAATTGAATGGCGCCATCAATCTTGCAACAATAATCTCAGGGGAAAGCGCACAACCTACCGATCTTCAGATCCATTTTTATGGCATCCATCAACAAAGATTCTTACCTGAAACTTCTTGCCTCCAGTGGAATCGCCGACCCGAAGTCACTTGAGAAAGCCCAGGCCCTGGCATCCGAATCAAATGATTCAAAGGACCTGGCCGTTCGGATGATCCGCGAGGGCATCCTCACGAGCTGGCAGGCGAAGTATTTGCTGACCGGTCGTTCGCGACTCAAGCTTGGCAAATACACGCTTCAAGAACGTTTGGATCGTGCCCAATTTGGAGATCGATTTGTCGCGGTCCATCAACGCTTGGATCGCAAAGTAGAATTGCAGTTGTTGCGTGCGGAGCTTTGTGAGAACAAGTCAGCGCTTGACCGGTTTCTTGAACAGTCGCGGAAGGCAGCCGAGTTGGACCATCCCAACCTGGTTCATGTGTACGACATCGATCAGGAAGCGGATCGTTTCTTCCTGGTTGTGGAACATGCGGATGGCGTGTCCTTGGATCGCGACGCGAACGCTGCCGAGATATGCCTGACTGAAATGGCATCGCATTTGGGGCATGTTGCGGAAGGAATTCAGCACGCTCACGGGCACGGCGTCGTGCATGGCCAAGTTGCCAGAGCCAATATGTTGCTGACTCAAGTTGACTCAGACAATGGCCATTCCGCGTCCAACCAGTTGATGCTTGGCAATATCGCGATGGCGACACTCGTTCAGGAGCTTGAAGAGGCACCTGATGAATCCATCCGAATTGGAAAAACGGAATGCGATGACTGGGTCGCGTTCGGGCAGGTGGGTTTGGAGCTTGTCGACCTGGCCCAAACGGATGTGGATGACACGCAAAGGCGCCGATTGAAAACCATCCTGAGTGGCTTTGTGAAACTTCGGGAACCAAGCCTGAACCAAATTGAAACATTGCAGGCCAACCTCAAAAGCTGGACGGACTCCCATCGGCCCAGCTCGCCTGATATCGCGGGCGAGAATTCGAATCATCTTGAAAATAACTCGGGGCGCGAGTTAGCAAATTCGGACTCGCCAAAAGAGGCCGGCGCTCAAAAAGTTCTGAAGCAATCGACGGATCCCCAAACGGAAACGCAGGACAGCAATTCGGGTGGCCGATCGATTTTGCCTTTCGTCATCATCGGTGTACTTGCTGCCGGATTTTTCTTCATGGTTGCCGCAGGTGCCGTGGGCTACTTCGTGTTTTTCCGGGGCGCTTCGAATAAGTCCGATGTGGCCTACGTCGACAATCGAAAGAAAGCCGAACCCAATCGGATCTTTTCCGATCTTCCCGATTCGCCGCTCAACAACGATTCGAAAGAAAAAGGTACTGACCAGACGAAGAAAAAGCAGGATGAGAAACAGAAACAAAATCCTGACCAGCCAATCAATACCGACAAAACGGTCCCCAAGCCGAATGGCAATGATGGCTGGGGACCGAATGGAACCAAGGGCGACACAAAGAAAGGCGACGACAAAAAAAACGTAGCCAAAAAAGAGGATACCAATAAGGACGTTGCCAAGAAAAACGACGTTGCCAAAAAAGACCCGGGGAAAAAGACACAACCGAAGACGGCGAAACCAGGTGACGACAAGAAAAACGTCGCCAAAAAAGACGTCAAGAAAGCGCCCCAGTTAGCCCCGCCTTTTAAGGGGATGCCAGTAAGTGTCGGTTTGCCAAGCATCGAAGACGGTGTGAAAGAGCAAATGCTTGGAAAGGTCGTTTGTGGTAAACGTCACTTGCTCGGCATGACACTTCTATTCAAAGAGGGTTTGGCGCCGAAGGCGGTTTCCTTCGCGCTGGAACGCGGAAGCGGAAGTGACAATCAAAAATGGACGGTCAAGATCGTTCGCAAAACCAAATCCGCGCCCATCGCAGAGTTTTGGAAAGTTGGCGACGACCTCAAGTTTCGTTGGCTTGAGGATGCAGCCAAGGAACGAAGTGCCGGTTACTTTCAGAACTGCGTCGTTCGTTTGGAGACCCGTGAAACGGTCCAATTTGTGAAACTTCGAAAGCCTATTGCGCTGGGCGAACTGATTGTTGACAAGAAGAAGAATGAAATCAAAAAGACGTTGGTCGTTGATTATCTGCCGCCTCAGGGCGTCATTTACGAAGTCATGAAGCCGGAACCGGCCGACTACCAGAAGATTTCGCAACTTGTGTTTTCGCCGCAGAATCGGCGCGTTGGCGTTGCTGGACAACCGATCTTTGCCTTCCCGACCAAAGTCGCCTCCGCACGGGCTTTTTGGCTGAGAATTGATGTACGCATTGCCAAGAAAATCCAGATTGAGTCGCGATACCAGGTGGCGGCTGCGTTTAGTGACCAGCGCGGACGTAACTTCAATCCAAAAACACTTCAACGGCTTTTGAGTGAAGGTCAACGAATGTCCCAACTGTATTCGACTCAGTTGGAACAATTGCGAGCTTATCAACCTCAGGAAGGTGAGAAGCTGGAGCACGGTCGCCAGGTGAATGCGGCGACTCAGAAACTTACCAGTGTTCGTCGAGCGACGGCAGAAATTCAGCGGCTTATTCCGCAAGCGGAAAAAATGTACGAACTTCCGATTCGCTTCCGCATCTTTTTTGACGTGGAAGGCCACACGGTCGACATTGCAACGGTTGACGGCAAACCTTTCGTCCTCAAATAAACCTGTTTCCGCGAGGGTTTGATTCCGTTACGTTGGTCCAATGAGTTGGGCAGTCCGACGGAACGGTCTGGACGTCTGCACGCTTTTGGCTAACGAGATCAAAGTTCATCATGGTACGAATTGCAGTTATTGGAGGGTCCGGGTACACGGCAAGGGAACTTTTGCGAATCCTGTCGTCCCACCCCCACGCGGAAATCTGCGCGGTGACTTCTCGATCCCATGTTGGCGAATCGCTGGCTTCGGTTCATCCCTCATTGTCCGGCCTGTTCGACATTTCGTTCACGGAATGGAGCACGGAGTCAAACGAATTCGACTTCGTGTTTAGTTGTTTGCCTCACGCAGCATCGGCTGAGATCGTTTTCCGGTTACCCGAGGGTACAAAAGTCGTCGACTTCAGCGCGGACTATCGTCTGAATGACTTGGAGACTTACGAAAGCTGGTACAAGGTAAAGCACCCGGAGCCAGAAAGTTTCGGCCAGGTTCCTTACGGCTTGCCTGAGTTTTTTCGCAGTGAAATCTCGAGGGCCAGCCGAGTCGCCAATCCCGGTTGCTTTCCGACTTCCGCTTTGCTTCCACTTGTCCCATTGTTCGAAAATCAGGTCATCGGACCCGAGCACCTGATCGTGGATTCAAAAACAGGGATATCTGGTGCCGGGCGAAATGCAAAGCTCAGGTTTCATTTTCCGGAATCGAACGAAAGTGTTGCCGCCTATTCGGTAGGGCAGCACCGTCACGGCCCGGAGATCGAACACCTGATCCAAAGGAAAACGGGACGCTCGGTTGGAATCACATTCACGCCACATTTGATTCCAATGACGCAGGGGATTCTCTCAACGATTTACGTTCGCAAGGAGGAATCTCAAGGCGTTGGTGAAATCGCCGATTGTTGGAAAGCGGCCTTTGCCTCGGAGCCATTTGTGCAGATTGTCGACCAACCGCCCTCGACGGCCGATGTCAAAGGCACCAATCGCTGCCATCTTTTCTGTGCTGAATCGGGGCAGCATATCGTGCTGATCTCCGCTATCGATAACCTCATCAAAGGCGCTTCCGGTGCGGCGGTCCAGAATTTCAACTTGATGAATCAATTTGAGGAGACCTTGGCACTGGCTTAGCCATTGCTCGATGTCGCCCGTTCGCCAGCGAGTTCGTCAGACTGAATCCCGCTAAACCAGTATCCATCGTCGATCGAAAGTGTCCCATGGTTTCGTCCAAACTAGATCCTATCCCAAAACAACTAATTCTTCCCTCGGGCTTTCAGTTTGCCGGGTTGCATTCGGGAATCAAGGAATCGGGCCAACCGGATATGGCATTGTTTCATGCTTCGGAACCTTGTTCGACGGCGGCGACTTACACGCAGAATGAGTATCGGGCGGCGAGTATTTTGCGAAATGAGCAGATGACTCCATCGGACGAGATTCTGGCAGTAATAGTGAATTCGGGGAACGCGAACGCGTGCACCGGCGAATTGGGCAAAGAGTCGAATCAAGAAATGGCGGAACGAACCGCTCGGCAATTGGGGATTCCACCCGAGAAAGTTTTAACGCTGTCGACCGGCATTATCGGTCAGCAACTTCCGATGGAGAAGGTTCTTCCGGGAATCGATCAGCTGGTGACAAACTTGTCGGCAAGCGACGCCAGTTTCCTGTCGGCGGCTAAGGCTATCCTGACTTCGGACAACGGAATGAAGCTGGATTCAATGGAATTCGAAGCCGGCAGCCGGCGCTACCATCTTTCTGGATGTGCCAAGGGAGCCGGGATGATCGGACCCAACATGGCGACAATGTTGTGCTTGCTGCAAACGGACATGAATATTTCCCCGGCCGAACTGCAGCGATTGTTAGCGGGGGCGGTCGGCCGTTCTTTCAATTCCATCAGTGTCGAGGGGCATACCAGCACCAACGACGCGGTAATATTGATGGCAAATCGCACGGGACCGGAGGCTGGCGAAACGGAATTGCTTGAGTTTGAAAAGCAGCTGGAACAAATGTGTGTCCGCCTGGCAAAAAAAATTCCAGCCGATGGAGAAGGCGCTAGTCATTTGATCGAGATTTCCGTTGCGGGAGCAACTTCCGACGAACATGCTGATCGGATTGCTCGTTGTGTTGCTCAAAGCGCCTTGGTAAAGACCGCAATCACGGGAAACGACCCCAATTGGGGGAGGGTCATGTCCGCGGTTGGGAATGCAAATGTCCCGATCGCAGCCCATGCGAGTCGTCTGGTCATCAACGGCTGCCTGCTTTTTGATGGAGGGCAGCCAGTCGCATTTGATGAGCAGCGCGCCAGTCGGGCCATGCAGGGATCCTTTCAAACCGATATCGAAATCGTGGTTGGCAGCGGAAGCGGCCAGGCAACGCATTGGACATCGGACTTGACGGTCGACTACGTCAGATTCAATTCCGAGTATACGACTTAGACGCCGGGCCCGGTTTCCCGGGCAATCGCCGTTTGGCCTGAGATTTGCCCACGGAAATTGCCTGGGGTTTCCACCTCGTTCGACACATTTGTCGCACGAAAAGGTCTTTCTTTCGATTACGCCACTTCCTCAAATCGATGTTGATTGCCAAAATAGAATGTTTGGTCGTTGGGTTTCCAGTGGAAGCCGCCAAGCATCATCGGGTGGCTCCCCAATTGTCGAGCTACCCTGTTTCGTCTTTCTGATTTGAAGGATCCTGGCTTATGTCAAGTTCATCGTTTTTCGTCGACGACGATGACAATGATTTCGATGGGGAACAGCAAGAGGAGAAATCCGAAGGTGCTGAGAATGAAGGTGACAATGAAACCGTCGCAGCCCCACCGGTAGAAGAAGAGGAAGAGGAAGACGATGTTCTAAGTTTCGACGACGACGATTTCGATGATGACTTCGATGATGATTTCGAAGAAGAAATCGAAGGCGAGTACGATCTAGACGACGACGAGTTCGGTGCCGAATTTGACAAGATTCATGGGACCGGCGCCGGAAAAAATAACGACGACGAAGACGAAGAAGAAGACAAATAGTCGCTCGTCGTTTCTCGAACCATTTTCTGACTGATTTGTCCTAATTGCGATGGGGTAGCTGCTGCGCTCTGATGTTCTTCGCGGGGCGATTGCGTCCATTTACACGAATGCCGCAATACACGATATTGACCTAGGCATTCGTTACATTTTCGAATTAACACGTCAATTGGCCAAAACATGTTTGAACCGATTTCCACCAACGTAAGCTTTCCCAAACTCGAAGAATCGGTCCTGGAGTTTTGGAATCGGAATCGGATTTATGATAAATCCCTGGAGCAACGGGCAGGAGCTGACTCGTTTGTATTCTTCGAGGGGCCACCGACCGCAAATGGTCTGCCTCACCCTGGGCACTGTTTGACCCGCGCGATGAAGGATCTTTTTCCTCGCTATAAAACAATGCGCGGGTATTTGTGCGAGCGAAAGGCCGGGTGGGACACTCATGGTTTGCCGGTCGAGGTCGAGGTTTGCAAGGACCTCAAGATTCACTCCAAAGAAGAAATCGAGTCTTTTGGTGTTGAACCATTCATTCAAAAATGTCAGCAAAGTGTCTGGCGCTACATGAAGGAATGGGAGCAACTGACAGAACGACTCGGGTTCTGGCTCAAGCTCGATGAAGCCTACGTCACGTACCACCAAAGTTACGTCGAGAGCGTTTGGTGGTCGCTGAAAAATCTTTACGACCGCGGATTGCTTTATCAGGGGCACAAAATCGTTTGGTGGTGGGCCCAAGGCGGGACAGCACTCTCGGCTGGTGAAGTGGGCCAAGGTTACAAGACGGTAGATGATCCAAGTATCTTTGTCCTTTTCCCCTTGGTCGATGACCCAAATACGAATTTGCTGGTTTGGACGACAACGCCCTGGACGATGCCGAGCAATCAGTTCGCCGCGGTAAATCCTGACTTGGAATACGCGACGGTCTACGATGCGGAAGTCGACAAGAAATTGATCATCGCGGCCGATTTGGTCGAAAAGATCGGCGAAAAGATGAAGCGGGACTTCGAGGTTCTGACCACCTGTCGCGGTTCCGATCTTGTCGGAAAGCGATATGTGCCGCCCTTCAACTACTATTATGATTCGCAGGGCGAAAAAACTGGACAGTTGAAATCGGGCGAGACTCAGCACGTCGCTTGGCGAGTCACCTCCGCAGACTTTGTGACCACGGAAAGCGGATCCGGCGTTGTGCATGAAGCACCAGCGTTTGGCGAAGTCGACTACGAACTTTTGATCGCCGAACAGGAACGATTCGAAGACGGTCAGGGACCAGAACTCATTTGCGCGGTTGACCCGAACGGGAAATTCAATTCCGACGCAAGCGAATACGAAGGCCTGTGGGTCAAAGAAGCGGACAAGCAGATTTCGCGCGACTTGAAGGAAAAAGGGCGGCTGTATCATCAAGAGCAGTATCGCCACGAGTACCCCTTCTGTTGGCGGGCCGACAAGGATCCGTTGATCCAGTATCCACGGAAAAGTTGGTTCGTGCGTACCACTCGTTTTCGCGATCGCATGCTTCAAAACAATGGTGAGATCCACTGGTTGCCGGAGCACATCAAATCGGGAAGGTTCGGCAACTTCCTGGAGAGCAATGTCGATTGGGCGCTTTCGCGGGAACGCTATTGGGGCACGCCTTTGCCAATCTGGGTTTGCCAGGAAACCGGGAAAGCCGAGGCGATCGACAACTACGATTCCCTGCTTGAGAAACCTGGGGTTTCAGGAGCGGAGGTCTGGGAAGCGGCGAAGAAAGCCAATCCGGAATTGCCGGATGATCTTCGGGTTCACAAGCCGTACATCGACGAGATCACCTACGATTCACCCTTTTCGGACGGGGCTCGAATGAAACGCGTCCCCGAAGTGATCGACTGTTGGTACGACAGTGGCGCAATGCCTTTCGCGCAATGGGGTTATCCCCATCAGAATCGAGACAAATTCGAGTCGCAGTTTCCGGCTGACTTTATCAGTGAGGCCATCGACCAAACTCGAGGCTGGTTCTATAGCCTGTTGGCCATCAGCACGATGATGTTCGGGGATGAAGAAAACGACTCGGCTGCGAAACTTCCTCATCCCTTCAAGAACTGCATTGTGCTCGGCTTGATGTTGAGTGAATGGTGGGAAGACAAGAAAGATTCCCAGAATCTGCGATTGACTTTGGCGGATGCCGACGAAGCATTTGGGAAAAATGGACACAGCCATTTCGTCGGCAAGATGTCCAAGCAGAAGCGTAACTACCGTGAACCGCGAGAAATTTTCGATCGTTACGGCGCGGATGTTTTGCGATGGTACTTCTTTGCGAACCAGCCGCCCTGGACTTCGATTCGCTACAGCGAACAAGCCATCAAGGAAAGCATCTCCGAGTTTCAGTTGAGGCTTTGGAATGTCTTGAGTTTCTTCGTGACCTATTCGCGGTCGAACGATCGATTTGAACCGGAGGCCCGTTTGTCGGGTGCCGTCGGTCAATTGACGCCCGACGATTTGGCGGGGGCTGATGCCTATCGTCCGGTATCGGAGCGGAGCGAGCTCGATCGATGGATCATGAGCGAGTTGAATCGAACCATCGATTCGGTTGTGACGCAAATGGATGCCTACGAAAACTTCGGGGCCTGCCAATCGCTTACGGCCTTCGTTGATTCGTTGAGTAATTGGTACCTGCGGAGAAGCCGCGATCGTTTTTGGAGTCCCGATGCCGAGTCTTCTGACAAGCTCGACGCCTATTGGACCTTGTACGAATGTCTGGTTTCGTTGGCGAAACTGATTGCCCCGTTTACGCCCTTTCTCGCGGAAACCTTGTGGCAGAATCTGACAAGTGTCTTTGGCGGGCGCGAGACTGAAAGCGTCCATTTATGTAACTACCCGGAGTCGAATCCGGAGTTGATCGATGAGCGGCTCTCAAACCAAATGGCGTTGCTTCGTGAGATTGCATCTTTGGGACTTTCTGCCCGAATGGAATCGAAACTGAAAGTCCGGCAGCCGCTTTCGAAAGTCACTGTCGTCCTGAACCAGGATGAGCACCAGCAGTGGCTCGAAAACCACGACGCCATTCTGAAAAAAGAACTCAATGTGAAAACAATTGAGTACACGACCGACGCCGGGGATTTTGTAAGTTATCAAGTGGTTCCGAATTTCAAGCGTCTCGGTCCCCGAGTGGGAAAACTAATGCCCCAGGTCAAAAAGACGCTGGGCGAAGCCAACGGCGCGGATTTGCTGAATCAGCTTTCGTCGAATGGCGCTGTCAAATTGAGTTTTGGTGATGACGACGTTGAACTGGATAGCGACGACATTCAGGTGCGGCTCAATGCCAACGAAGGGTTCGCAGCCTCGCAAGGAAAGTCCTGCGTTGTTGTGCTTTCAACCGAATTGAATGACGAACTAATCTGCGAAGGAAAATCGCGGGACGTCGTTCGGCTCGTGCAGACCTCGCGAAAAGAAATGGGGTTGGAGTTCTCGGATCGGATCGAGCTGGTATTGGCCACGGAAGATGAACAATTGCAGGGTGCTGTACGGCAGTTTGCGGATTACATCAAAGTCGAGACCCTGGGCGTTCAACTCGAATTTGAATTGCCGCAGAACCATGAATTGTCGATCTTCGATCACGAGGTTGGCGACGCCAAGCTGACGATCGGAATGCGAAAACACAATGAATCGTGACAACATGGATCAGAGCTCGGCCTACCGGATTGCCGTCCTGATTTCCGGCGGCGGCACGACGCTTCGTAATTTGATCGAGAAAAAATCGGCCGGCGAACTTGCTGCGGAGATTGCCCTGGTCATCTCAAGCAAATCCGACGCGGCTGGGCTTCGGTTTGCCGATGAAGCCGGGATTCCAGCCAAGGTGTTTGCTTATAACAGGCAACAGTCGATTGAGGAATTTAGCCAGGCTATTTTTGATGCCTGTCGTGCGGCCAATGTCGATTTGGTGGTGATGGGAGGATTCCTGAAACGCGTCTTGGTCCCTTCCGATTTCGAAAATCGTGTTGTTAACATTCACCCGAGCTTGATACCGAATTTTTGCGGTGCGGGATTTTACGGGATCCGAGTGCACCGGGCTGCGATCGAAGCGGGTGCCGAAAAATCAGGTTGCACGGTTCACTTTGTTGACGACGAATATGACCACGGTCCGATTGTTGAACAAGCCGAAGTTCCGGTGTTACCCGGTGACACACCGGAAGAGTTGGCCAAAAGAGTGTTCGTTAAGGAATGCGAACTTTATCCACAGGTTATCAATCGCCTCGCAGCCGAATCGGAAAACGACCGAATGGGCCAAGGTTAATCAACCCCAATTACCAGTGGCAACAGAAAGTAGCAAACGACGGTCACAATCGTGACCGCAATCAAGTTCAGGACGAAACCCGTCCGAACCATCTCTCGAATCTTGACTTGCCCCGTCCCAAAGACGATCGCATTTGGCGGTGTTGCCACCGGCATCATGAAAGCGCAGGAACAGGAGATTGTTACCGGGATCATCAGCAGCAGCGGCGCGACATCGATCGAAACGGCCAAGGCAGCGACAATGGGAAGGATCATTTCAGTCGTTGCCAAATTGGATGTCAGTTCCGTTAGAAATGTGATCAACAAGCAAATGGCGACCAGGAGCAGGAACGGGTGAAGTTGTGACAGTCCTTCCAGTTGAACGCCAATGTAGGTTGAAAGCCCTGACGCTTTGAATGCACCCGCGAGCGCAAAACCACCGCCAAACAAAAGGACAATGTGCCAAGGCATGTCCTTCATTTTGCCCCAATCCATCAAGCGGTCGCCGCTTTTGTCAAACGAGGGCACGAAAAACATCAAACAGCCAATGGCGATCGCAACGGTCCCGTCATTAATGAAGGCAGGCTGGGCAAACAGAAGTTTCCAACCGGGGATCGCAAAGCTGCCAAAGGAAACTCCATTCCGCGTGATCCATAGCAGTACCAAAACCGAAAACAGGCCGAATACGATTTTTTGAGCGCGAGTTGCGGGTCCCATTTCCGACAATTGTTGTCTCAGGAAATTTCGATCGACTCCTTTGATCTTTGTTTTTTGTAGATAGACCCGGTACAGGAACAACCATGTTGCCGCAAAAAGCAAAATGGAAATGGGCGCGGCAAACATCATCCAGGACAAGAAGTCGACTTCGGAGGCGTCCGGAAACGTTTGCGCAAAAATCTGGGCAAACGCCAAATTGGGAGGCGTCCCGACGAGCGTCGAAAGTCCTCCGATCGAAGCCGCGTAGGCCGTTCCCAATAGCAGCGAATGCGAAATGGCTTGCAGCTCGTCCGGCCGCTCGGCGTTGAGTTTTTTTAGCGTCAATAGCAAAGCGCTTGCAATCGTGACCATCATCATCGTGGCAGCTGTATTGGAGATCCACATCGATAACAGGGCCGTGGCCAACATGAATCCCAACAGAAGTCTCGAAATACTCGGGCCAGCCGCGATCAATATATGAAGGGCAATCCGTCGGTGAAGTTGGCAATGTTGCATTGCCAACGCGACAATGAATCCGCCGATGAACAAGAAGACGATGTGATTGAAGTAGGCGCTCGAAACTTCTTTTCCATCCTGGATGCCCAGCACGGGAAACAAGACGACAGGCAGGAGAGCGGTCGCCGCCAAGGGGATCCATTCCGTAATCCAAAGCGTCGCCATCAATACGGCGATCGCCGCCGTTCGCGAAACCTCCGGGCTACCCGGTTGAAGGTTGGAAAAGAAGCCAAGCCAAACCGAAATGGCAGCCCCCAAAGCGAGAATCAAAAAGCGTATGGGTGTTCCTCGGCCGGAAGCAGAAACTGTGTCCTTACTCAAATCTTGCGATCCATTTGTTGTCGCTGGTGAACTCCAAAACGATTTTATTTGTACGCTTTGAGGTCGGAATCGCAATCAGAGAAATCTTGGAATTCTGCAGTCGGGCGCCGCCGACCTGCTTCCAAACGATCGAAAACTCTTCCGGGATCTTTTGACCGTCCGTTTCAATCATCGAAATCATGCTGGGTTTAAGCTGGATCCGCCCACCGCCCGTTTTCATCTTGGTGATCTGCTGGATTTCGATCGTTTGACTTGAAAAGTTCTTGATCTCGATGCTCGTGCT
>CAYSXI010000037.1:19687-34879 GCA_964434955.1 uncultured Pirellulaceae bacterium
TCGTGCTTGCGATTTGATTCGGTTTTTTGCAACCGCAGCACAGCGGAGCTAACAGCAACAATACGATCAGCATTTTGCCAGTTCGGAAGAATGCCGGCTGGAGCCTCCTCGGCCAGTTTTGGCGGAATTTGTGCAAGTGTTCAGAGTGAGACATGACAGCCAAATTATTGACATAACTCCTTGCTGGATCAACGTTTATGCCAAATTTTGATTGCAAACTGTCAATTGATGTTCATTAAATGATCGTTAAAATTCTTAAAATGACTGGAAGCGGTCATTATTCTGCCGCATAATGGATGAAATTGTTCATTGCGGAGAAGATATGCAAACAGCGCAAAGAAGGAGCGAGCTGACCGAACTGATTAAGAAGTCCGGATTTGCCCGCCTCAATGACCTCGCGAAAACGATCCAGGTATCCGAATCAACGGTCCGTCGTGACTTGATTTTGCTTGAAAAAGAGGGCGTCGTTCGCCGAACGCACGGCGGCGTCGTCTACTGTTCGTCCAAGCCCCATTTTGTTCCGGCTTTTCCGACGACGGTGACAAGCCAGCAGAAAATGGACATTGCCCTGTTGGCGGCCAGCCTGGTCGACGATGGAGACACGATTTTGCTGGACGGCGGAAGTACGACGCTGGAGCTGGCTCGTCAGATTCAAAACCGACAGATCCAGGTGGTCACCAATTCCATCCCGGTCGCCGAGATATTCTGTGAAGACGAGCACGTCGATCTCGTGTTGCTTGGTGGGTTCGTGCATTCCCGTAGCCAATTGGCGCTGGGGCCATTCACCGTCTCGATGCTTCAGCAGCTTCATTGTCGCCGCGCCTTTCTAAGCGCGGCTGGAATCAACGAGCACGGTCTATTCAACAGCAACTTGCTGCTGGTTGAAACGGAAAGGGCGATGATCGCGTGTGCGGATACGTTGACGGTGCTTGCCGATAGTTCCAAGTTCGGGCGGTCCAGCACCGTGAATCTATGTCCGCTCAAGGATGTCGACGAGATGATTGTCGACTCCGCCATCTTGCCCGAGTGGAAACAAAAAATTGAATCCGCCTCGATTCGTTTGTCGGTTGCGGAAAACAAAACACAAATGGAAACGGAACTATCATGAGTTTGGCCGGATCCCTGGATCGCTCCAAAATTGAGTCGATTGTTCGCGAGATTGTGACGCAACAGATGAGTGCGTCATCGTCCGATGGTCGAAGCTCAGAATTGGTCGTAAGTATCTCTGCGCGGCACGTCCATTTGACGGACGAGCATGTTGAGACACTTTTCGGGGCAGGCAAAAAACTGACCGTTCACAAACCATTGTATCAAGACGGTTTTTTTGCCGCGGAGCAGACGGTCATGATTGTCGGTCCGCGGAAAAGAATGCTACCCTCGGTTCGAGTTCTGGGACCGACGCGCGGTCACAGCCAGGTTGAGCTGGCTTACACCGACGCAATCTCGCTTGGAATTGATGCACCCGTACGGCACAGCGGCAAGATCGAAGGCACCCCCGGGTGTGTTTTGGTCGGTCCTGCCGGCGTGGTCGAGCTGGACCAGGGTGTGATTCGCGCTGCTCGCCATGTTCACATTAACCCGAGGGACGCCGAAAGTTATGGCGTTGAGAACGGTGAAATGATGAACTTGAAAATTGAGTCCGAGTATTGCACGACGGTATTGGAGGACGTGCTCGTTCGAGTCGACCCCGACGCCAAGCTCGAAGTGCACTTGGATACCGACGAAGGAAACGCGTGCATGTTGGACCGCGCGACCAAGGTCGAGTTGTTGCGTAAAGAAAAATGTAAATGTACCGATCATTGAATCACTGATTTTTACTTCTTAGTAAGGAGCCATTCATGGCCAAAACCCAAGAAGCGCTCGGGATGATTGAAACCAAAGGCTTTATCGCCTTGGTCGAAGCAACCGACGCAATGATGAAAGCAGCCAATGTCAAGTTCAAAGGCTGGGACAAAGTTGGTAGCGGACTCGTGAGTGCATTTGTCACCGGAGACGTTGCGGCCGTCAAAGCGGCAACCGATGCGGGCGCCAGCGCCGCCAGTCGAGTTGGCGAAGTCGTTTCGGTTCAGGTCATTCCACGACCCCACGATGACTTGACCGTTGTCCTCCCTTAGTCCCAATCAAATAAGTTACAAGGAACTACAGCATGAATTCTGCAATCGGATTGATCGAAACCAAAGGCCTGGTCGGCTTGATTGAAGCCACCGACGCCATGGCGAAAGCCGCCAACGTTGAAATCGTCAAGAAAATCAGTATCGGTGGCGGGTTGGTTACGACCGTCGTCAAGGGCGATGTTGGAAGTGTCCGTGCCGCGGTTGAAGCCGGTGCGAATGCGGCATCGCAAGTCGGTGAACTTGTCTCGAGCCACATTATTCCGCGCCCCGCCGAAGGATTGATGGAAGCTTACGTCGGTTAGTTTGGAACGAATCCATGAAAATCCTGGTGGCAAACCTGGGCTCTACCAGCTTCAAATTTCGCCTGTTCGATTTTTCGGACGGTGAGCGACAGTTGGCGCGAGGAAGCATTGATCGCATTGGTTTGGGTGATTCCAACCTGGTGCTTGAAATGGACGGCAGGTCGCATTCGAGCACAATCCATTGTGACGGTCATTCTTCGGCGCTTCGGCTATGTCTGGACGAGCTCAATGCTCAGTGCGAACCGGGTGAAACTCTGGAACTGGATGGGATTGGATTCAAGGCGGTTCATGGCGGACGCTACAGCGGCGTTCAGATTGTGACCGAAGACGTTTTGGATGCGATGTCGGAGCTAAACGATATTGCGCCCGCGCATAATCCAATTTACGTCTCCGCGATGAGAGAATTGCGAACGGCGTTTCCAAACATCCCGTTGGTCGCCGCCTTCGAAACGGGTTTCCACCTTGATCAACAGTCGGTATCGCGAAGTTATGCGATTCCCGGCGAATGGTCGGAAGACCTGCTGATACAGAAATGGGGATTTCACGGTGCAAGCCACCGTTACATTTCTCAACGAATCCATCAGCTTGCGACAAATGGTAATCGAGTCATCAGCATGCACCTTGGCGGATCGAGCAGTCTTTGCGCGATTCGCGATGGCAAAAGCGTGCAAACTTCCATGGGAATGAGTCCCCAATCAGGTTTGCCCCAAAGCAATCGAGTGGGAGACTTCGATCCGTTTTCGCTTCCGCGAATCATGGAGCGAACCGACAAGACGCTTGAAGAAGTGCTGGCTTTGCTGGCCAACGAAAGTGGATTGTTGGGAGTTAGCGGCGTTAGTGGAGATATTCGGGATCTGGAAGAGGCCGCGTCCAAAGGAAACGATCGCGCGGGATTCGCCTTGGACTTGTATGTGTCCGAGACCCGCAGACACCTGGGTGGACTCATGGTGGCCTTGGGCGGCGTGGATCAGCTGGTTTTCACCGGAGGCACCGGAGAGAACGGCAAGTCAATTCGTCGCAAGATCTGTCAGGGATTGGACGAGTTTGGCATCGAATTGGACGAGACCAAAAACGACGCGGCAGACGGCGAGTGCCGAATCGAGGCCGACTCAAGTCGTGTCCAGATTTGGGTCATCCCCACGAATGAAGAGATTGTTGTCGCCAGGCAGTCGGCGGAAATTCTCCGCGTTCGAGAACGAGTCATTGAAAGGTAAGTCATGTTTTTGGCAAAAGTGATTGGCTCGATGGTGGCCACGCAAAAAGTCGATGCAATGGTTGGACAAAAGCTGATGCTGGTCGAACCCTTTCGACTCGAGTCCAAGAAAAGGAAAAGCCTGGAAACGACCGGGAGGACTCTGGTTGCCTTGGATACCTTGGGGGCCGGTCAGAACGAATTTGTATTGATCACTCAGGGATCGAGTGCGCGATTGACTCCCGAGACAAAAGATAAACCGATCGACGCCGTGATTGTCGGAATTGTCGATCAGGTTCACGTTGAGCAACTTTGCGTTTACACAAAAGAAGACTAGGTCATGCAAATCAACGAAGATCTGATAAGAAACGTTGTCCAACAAGTGTTGGCCGAAGTGGGTTCGCCACCACCGGTCGGCGACAGCCAGCCGTTTTCGAGTGCCTCGGCACGATTCGGCGTCTTCACGTCAGCCGATGAGGCGGTTGCAGCCGCGCGACAGGCATTTGAAACCCTTTCGCAACGCCCCGTTTCCGATCGGGAATTGGCCATCGAAGAGATTCGTCGCATCTGTCGTGACGAAGCCGAGGAATTAGGGCGTGCCGAAATGGCGGAAACCCAAGTCGGCCGTTTGGAACACAAAATTGAGAAACTAAAAGTTCTGGCCGATCATGTTCCCGGCACGGAGTTTTTGAGTTCGGATGTTTTTAGTGGCGATCACGGTTTGACGGTGATTGAGCGTGCACCGTTTGGAGTAATTGCGGCCATCACACCCGTAACCCACTCATTTCCCACCCTTGCTGCGAACGCCATAAGCATGATTGCTGCTGGCAATACGCTGGTCGCCAATCCTCACCCAAGTGGAAAACGAATTGCCGCCGAGGGGGTAAGACGACTCAACCAGGCGATGGTCAAACGGGTTGGCATCGACAACCTGGTTTGCGTCATTGAAGAGCCAACCATCGAATCGGCAAATGCACTATTCGGGCATCGCGATATTGGACTGATTTGCGTCACAGGCGGACCGGCCGTGGGGCGAGCGGCGCTGCGCTCGGGTAAGCGAGCGATCGTTGCCGGTCCCGGGAATCCGCCGGTTGTGGTCGATGAAACGGCGGACCTCGATCGGGCAGCCGTTTCCATCATTGATGGCGCGACCTACGACAACAATCTTCTTTGTATCGGCGAGAAACAGATCTTTGTGGTGGAGTCGGCATTCCAGGGATTGCGGCAAGCACTCTTGAGGCATGGGGCAGTCGAACTTGACGCAAATGAAGTTGCCAGACTCACGGCGTCTGCCATTGTCAAAGTCGGTGAGGATCAGCATGAAGCAGCGGCAAAAGAATTTATCGGCAAAGACGCGTCGGTCCTTGCCCAAGCCGTCGGGAAAACTGTGCCGGTAGAAACCAGGCTTCTGTTTGGCGAGACAGAGAACGATCACCCGTTCGTCCGCGTTGAACAAATGATGCCTTTCATTCCCATGGTGCGTTGCTCGAATGTTGACGAAGCCATTGAAAGAGCGAGGGCCAGCGAGCACGGTTTCCGGCACACCAGCATGATCCACTCCAACAGTGTGCGAAACATGACTCGGATGGGGCAAATTCTGGATACAACGATCTTTGTAAAAAACGGGCCATGCACGGCAGGAAACGGAATTGGTGGCGAAGGATACTTCTCGTATTCGATCGCCGGACCAACTGGAGAAGGAATCACGACGCCTTTGACATTCACGCGCGAACGACGATGTGCCATGGTCGAAAACCTGCGTATCCTCGGTAAACCATCTTGCAAGTGACGAGGCTGCCATGCAACGCGCGGAAGTAATTGGAATAACACACGCGACACTGAAACACGAGAGTATCAACGCAAGCAAAATGCTCATCGTGCAACCGTTGGCGGTTGATGACAAAAACGATGGCTACCCGTTGTTGGTGATCGACACGGTTGGCGCCGGTTCGGGCGACATTGTTTTGATTACTAGTGACGGGCGTTTTGCCCGAAGTCATTTGGGAACCGACGTGACTCCGGTTCGTTGGACCACCATTGGAATTGAGGACTAGCCTGGTGCACACGGAAGCCGACATCGAGAAGATTGTCGAACTCGTTACAAAACGAGTCTTGGAAGCTTGCGCCGATTCGGCTAGCGCAAAACCAGAAATCGTGGACCACAGCAACGTCAACAACGTGATTGATTTGAGAGGTTTTTCCGTCATCTCGAGTGAATTGTTGTCTCGAAACGGAGTTCGCAAAGGCACTTCCGTGATGATTGCGAACAGCGCGATCCTGACTCCTTCCGCCCGCGATGATGTCAAACACCTGTCTATCCAGCTGAAAGTATCGGGCTTGTCGAAAGCGAATCCAGGAAAAGCTTTGGGAGAATCAAAGATTCGCAAAAGTTGGGTCGTGATAAGCGAATCGGCGACGCCAGAAAAGGTCGACGCAAAACTGATCCAGCGAAAAGGGATTCAGCAATTGGTGACCGAGTCGATTGCCCAGATGCGAATTGGTAACCATGTTTTGGCGCTATCAGAGCGACCCTTTTTGGCGGCCGCTTTGATGAACCGAAAACCCGAAGCCTTTGTCGCGGTGGTTTCCAAACCCAAATGCGTAGAACGCCTCAGACGCGAGCATCCGTTCAACGGATTTGTGTTGGATGCGGGCAAGGTAACGGAATGGCAGGACTGGCAAAAGGTTTTTCAGTATTCCCCTTTTGAGGGTGTGAGGTAGCCATGCGAATCGCAAAAGTCGTCGGAAAAGTAACGCTCAATCGCAGCCTGGAACAATTTCAGAAGGCCACCTTGAAAATGGTTTTTCCATTGCAACGGGACGACCTGGAAGACTTGAATTCAAAGACAGATAAAAAAATTGACGCCGAAGAAACGCTCGTTGCCTGGGACCTCATAGGTGTCGGCGAAGGGGCTCTGGTGGCGATTAGTGAGGGCCCGGAAGCCTCGATGCCTTTCCGGCCGGAAATCAAACCAATCGATGCATCCATATGTGCTTTGCTGGATGAAGTCCATCTGAAGCGCAAATAAACGTTCATTCCCATTTTCTCTTTTCTGCTCTGGGTCGACACCGTGGAAACTCAAAACATTTTTAAAATCAAACAGGATATCTGCGAAATTGGCAGGCGAATCTACAACAAGGGATTTGCTGCAGCCAATGATGGCAACATCACCGTGCGGGTGTCGGAGAACGAGGTGCTTTGCACGCCCACGATGCACAGCAAGGGGTTCTTGAAACCGGATGACATCTCGATGATCGACTTTACCGGGAAACAGATTTCCGGACGCAAGAAACGATCGAGTGAGGCGCTTTTGCACCTCGAGATTTATCGGCAACGTCCCGATCTCAGGAGCGTGGTCCATTGTCATCCGCCACATGCTACTGCGTTTGCAGTTGCGCGGGAGCCGATTCCGCAATGCGTTTTGCCCGAAGTCGAAGTGTTTCTCGGCGATGTGCCTATTACAAAATACGAAACGCCCGGCGGCCAAGATTTTGCCGACACGATTCGTCCCTTTGTCGAACGAACCAATGTGATTGTTTTGGCAAACCACGGGACCGTGAGTTTTGGCGAGAGCGTTGAACGCGCCTACTGGTGGACGGAAATCCTGGATGCCTATTGTCGAATTCTTCTGTTGACCAAACAACTCGGCGGGATTCGATACATCAACGAAGAAAAGTCTCAGGAGTTGTTGGACCTGAAACAGAAGTGGGGATTCTCGGATCCTCGGAATACGGAGTCATACAAAGACTGCGATATTTGCGCGAACGATATCTTTCGCGACAGTTGGAAAGACACCGGCGTCGAGCGCCGAGCGTTTGACGCACCACCACCTGCTGCCAACAAATTGGCTCAAGGGAGTGAAAGCGGTTCGTCGAATCCGAGCCAACAAGAGCAACTCGTTCAGATGATCACGGACCGGGTCGTTGCAGAACTCTCCCGGCAAAGCAAATAAGGTGGATACAATCCAATGAAGATTTCAATCATCGGTGGTGGAGGTCTGGTCGGTTCGTCCGCTGGATTTGCATTGCAGGCCAAAAACGTGGGCAGGGAAATCGCCCTGATCGATGTGAATCAAGAGCTTGCGGCTGGTCACGCGCTGGATTTGCAGCACGGATCTCCAAGCATGGCAAACCAACGCTTCGTGTCCGGATCCTACGAACACATTCCTGATAGTGACTTGATTTGCATCACTGCCGGGCTGCGACGTCAGCCGGGGGAAAGCCGTTTGGACTTGATCAATCGCAATACGGGGTTGTTCGTTTCCATTCTCGAAAATGTCGCTCAGGCGGGCACCAAGGACTCGGCCATTGTGCTGGTGGTTTCAAACCCGGTGGACATCCTGACCTATGTTGCCGCTCAGAAACTGAATTTGCCGACGTCCCAGATTATCGGTCTTGGAACGCAACTCGACACCATTCGATTTCAAAGCTTGCTTGCTGAGCATCTTTCCGTTCAACCTCAACAGGTCAACGCGCTGATTCTTGGGGAACATGGCGATAGTATGGTGCCGATTTGGTCCTCCGCGACGATCGCCGGCCTGCCTTTGGAAAAGTTTCCTGGCTGGAGTACCAACGATTCGCAAAAAATATTCGATCGTACGAAGGGTTCGGGCGCCGAAGTCATTAGTCGAAAAGGCGGTGCGGGTTTCGCTGTAGGCGTTGCCATCGCAGATGTTTGCGAAGCCGTGTTTGAAAACTCCAATGTCCTGCTTCCGGTTTCGTCTTATCAGGACGGGAGCTGTTACGACATCCGTGATGTTTCGCTTTCGGTACCGACGGTCATCGGCCGTTCCGGAGTGGTGGACAAACTGGAACTCGAGCTTTGGTCGAAGGAAATGCAGTCTCTGAAAAACGGGGCAAGACTTCTGCGGCAAACCTTGGACAAGGTGCTTGCCGGTATTTGATCCTTCCCAATACTCGGATGCAAAATCAAAATAGGCGATTGTAGCCGTTGAGCGCTGCGACCCGATAAGCTTCCGCCATCGTCGGGTAGTTAAACGTTGTGTTCAGGAAATAGTTGAGCGAATTTCCCTCGCCTTTTTGCAACATGATGGCCTGGCCAATGTGGATGATTTCCGAAGCATTGGTGCCAAAACAATGGACGCCAAGAATCTCAAGCGTTTCACGGTGAAACAAAATCTTCAGCATGCCGACCGTTTGCCCAGAAATTTGCGCCCTGGCGAGGTTTGAAAATTTGGCATTGCCGACTTCGTAAGGAATTTTGGCTTCAGTCAGTTCTCGTTCCGTTTTTCCGACGCTACTGATTTCTGGCGACGTATAAATTCCGGAAGGAATTTCGCCGGCCACCGAGAGGTCGGTTTCTAGCCCGAGGATCGCGCGAGCGGCCGCCCTGCCCTGTGTATGCGCGGCGCTCGCCAGCGAAGGAAAACCGATCACATCGCCGACCGCATAGATATTCTCGGTCGCCGTTTGGAAATTGTCGTTGACCTCGAGATTTCCGCGCGAGTCGGGCTCGAGGCCAATCTTGTCCGTTCCCAGGTTGTCGCTGTTGCCCGTTCGACCGGCAGCCCACAACATGATGTCAGACTTGATTTGTTTGCCACTTTTCAACCGGACAACGACACCGTCGTCTTGACCCTGAATGTCTTCGTAACTTTCGTCATGCCGAACGACGATTCCTCGTTGCCGCATGTGATAGCTCAAAGCGTCGGCAATTTCATCGTCGAGGAAATCGAGCAGTCGCGACCGGCTGTTAATCAAGTCAATTTTGATTTGAAGATTACGAAACATGGAAGCATATTCGCATCCGACAACTCCGGCGCCGAAAATGGCAATCGAAGATGGAATTCGGTCGAGGCCCAGAATGGAATCGCTATCGAAAATGCGGGGGTGCTGAAAGTCAAGGAAGTCGGGGCGGTAGGGGCGTGAACCCGTCGCGACGATAAAATGCTTCGCCTTCAGTTTCCCATGATCTTCAACTTCAATCGTATTCGCATCCAGAAATCTCGCGTGCCCAAACACGAGTTCCACTCGATTTCTTTGATAGAATCCGCGACGCAAACGCTCTTGGCTCTCGATGACCGATCTCGCGCTGGATCGTAAGTCCTGCATGGACGGAATGACCTGAACCCCGACACGCTGCATCAATGGGCTGTTAAGCGCCTCGGTCAATTGAAAGATCGAAAAGCGAAGTGCTTTGCTTGGGATGGTGCCCCAATGAGTACAAGAGCCGCCAACCCGGTTGGCTTTTTCAACCACAATGACCTTGCGTCCTGCTTTGGCCAGTTGGATAGCGGCACCTTCACCGCCGGGGCCGGACCCAATTATGATGACGTCGGCGTCCATAAAATACTTTCTGCAAATTCGTTGCCGCTGCTTGGTTAACCGAAATTCCGTTGGTGTCGCAACGAAAAAGCCACGCCTGGATTCCCATCCAGATTCATTTGGTTGATTCGTGTCCGGATAAAACTATTCTTGGAGACGAAGAGAATCCTCTCAAGGTCACATCGGAATGAATTCAAAGAACATTCCGAGATAAACGCAGAAATTCGAATCGTGGATCCGTTGATCCTTCCAGCAAATCGACCAGGTATTCTCCGATAACAGGCGCGAACTTGAATCCGTGTCCGGAAAATCCGGCAGCAACGACCACATTGGGGGCACTTGGTAGCCGATCAAGAATAAAATGTTGATCCGGCGTGGTCGTGTACATGCAAATGCAATGCTTGCGATGTTCACACGAACTGCGAATTCTTGACGCGAGAAATTGCTCGACGCGTTTCAAATCGTCTGGGCATGCCGATCGATCCAAATCAGATGGTTGAGTAACTTCTTCGCCACCGGTGTGTTCCGCAATCTTGAATCCCTTGCCATCGAAATTCGGAAAGCCATAGAAGTACCCGCCATTCGATTCAAATAGGAAGGTCGGAAAGACTCCCTGTGGGTCATTGATCTCCGGCAAATCGTACCAATGTTGATGTTTCCGGAGGACACGCATTGGGATCTGCTTGAGCTCGGCAAATTGACTGGCCCAGGTGTTGATCCAGGCGCCCGGACATAGGATCAGGTTCTTGGTCGTAAGGCTTCGATCGCCGATGGAAATTTCAATGGAGTTTCCTTCCAAATGAAAGTTGTCAATTTGCGAATCAAAGGCAAACTCGGCACCCGCCGATTTTGCGGATTCGATCGCGGCGGTGACGCAGTCTTCCACCATCAAGATGCCGGCATTCTTTTCAAAAACGGCCACGTCTTCATCTTCAAAATGGAACATGGGAAACCGACGTCGACACTCGGACGCGTCCATCTCCTCGTACTCGAGGTCGTGTTCAATCGCGCTTTCAATCACTCCCGCGACGATGCCTTGTTCCCGACGACCAATTTGCAAAAGACTCGTGTCCTTCAACAGGGGCTTTTGAAATCCCTGCTCGAGCTCCCGCCATTTTTCAAAAGATTCGATGCTCAAGGGCACGTAAGACGGATGCTCAAAATAGGCACGGCGAATGATTCGCGTTCGGCCATGCGAGCTTCCACGATTGTGAGCCGGTCCAAGCTGGTCAATTCCCAAGACCTTGAGGCCACGTTTGGCCGCAGCATTCAAAGCAGCACTGCCCATACCGCCAACGCCAACGACAATACAGTCAAATGCGTTTGGCATGTGTTCCAATCAAATTAGTGTGAATGAATTTTGTTCACCATATTTTGTTTGTACTGAATTTTGTTTGTACTGAATGGCAAATCAGAAAGCAGAATCTATCGCGATTTTAGAGCCCTGCCTATAGCGCAATTTCTCAGTTTTAAAATGCAATCACGCAGCTCTGAACCGATGGTCGAAAGCGCAAATCGCCTAGTAGTTGGGCGTCGGTGGGCGATACTGCTCCGGGTCGATTGTTTTAAACCATTCGATGGTCTTGGTGAGTCCTTCGCGGAGTGGAATTTTGGGCTCCCAATTCAAGAGGGATTTTGCCCGAGTGATATCGGGCTTTCGGCGAGTTGGATCGTCGTCCGGCAATGGTCGGTAGACCAATTTCGAAGAAGACTCGGTGATTTCGATAATCATTTCCGCTAACTGTTTGATCGTGTATTCCCCCGGGTTACCAATGTTAACAGGCGATACATCGTCGGTATCCAGATTCATGAGGCGAATGATTCCTTCGCACAGATCATCTCGGAAGCAAAATGATCGGGTTTGGGATCCGTCACCAAAAATCGTGATATCTTCGCCCGCGAGTGCCTGGCGGATGAAATTGGAAACGACTCGCCCATCAAACGGATGCATTCTCGGACCGTAGGTATTAAAAATCCGTACGAGCCGGACCTGGGCCTTGTGCATTCGGTGGTAATCCATGAACAGCGTTTCGGCCGCTCGTTTGCCTTCGTCATAGCAAGCCCGAATACCGATCGGATTCACGTTTCCGCGGTAGTCTTCGGTTTGGGGGTGGATTTCAGGGTCACCGTAAACTTCGCTCGTCGAGGCTTGCAGAATTCTCGCGTTGCAACGTTTCGCCATTCCCAACAAATTGATCGAGCCGACGACCGAGGTCTTCATCGTCTTGATCGGGTTGTACTGATAGTGGCCTGGAGCCGCGGGGCAAGCCATGTTGTAAATCTGATCCACCTCAAGCCAGATGGGGTGAACGATGTCGTGTCGGATCAGCTCGAAGTTTGGTTTGCCAAGTAGATGGCTAACATTCAGTTTTTGACTTGTGAAAAAGTTGTCCAGACAGATGACATCATGTCCGTCGGCGACCAAGCGTTCGCAGATGTGCGAACCAAGAAAACCTGCGCCGCCCGAAACCAAAATTCGTCTTAATTTGCTCACGTGGATACCTGCCAATGTTTGTGGAGAGCTTATTGTAAAATTTTTGTGACCAGCGAAACAGGATAGGCAAACGAATTCCCTGTTTTGATCGGCAAGTGAGGGAACTTAGCGTTTCCATGCTCGTCGAATTCCTGTGTTACCAAACGTCATGGAAAGTTCTCTCCAAACATCGAAGGGGCGATATGAATAATCCAAGTATCCGGGGTAAAGGATTCGCAATCCTGATTGTGAGTTTGATTTTCGTGGTTTCAAACGTTGCCAATGCAAAATTTCGCCGTCCGGATCTCGAGCAAGTACCGGTTTCCGACCTGATTGCTAACTTGAAAAAGAAAGTCGAGGCGGATCCCGAAAACAGTGAACTTCGAATGAACTTGGCTCGAGTTTACGCCATGGCATTTTCCCAAAAAGTCGAAAAGCTTCAGGTCCTCAAGGGCAAACCTGAGGAAGCTTGGTTTGGCTACGTGCCCATTCATGTTCCATTCTCTTACGTCAAGAATTCGAGTGATGAAAAGGTGAACGAAGCCGCCAAAAAGTCGCTTAAAGAGGCCGTTACGCATTTTCGCAAAGCGGTTGAACTGGATAGCGAGAACCTGACGGCGAAATTGAGTCTGGCTTGGTGTCTCGATCAGATGGGCGAAGACATGGAGGCCAATGAGTCGTATCGGGAAATTGTCAAAGTTGCTTGGGAGAAGGAAAAAGAGATGACTCGAGCCGGGCTGCGTTGGCGCTCCGTCGTTGCTGAGGCGGCCGGCTACTTGATCGCAAATCTTGATCAACAAAAAAACGCCGATGAAATTAAAGCACTGGAAGAGAAAGTTAAGGTCGTTTCGAAAATCCCTCGGCCCATAACACCAATTGCCATCGGTACCAGAGCATCAATGGGAATTGAGGAAATCATCGATCGCGAGAATTCGGTCGGCTTCGACGTCGACGGCAGCAATATTGGCCGGAACTGGACTTGGATTTCGCAAGATGCGGCGTGGCTTGTTTACGATCGAAAGGGGAATGGGAAGATTCGCTCGGGGCTTCAGCTTTTTGGTAACGTCACGTTTTGGTGCTTTTGGGAAAACGGTTACCAGGCGATGGGCTCCCTGGATTCGAACCAGGATGGAAAATTGAGCGACGACGAGCTAAAGCATCTCGCTCTTTGGCAGGACAAGAATGGAAACGGTGTCAGCGACAAGGGCGAAGTAAAATCCCTCCGTGAATGGGGGATCGTCGAAATTAGCTGCCAATGTGAGAAAATTCCTGCAAAGCCGAATTCGGATCAGATCAATGCTGTTGCCTTCAGTAAGGCTGGAGTAAAATTTGCGGATGGCAGCACGCGGGCGACCTATGATATTGTCCTGCACCAAAAGTGATTTGCTTTGCAAAACTTGACGAAGATTCGGGCCGCCACTGACAGCGGCCTTTTTTGTTGAACAAACGTATTTAAACGGAAACGACATGAGCTTGCTTCGATGGAAGTCAATTTCGGTATTCTCTTTTTGCCTTGTCCTGATCCTGGTTGGGACAAGTCTTAACGCCCAGGAAAAATCCGCTCAGGATTCGCGAACGGCAGTTTCGAAATCAGAGAAAAAGAAGATCCTGTTTTTGGCGGGACGCCCGAGTCACGGATACATGTCTCACGAGCACTATGCGGGTTGCATGTTGCTGGCGAAATCAATTGAACAGGCAACGGATGACGTTGAGACAATCGTTCTCAAACACAACTGGCCGAAATCGGATGACGCGTTCGATGGGGTCGATTGCATTGTTATGTACTGCGACGGCGGTGGCGGTCATCCCGTCAACAAACACCTTGAGCAGGTCGACAAGTTGGCGAAAAAAGGGGTTGGCATCGTCTGCATTCACTATGGTGTCGAAGTTCCCAAAGGGAAGTCTGGTGATAAGTTCCTGGAATGGATTGGCGGATACTTTGAAACCCATTGGTCGGTGAACCCGCACTGGACGGCGGAGTTCAAAGAGATTCCGGAACATGCAATTACCCGCGGCGTGAAGCCGTTTGCGATCAATGACGAGTGGTACTACCACATGCGATTTCGTGATGAAATGAAAAATGTCACTCCGATTCTGTCAGCGGTTCCGCCGGCGAGTACGTTGAAGCGGCCAGATGGCCCGCACAGTGGGAATCCTCATGTCCGCAAAAAGGCGGGGCAGAGGCAGCATGTGGCTTGGGCGGCAACACGGGAAGACGGTGGCCGAGGATTCGGCTTTACGGGCGGCCACTTTCATTGGAATTGGGGTGACGACAACTTTCGGAAACTCGTTATGAATGCCGTCGTTTGGTGTGCGAAGGGCGATATTCCGAAGGAAGGGTTGAGTGACAAATCGAAATCACTGGATGACTTGAAAGAAAATCAGGACTATCAGCCGCGGAAAAACTTTAAGTTTGATCGGGCGGAGAAAATTCTTGAGGCAAACAAGAAAGACAACGAAAAGTAACGTCAACGGTGAAAAAGCATTTGAGCCTGTCGGTTTTCGACAGGCTTTTTTTTTGCTTTTTTGAAAATAGTTGTACGAACGCTCGGTGGATTCGCTACTAACCTCCAAACCAATGGCAACTGCCGCCCTGGAAACCGGATATCGATGGAGCTATCCCCATGCACAAGGCCTACAAACTGTTACCCATTCTTTGCTTGACGGTTGTTTTCGCGACACCCGCGTTGGCTCAGAAACAAGATCAAAACCCCGAAAGAATCTTTCGGCGATGCAAGAGTTCGGTGAACGATACAACCGAACGCTGTGTTCGGGCAATGAACCAGAAAACAGATCTTTGTGTTCAATTGATTGAGCGTTTGCTTA
>CAYSXI010000038.1:0-23417 GCA_964434955.1 uncultured Pirellulaceae bacterium
AGTGATGTTAGCAGGGAATAAGGTAAACCTGGGAGCCTCTCCTGTCTCATTTCGAATTGATTCTTTTCTCTAAGTACCAAGCAAGCTCCAAAGTTTATCCAGATCCAGTGCGACGCCTTTAAACTTGGAGTTGAACGTGACGGTTTTCGATTTTGTTTTGACCGTCGCATTTCTCACGATCGCGCCGACTAACTTCTGGCTATATTCGTTTTCCGACTCTTGGGCCTTGGGGTTACTTTCCACATTCCATTTGCCGTTTCGAAATCGATTAATTCGAAGCCACATCGCTTCTTTTATAACAGGCGCCAAATCCTCGTCCGTCTCGAGTTTGACCGCAATATCCCAAACGCCTTCATCCGAGAACTTGACGTTCCCACTTATCCGTTCCACGCAATCCAGTTCAACTCTTGTCCCAAATAAATTGAACACACAATTTTCAACCATAAATTGCTTGCGTAGCTGACTCGCGCGACTGCCTTTATTCAATGCGAAATCAAACTTGATGATTTCATTTTCGCCAAAACCAATTTCTTCTGATTCCAGAATTTTCGAAAATTTCTCGACAGGTTTTCTGTCTTCAAAACTGCTACCAAAAACGTGAGCAGTCCTGGAAACCGGCCAATAGAATTCGACGCTTTGCGTACTGATAAATTGGTTGCCGGAACGCTTGAACCCTTCACGTGTAAGTAACTCGGCGAATGGTGACCAATCTTGATTGGCTGAAAAACGATTTACGTAGATCACATTGCCTCGTGCCTTCGGGCGCAGAAACGACTCGAAATTCAGCTTGTGCCTCGGATCGTACTTTTTCGGTTGATCAACAAAAAAGAGTTGAGTCGATTCAAGCTCATCCAGGTTGAGATGTGTGATTTCTGAGAGCCGCTTACATACCGTGCGTATACAATTGAGTTCACTTCTTTTGCTTTCCAACAAAGCCTCGGTGTTGATCGCAAGTCGACCGAACTGTCTCTCGAAAAGTTTGTTTTCCTGACATGACGCTTGTTGAAAACCGCCCAGCAAAACTAAAGCCAAAGTCAAAAATACGCAATTCGTTTGCATCATTACCTAACTGAAACACGAGCCACAATGTTTCTTTGTTAAAGATTCGAAAATGAACCGGTAATATCAGAGTGTCGTTTGGAGAATCTCTTGTTTTCAATCAAAAAAATCCTGAAGAAGCTGATCGGAAACAAGGTCACGGAAAAAGAAATCCGTGATTGGGTCGGCAAACATCGCGCGGACATTCAATCGATCAAGTTCTTCGAGTTGGAATTGCACGCCATTCAACGACCTGGATGGCTTCAGGTTTATCGGTTTCACATCCACGTCAAGAAGACCGAGGAGGAGCAGTGGTCCCATTTGTTTGGTGTGGTTCGCTCCGATGAGCGCTACAACCGTTTCGAGATTGAGTTCTTTGAAAACTCAAATCTGCGGGACTACCTGATGAATCAATGGTCGGAAAGCATGATCAAACGACGACGGCGCTAGCCTCACGGCAACGCAGCACGCTCGCCCTTGTCCTTCACAACGCCAACCAATCCGAAACCGGTTGCCGCTACTTGCCTGAGTCTTCGTAAAGTGGCAGTTTTCGGTATTCGACTTCCAGGTTGAGCAGATTCATCGCCGTCACATAAATGCGACCGCCGAAACTGCCCCAACGATCGGCAACGGGATAATAAGGATCCCAACTGCCGGCCATCGTTCCGTTTTGAACTTGAGACTTAATCAAAAGCGGTTCAAGCTTGTCGTTCCATTTCTTCCACCGATCGCCGCCGACATGGTTCAGAACTTGAGTCGCATAGTACCAATAGTAGGTATCGCGAAGTTCCACCGTCGAATCGTCGGGGAGTCGCGTTAGCAAATGATCGGCACCGGCAAGCATTCGCCGGTTGGTTCGATCCCATCCCGTGTAAAGTTTCATCAGCAAACCGACCGAGGTCATGCTATGGGTGACCTCCAGACCGTTTCGAGTTCGCGGGTTGTCTTTGTTGGCCGCAGGATTGTAGCGGAACAGGTGTTCCTTCTCGCGATCCTTGGCGAAGCCCAGGAACTGATCGATTCCGTCAAAGGTTTCGTCCTTGACATCCAGTCCGGCGAGTTTGGCACTTTGCAATGCCATGACCATCCAGCCGGTCACCGATGTATCACTTCTTCTCATCGCGACCGGCGCCGAGAAGTAACGCCAGCCACCCATCTTCGGGTCCTGGGCATTTTGAATAAAGTCGATGGCTTTCTGAGCCGCGTCACGAAGCTCCGGGTCCTGAGTCATTCCATAAGCTTCGCAGAGTGCGAGTGTGGCGATGGCATGGCTATAAAGCTGACAACTCTTGTTGGAACGTTCGTCACCATCGACGTACAGGTTGCCGTTTTCCGCCTGGTTTTCTTTCATCCAGTTGACCGCCCGGTTCATTTTCTCCGAGTAATAAAACTCTTTGTGATTGAAACCGGCGCCCTGGAAAGCAAGTAGCGCCAAGCCCGTTGCGGCAGTATCACTCACCATCTGGTTTTGCGATTCGCGGCGTTCCTTGTCCAGTTTGTCCAGCGACCAGCTTCCATCGTCGTTTTGTTGCTTGGCAAGAAACGCCAAGCCCATTTCGATTGCTTTTGCGGTCGCAGGATTTTGTGCTTTCAGGCGTTTCTTGCGACGCGCGCTAAACGCTTTCTTGGCGACGACTTTTGCTTCATTTACATTTGGCATCGAACTCGAGCTGTCGCGTTTGAATCTCGATAAAGTTTGTGGTTGAATCGCCGTGCTTTGACGCGACGCTCGGACGCTGTTGATTCCAATTCGCTTGTCCGGAGTCGCCTCCAAACCACCGGGGCCACGTTCGCTATCGACATCAAATTCCATCCCGGCAACCGATTGTTTTTCCGCGTTGCCAACATTGTCGTTACCCGAAAGCGCGGTTGAATTGCTGTTCTGACCCTGAGCCGGAATTGGCTGATTGCCCATACCGGACCCCGATTGAACGAGTGGCGTCCGGTTTGCATTCGGTCGACTGTTTCCTTGCCCGATGTCCGACTGCGAAGGCGTGTCGGAACTTCCTTTGGAACGGCCGGATCGAACGGGCGGAAGATTGGACGCAGCCGCGGCCATCAAACGCGTTGCCGTGGGTCCGATGTTGGAAGAAGGCAACATTCCCGTTGCTCGTTTCAATACATTGACGCTCTTGCTAGGAGTCGAGTCGCTACCGCTTCCCGAACCGGAGGACTTTGCCACGGCGGTGGACTTCGGTTGATCTCCAACCGCCCCGCCGACATTGGGCGAAAGCTGTCGGCGATTAATGTTGGTCTGCCCGACCAACATCTCAGAGGACTGCTCACCGCTCGCTCGCGACCGGCGGTCACTGGTGCTATTCGAAGCCGATCCATCGTTCGCATTGTTGGCCTGCAAGTTTCCTCGCTCCGCACGATCGGCGGTCATTGTCCCGGTCGATTGCCTTTGAATATCTCCGCTGGCAACCGAAGGATTCGAAGAACTGACGTTCGAAGGATCATTGGAATTCACTTGTCCCGTCGAACCATTGGGTGAAGTTCCCGGGACATTGGCGATCGTTCGATTCATTCGATTGTCGGAATCCGAATCGCTACTTTGCGAACTGGACATGGCGATCGAAGGATCGGCATCACTGCTCTGCTGGGAGCGAGTTTGCTGCGAAGTCCCTGGAAGCGACTGAACGGAGGGCGCGACCTCCACCGTCGAATGCGAAGGATTCCCCATCGTGATCGGGCCATTGGACTGCCGCTGCGCGATTGAGGACTTTGAGTTTGGATCCGAGGTTGTGTTTTGATTCGGTGCGGAACCCTGGGTCAAAGGCGAAGCCGCCGAATTGGCTGGCGACGTTGATGCAACCAGTGGTTGAAGAGCCGGTCCGGTCCCTGAATTTTTGGAAGGCGAGTTTGCCGATTGCTGACTGATCTGCGGCTGCCCTCCCCCGCCCGTTCGCGTTGAACTTTGATCCGCCACAATTTTCTGTGGGCCGATATCAATCGATGCACTGCCCTTGTCTGCAGACATTTCGCCGCGATTCTGATTGGTTGACGACGATTGAATCGAAGCACTTGCGCTGGCGGTCATTGATTTCGGCGTTGGTGTCCCAGATACCGAACCAACTTGACTGTTTGTTTTGACGACTTGCTGAGGAACCGGGGCTCCCGTAATTGAGCGATTGACTCGGGAACGTTGCTTGGACACCAAGCTTTGAGTCTGGTTCGGCTGAGATTGGGTTTGGGATCGACGGGAAGAGTTCGACGCGGTTTTTGCAGGACTCACCGCCGGACCTTCCGCTCTTTGGAAATTGGACGAGCTACCGGTTCCCGCGGTACCCGTTTCCCCCTTGTTGAGTGCCAAGGGCCGTGGCGAAACCTGGTTGGTTCCCTGGGTCGCCGAAGTCTTGGCCATCGAAGGCGACTCCACATTCTGTGGCGACTGAACCTGCGGACTGGCCATCAAGGTTCGCCGCGGCTGCGGATTCGCTTTCGCCAACTGAGGAAGCGAAGGCGAAGGGCTGGTTTCTTTTCGCGGCGTTTGTTCCATCGGCTTTCGCTCGGCCACGTTGGTCGAAGGGTTGGAAGAGCGGCGAGGATTCGTTTGATTCGGAACGTTGGACGTCATTTGTCGTTGAATTTCGACGCGCCGGGTCGACGGCGTCTTCTGGGCGACATTGGTTTGCTTCTGTGTCGGTTGGGTCGGCGTCGGCGGCGACGTGATCGGACGTTGGGCAACCGGGGTTTGTTTTCTTTGAGGCGTCGGCTGACTCAAGCTCGGTGTCGGTTTGGGCTGGGAGCGCTCGTTGCGGGCAACGGACATTTTGGTCGGTTGCCGAGAAGGCGTTTGAACTTTGGGAACCTGCCGGGAAACTTCGGGCTTGGTCTCGCTCGTTTTTCGATTGACCGTCGCGGCCGAGGAAGGCTGGCTCGTTCGCTGGCGAACATTCGTCAAACTCGCGCCGGGATTCCCGGGAGTCGTGGCGGACTTTTGCGGATTTGGATCGATTACCGGCTTCATGTTCTGTGGTTGTGAACGCGATTCGGCGACCTGGGATTGGCTGGGAGTCGCCGGTGTTCGTTCGGCTCGCTGGCTCGATTGACTTGGCGAAGCCGACTTGTTGACTTCCACCTTGGTTTTCTGCGGACTCGATTGAGCAGGCGAAGTCCGAGAGATTTCGGTTTTGCGAGGTTGCGAAGCCGATGACGGTGAAC
Source organism: uncultured Pirellulaceae bacterium (assembly GCA_964434955.1). Taxonomy (GTDB): domain Bacteria; phylum Planctomycetota; class Planctomycetia; order Pirellulales; family Pirellulaceae; genus JANQLU01. Next base: position 5,203 of record CAYSXI010000038.1, read on the forward strand.
TCGACTGTGAAGCCGCCGCGCTGGCCTGCTTGGATTCGCTCGTTTGCGGCAAGGACTTCGTGGGTTGCCGGCTCTTCTTCGAGAGCGTCTTGCCGAATTTGGTAACCGTTGGATTCGTCTGCGACTTGCGCTGGTTGTTGGTCTGATTTTGTGAAGTGGATTGCGTGTTGACCTGGGTCACACGCTTTTCGGTTTTCTGAGTCGTGGTTTCTTTCTCGACTTCTTTTTCGGTCGGATCAGGAGTGACCTCCGTTTCCGTCTCCGGCTGTTCCCAAACCGGCTGCTCATGGCGAAACGTGATCCGAATCGGCTTGGTTTTGGTCGGCACATTGTCGACCACTTCTTCCGGTTGATATCCGGAGAAGATAAACCAGAAACAGGACCAGATCAGGAAAAGCACATGCAAAGCAGCGCTGAAGATCACTCCCAGCTGGAGTGAGCGGCGAACCATCCGGTGATGCACCATGCGGAGCACGGCCAAAGCAATTCCCACCAGGCCCGGAAGCATCATCAACGACGCCCACATCCAGATCCCGTTCAACAACGAAAGAATCGCGCCGATGACGATCGCGGCCAAAACGGACATCGCGACCACCACCGGCCAGAACTCGGTGTCGAATCCCTTCTCGTGGGGCAATTCAATTTTGCGAACAATTCGTCTTGGAGTGCTCATTGTTTCGACCTTGAAGTTCGAGTATTCGTCCTACTCTCCATCCATCACTGCGGAATATTCGTAGATTCCGACTTTCTTGCAAAGATCAAAGGCAGTTGAAACGTATTCCCAATCCGCGCCTTTGTCAGCGCGAATGACGACCGCTTGGTTGGTCGGGTTGTTGACTTGCGAAGAACGCAAAATCTTTTCGACTTCTTCAGGCTGTCGAAACTTTCCGTCCACGTAATAGTTGCCGCGATCATCAATATTGATGACCAACTCCGCCGGCTGGCTCGTGAGCGGCATCGCCTGACTGGCAGAAGGCAGCTCGATGTCGATCTCGGACTCTTCTGGCGAAAAGTTCGTGGCGACAATGAAAAAGATCAACAGCAAGAAGATCACATCAATCAATGGAGTCAAACTGAGACTCCCGGTGACTCGTGATCGTTTTACAACAATCGACATGGTTCAATCCGTCATTAATTGTTTTTGAATCAGGAGCCACTCGTCGTCGATTCGGTTTCCGACTCTTGGGGTCGGCGACGTCGATTGGAACTGGAATTGTTGGCGGGCTCCGATTCGATATCACTGAATCGCAATCGCCCTTCGTACTTTTCGACTTGCGGCATCAGGCTGGCCGCCAACTCGTTGATCTGGTTAAACATTTTGACGATTCGGTTTTCAAAGAAGTGCGCGATGACCGCCGAAGGAATGGCAATCATGAGTCCACACAGGGTCGTCACCAAGGCCGTATAAATGCCTTTCGCCAGCGCGACGGCTTTGTTGGTTTCGGCCGCCGACGTGGTCAAATCAAAAAACGCTTGCGTGATTCCCCAAACGGTCCCCAGCAACCCAAGCAAAGGGGCGACGGTTGCGATCAACGACAGCCAGGAAACCAGCGAAGATTGCCGATCGGCTTCTCGTTGACTCGTTTCGTTGACCGCCGTCTCGACTTCGCTTTGGGGACGCCCAACTTTCAACAGCAAGGACTTGATGACATTGGCGGCGCTCGAGGGATACTGCTGGCAAATGCGATAAGCCGAACGCGGGTCAAATCCACCCTGGACGCGCCCCAGGTTTCCGAGATGCGTCACGAGCTCCGTCGGAATCATTCTTTCTTTTCGAAGCGAAATCGCACGTTCGATTGAAATCACGACAACCGCAAACGAAAGAATCAAAAGCGGGAACATGAACCAGCCGCCACGAAGCACCAACGAAAAGAAGCTGATGCTTTCTTTTTCGGGCGCTTGGTTCTCGCCATTGTCGGGAACCGAGCCCGCCCCGTTCTCGATGGATTCGCCGCTGGGGCCCGCCTGGTCCTGCTGGGCCGATAGTTTGGACCCTTCGAGGCAAGCAAAAAACAAACATGCGCCAACGAAACTGGCGACGATCAATGTCAACAGTCGTACTCGACCGGTATTTCCCATAAGATGACTCCCTAGGTGAACACGATGCCGGGCGAGGAGCGGCAAAGTATGTTACACGTTTCTCTGCTCTCTAGTTCATGGTGTTTGACACCATGGCTTTATTGTAGACCTCTTTTTGTTCAATGCGCCATTTGCCGAATTCTTACACTTCGTCCTGAGATTTTCGCGAGATGAAAATCGCGACAGGGCAATCGAAGAATTCGATGAAATCGAACTACATTCGGCTAAGTCGCTGAAGCTGTTTTCTCGCCTCGGGAGCAAGTCGATCCTTGGCGTGATTATCAACGACATACTTGTACATCTTCTTTGCCTCTTCGATAAATTCTTTTCGTTTTGCATCGTCGGAGGTCGCCTGAATTTGAACCTGGTTGCAGCGAGCGGCCTCGTAAGCAGCCATCGACTGCCAGGGTTTGATATTGTCAGCGGATCGTGTTCCACCATAGCCGTAGATGACTTTCTTGAACTCACTGATGGCTTTATCAAACTTCTTTTGTTCAAAATAAACTTCGCCGAGCATGCAATACGATTGTGCACCGGTTTCATTGACGGGTTTTGAAGACTTCGTGAATGCGTCAATCGCTTCATCAAACTCCTTCTTGCCTTTATGGGCCAAGCCGACTTCCAACCAGGCTCCCGTCGTGTACGCATCCTCTTCATTGCGACGGATGATCTGCTTTGCGAATTGAAGCGCGTCATCGTAAAGCGCGGCTTTGTTGGCACTTTGTGCACCGTGCAACAAGGTACGCAGTTTGACGTTGGCATCGACATCCGCCTTGGCAACCTCGGGGGCGGCAACTTTATAAGCCGAAACGGCATCCTTGTACTTCTTCTGCCGGAACAGGCATTCGGAAACCATGAACAGCCCATCGGCATTCAGCACGCCTTTGGGAAACTTGTTGGTCTGAGCCCGAAAACCTTGTTCTGCTTTCGTGTAATCACGTTTCTGGAAATGACACCAGGCCAGCTTGTAATGAGCCTTTTCCGCGTGCGAGTCGTTTTTCGTCTTGTCGATGCAATTCTTGTAGTTATCAATCGCATCGTCATAATTCTTGCCGTCGTACTCGGCTTGTGCGACGTGAAAATAAGCCTCGGCAGCAAAAGGACTGTTGGGAAAACTGGTCGCCAACTTGTCGAACTGATCAATCGACTTTTCCGCATTCTTGTTGTCACGGTAAGCCCAGGCCAACTCGTAACGAACGCGATCCGCAATTTTTGATTTCGGATCAGCGTCCAATAACTCATTGAAGGTTGTGATCGCGTCCGACCATTCCTTCGAAGCAACCTGCGAAAGTCCAATTTCGAAACGAGCGTTGGTTTTATCGGAGGCCGAACCGTTTCCGCTGACATAGATCTTGAGATCCTTGATTGCTTTCGCGTGCGATCCCTTTTGCCGATAAGCCATCCCGCGCCCAAGAACCGCGTCATCCTTCAATGGGTTGTCCGAAAATTGATCGATGACTTCCGTGAACGATTCGATCGCGTCGTCGTAGTTCTTTTGTTTCAGCTGGGCCCAGGCCAGGGAATAAAAACTGTTGGGCAACAGGTTCTTATTGCGGCCGGATTTGATCACCGCCGCAAACTCGGTTGCCGCCTTGTCAAACTGGTTCAAGCTTTCATAAAACTCGCCCAGTCGAAAATGAAGCCGCTCCGCAATCCCGGGATCGTCCGTCATTTCCAATGCCGCGCTCGCGGTCTTGATCGCACCCTCGGCATCGTCCAACTGGAAACGGGAGCGAGCGATCAACAAAGCGGCCTCGCCGGCTCGCGGATTGTTGGCTTCGGTATCAATTGACTTCTTGGCAGCCGTTTGGGCTTCTTCCCATTTCTTGGTATCGAAATAGCTTGCGGCCAGCCAGTAATTTGCCAAAGCGATGTCTCGTTTGGTTTTCAATTTATCCAGGTTCTCATTGAGGTCGGAAATTGCGTCGTTGTATTTTCGCTGGAAGTACTGACTGACGGCGCGGCGAACCAACCACATCCCAACATTGACGTGATCCGGATTGTCATTGATGATTCCGTCGAAAACTTTTTCCGACAGGGAGTAATCTTCGGTCTGAATCAGGCTGTCCGCTTTGACTTGCTGAACGTCCGCGGCGAAAGAGTTTTCGGCAAATTGTTCCTCGAACTGATTGCATAGGCCGATCGCCTGCTTGGGCTGGCCGGACTCATAGCTGGCAAACGCAGCGTAATAAAGTGCCTGAGGAGCCAAAGCATGCTTGGCGTGGCTCTCCGCGATCTTCAAATACTCCTTAACGGAAATCTTTTTCGACTTCGGCTGATGATAAAGCGAATCCGCGTAGTCCATTTTCAGTTGAACCAGGAAGGGATCGTTTTCGTTGATCTCCGCCAATACGGACTGTGCCAACTCAGCGGCTTCTTTGTGCTGTTTTTTCTGAAAGTGAATCAGCATCATGAAGTGCGTGGCTTCACCGGCAAATCGACGCTCGGATTTGAGCTTCGAAAACCAATCAAAAGCCGTGTCGAATTTGCGAGCAAAATAGCTGGCCCGCCCCGCTTCCATGGTCGACTTGTTGTTCAAAGACGAATCGGGAAACTGATTCGCCAAAGTTTCAAAAGCGGTCGCCGCTTTGTCAAACTGCCCCAACTGTTGATAACAATAACCCAGCTGATACATGCAGCGATCTCGATCGACAAATCCGTCCGCTTCCGCCAGGGCTTCATAGGACTTGAGCGTTTTGCTCAAAAGCGTTTTCGCCGTTTCGTTGTCTTTTTTTTCCATGGCGAACATGGCTTGGCCAAGCTGTGCATCGGCGACATTCATTTCCGCCGTGAGTATCCTCGAACGCTCAACTTTGGCAACGCTGCTATCGGTTTCGGCCTTGGCATTATTGGCTTTGGCCAGCTCAACAAACTTGGCATAAAACTTTTCAGCTTCCGCGTTCTTCTGCATGCGGGAGAGTGCGGAACCCAGCGCCGAATGGGCGTTCAAGAAAAAAGAACTCTTGGGATAATTGTCGACAACTTGCTGATAGCTTTCGGCCGCCTTGGCGTGCTGGTTCAAATTGAAGTGACTGTCGCCGAGAAACATCAGCGCTTGATCAGCGTATTTACCGGTTTTGAATTTCTCCAACATGGCGTTGAAGGTCGCGATGGAGTCTTTCAAATGACCTTTCTGCTCTTCGCCACCCTTGCTCGACTGCCCCAGCGAATATTGGCTGTAACCCTTGTAAAGATAGGTGGCTTCCAATTGCGGAAACGCTTTTGCGTCAGCGCCGGTATCGATGGCTTCATCGAAAAGTTGAATTGCGCGTTTGTAATTCTTCAGCGCGTTGTAAGCGACTCCACAACGATAGCGAGCGCCATTGATGTCCGAATACTTGGGATATTGCTTGAAAAGTTGTTCCCAAGTCTCGCAAGCAAATTTATTGTCGCTCGCGCCAGAGGCCGTGGTCGCCTGGTTGTCGAGAGACTGTGCTTCCTTCTCGTCCTGCTCATTGGATTGAGCGTTTAACGAAGCTGCGGATCCCAAGCTGATGGCAAGAACCGACAATCCGATCCAAGCAAACTTCCAAAATGAATATCGACACCGGTAAACAGACGACATGACTTCCCTTCTTTTCGCACGAATTCCAGGCAACGAAGTTGCGTAAGGTTTGGCAACGGAGTTGCTGTACGATGCAAACCTGAAAACGGTTTTCAGTTCATGAACTGAAAACGACCCATGATTATAAAACAGTCAATTGATAGAAGTGGTTTCCGCGAGACTCGAAAACCCGGCGCAAGTTTTTGAGAGGCGATACGCGCGACGGTTCATAGGCCAACCTCAGTAGAGCGAGATCGAAAGCGCGAGTAAACCATTGCAGGCCGAATTTTTGCGAAACTTCAAACCCAAAACAGCACCTTCGAGGGGGTTGCTCATGGGCGTCCGGCTGCGGCATTTGATGGGTGTTTGCTGCCGGACACCTGCGAAAATCGAGCCGATCGAAATCAGATTTGTGGGGGTTTGCGCATGAGGCGGAACGGGAATTCGAGCAAATGACCGCTTTTTCGGGGATGTTTTGCGGATAGCGGGTGAAAACTTGAAATCTCCCGGCTTTTTCTGCGTGTACAATAGAAGTCATCTCGATAAAATACTGTGACTTCTCCTTAATACTCCCACCTATTATTCTTTTCTTTTCCAGCCTCAGAGATTTGAATGGTGTATGGCCGCCGGCCACCCATTTTTGGCTTGGGAAAGCCATTTCAGACAGGAGCCCTCTTCATGCGACTTGACTGGTATCAAGCCCTACCGAAATCGCGCCGTCGAAAAGGTATTTCGCTGATCGAAGTCATGATTGGTATCGCGATTACTTCCGCGGTTCTGCTGATCATGATTCAGTTTTTCAATCAAATGAGCAAAGAGATCGCCAAAGGGCGAGCCATCATCGAAATGGCCAGCCAGGGTCGATCCATCGGTGAACTGTTGCGAAGTGATTTGGCTGCGGCAACCGTGAAGCCCAGTGTCTGGACCGAGCACGCCACTCCCAACGGCTACTTTGAAATCATCGAAGGCGCCCGAAACGATTCGACTTCGTTGCTAACTGCTTCCACCGACGACGACTACATCGGCGACATGGATGACGTCGCAGCTTTCACTGCACGAAGCACCAGTCGCCAGTATCGCGGTCGATTTCGTGGATTTAACGCCGGTCGTTTTTCCAACACCAGTTCGGTCATCGAATCCGAATTGGCTGAGATCGTTTGGTTTTCGGGCTTCCGCGACCTCGACGTCGACGGCATTCCTGAACATGACGACCAAGTCAACGTCTATCGCCGTGCATTGGTGATCCGACCTGACTTGAATAGCAACGCCGCGTTCCAGGCGATTCGTTTAGACTTCGATCCCGGAGCTGGAATTGACGAGATTTCAATCTTCTATGAGTACAACGATATCTCGGTTCGTTGGGAGTTGGTCGCAGGTATAACTTTTCGACCCGTCGCAAATTCACTTGAGGATTTGGCGATCCGCGCGAATCGATTTGGCCGTTACGTCACAGCGTTTCCGAATGAATTGACGCTCATTCGACTCAATTCATTGATCATCCCGAACAACACGTCCGTTGCCGCTCCTCGCCCGGCGATTTTGGCAAATGGATTTGGAACCGATTTGGTTCTCGCCAACATTGGTGCCTTTGACATTCGTGTTTATTCTCCAAACGCTGTCGTTGGAACGGTTGGTAACGACCTGGTCCAACCGGGCGATCCAGGCTTTGGCGGACTTGCCCTGACATCCGGCGAAGGCGCTTATGTCGATTTGGCTTACGCCTCAGCAGCGGCCGGATCGACAGCGATTTGGTTCAGCGAGGTTTCGGCCAGTCGTCCAGTCGGAAATGCTCCTTATGTTTGGAATCGAAACACCTGGTGTTCCTGGTCGCCCAGTTACGAAAAAGACGGGATCGATCAGGATGATGATGGAACGGTCATTGATGAGGCAACGGATCAGCTGGATTCGAATGCCAACGCAATCGTCGACGACTGGGCCGAGCGTGAGACCATTCCGCCTTATCCATACGCGATTCGCGGGATCCAATTCACCATCCGCTCCATTGAAAAGAACACGGGACAGCTTCGGCAATTCCAAGTCGAATCGAGCTTTGTGCCCGAGTAAGGGAATTTGATTTCGAGCGAATTCACGACGAATTCCGGGATTGGATTTTTCCATCGCAGCTGATTTTGTCCGTGACTTCAATCGGTTTCGCACGGAAGCAAGACCTTGAGTGACAATTCGAAACACGCGATTCGACTTTCCCAGCAATGGCAAGTCGAATTTTTTTTGGATACCGAGCTGAAGTTTCGAGGCAAGACAAGTTTGCCCTTCGAGTCGAATCCATGGCTTGAGGAGCACGCAGTCGACGAAGCATTGTCCGCTGATTCGATCAACCGCATTCGATACTCTCGTGCTTTTTCGACCCCGACAGGGATCGATTCAAACAACCAGGTTTGTTTGCGATTCGAAGTTCTTGCCCCGAGTGTGGTCCGTCTTAACGCTCAAGAAATTTCCGTGGACGAGTCGGGGATCGCTGACGTCACGGATCTTTTGAAACCAGCATTGGACAAGAATCGCCTTGAGATCGTAATGGATTTGGAACCGGGTCAAATCGCTATGTCAAACGCCACTCTCATCGGCGAGATCTTTCTCGAGATCCATTAAGAACCACTCTCTTTCCATTTACAAACACCCGCTATCCATTCCTAAACACTCTCTTCGCTTTTCAAACCCCATCCCATACGAGCACGAAGCGCAAGCGAGTGGATCCAAACCCCATCCCATACAAGCACGAAGCGCCAGCGAGTGGTTCCAAACCCATCCCATACGAGCACGAAGCGCAAGCGAGTGGTTCCATTCTCAGCCATTCCCGTTTAACGATTTCGCGCCATCAAACACGTTCCACCACTTTCTCATACGAGCACGAAGCGCGAGCGAGTGGTTCCACACAAACAACCGGTCTTCATGCCCAAACCAACCTGCCCGCCGCGCACCCCTCCCCTCCCTCAAAAACAAAATCCCGACAGAAGAATTCACTTGGAAAACTTCTGCCGGGATTGTCGGCGAGGCGTGCCCGTGGTTTGCGTCTTTAAGAATCTTTTCGGAGCAAACGCCTAGGCACTTTGGAGATCCGCGGAAGTGGATTCCGTGGATTGTTTTGTGACTTCCTTGAACATCCCGGTCGGCGGTCCTGCAAGGACTTGTGATTCCGGTTGGAGCGATTCCATTTGGTCCAAAGCGGGACGCAACGAACCGACCAATAGTCGGAGTTCAAACTTGGCGGCACCGGGTTCATCGGATGCGACATAACGAACCGCGTTTTCCAGCCGTCTTTTGGCTAGGTCAAATTCGGCGGTTGCGAATGGCAGGCTCTCCAGGATGACATCCGCGGAAGCAATCGAAGCCGCAAATTCACGGGAGTTTTCCGTGTTTGCGATCAGATGCTGGACGGTTTCGTAAAGGTCGATGGTCGCCTGATCAACCTTGGCCCGGAGCAAAAAACGCTTGGCGATCATGTGAAATTCCTCCAATTTCGAGTGTGTATTCTCACGCAAGAACACGTCTGTCGGTCATTTGCCTGACGAACACTCGGAAACCGGCAAAACACCCCGCCAAAAATTGACTTTATTTTTTTTCCAACTACCGTCGAAGTGGTTACAAAATTCTGGAGAGAGATCATGAATCGATTTTTGACGCTGGCGTTTACTACGCTGCTACTATCTTGTGTTCAACTGTGTTTCCATTCGGAAGCAAATGCCCAACATGACCCCAAGCAGTGCTGCCGCGATTGTTGCGAGTGCAAATTCCCAATCAACCCTTGCGCTCCACGATTGGTGCAAGTCTATCAATCTCGTCGACAAGCAATTTGTCGTGGGAGGTGTATCAGCAGAAGGTTTGGCGTTTGTACTCGCCGTTGCTGGAATTGCCCAAACACCTGTTGCCAAAATACATGCCGTTGTGAAGACAGGAATGAGTGCTACAACTGTTGCGATTCTCGATTCCCGCCGGGATTGATGCCGGGCCTAAATGAAATGTGTCGCTCCGATTGTGACGACCCAAATGTGCTAATCAAATGTGGGACCTTACTGCCGGGCGGACGAATGTTTTTTCGTCGGTGCCGATGAATCGCGAGAGCCACTTCGCGCAACCCGAAAACCAGTTAATTTCAGGCGCACATAAGGGCTCCTAGCAAAGCTGATTCGATTGGCAATGGTGTTTGCGGAACTAATTATTGCGCCACCTCTTGGTGGCGTCATATAGTTCGCTTCGTTCATCGTCCAAGTATGCTCTGCGACGTTTCCGAGCATATCGTGCAACCCCTGCTCATTCGGCATCTTGGATTTTACAATTCTCGACGTATTCGTTGCGTTTGCTTCATCTAATTGGCCAAAGCACGCGAAGTCGGGAAGCGCACTTGCATCATTTCCGAAGAAAAACTTCGCTTTCGAATCTCCTAGCGCGGCATCCCATTCGTCGTTTGTCGGCAAGCGATAGCCATTCTTTTCCGCATCAAGCTCCCAAATCTCCAATCGATTTTTTACAGCCCGATCCAAGTAAGCCTTTTCAAACCTCGTTCCCGCGATATCCTGTGGCAAAGGGTACTTCGAATCGGTTCGGATGTAACATGGATTTAGGCCATGCTTCGCTGATAGCCAATTGCAAAATAGAATTGCATCAATTTTCGAAACTCCTGCCACTGGCTGCAGAGGCAAGTCCGAGTTGCTTATGAAAAGATTCTTTAATGGTTTTTCGACTGCTGGGTCATTGTCGTTTAGGAATTCCCTAAACTCTTTGACTGTTATTTCACGATCCAAAATTTCGAATTGTCTTATACTCTGCTGACCAAACCATGCAGACTTTGGCTTGATCGTTACCATCCCCCAATCTAGAGATTCTGACAGTCTCGGATTTGTGAACTGTCTTCGGGCCCAAATCGCGCTTGCCCTCAAGTAAGGGTGTTCGGAGTCAATTGCTAACTCGTCTGCCCAAACACTGCTCCCCTTACTCGACCTTTGATCACTTGCCCACGTTTTGCCCATCGCAAGACAGATCAAAGCCTTCGTTCTGGAATCACCCACGTTTCGAAACAAATTGTCGCCGCGTGCGCCTTCGTCGTGCCAACTCTGAAACGCCCGAATGAATTCAGTTTTCAAATCGGGATCTCCCATGAATATATTTGAATTCTCATCACAAAGGGAAACTGACTGCGGAGTTCTGATACCACTCAAAAAGTCGATTCCACTATTTTCGCCCAGTACAAGTAGGACAACCGCAAGTCTTGCAAGTGCCTGACGCGATTCAGATTCTGCCGTCAAACTTAAAAACCTGCGTTTGGCTTGCTCGATAGCCAGTTCTTTGTTTTCGCGAAGTGCCAAAACGATATTCGATCCTTCCGTGTCATTCGAATTCCCGACGGAATTAACAAGAGCTTGAAAATTGGTTTCGTCGTTTTCGCCAAGCAAAACCAATCCCATTCGTGCCCTAAGCAATTCAAATTCGTTTGCTCCAGACTCTGAATCCTGCTTGCTAAATTGCTCGACCTGCTGCTTGAGCAATTGAATCGCATAGAAACGTTCGTTTTGCAGGCGGCCAATGCGAATCGGGACGTTCTCTGCGGGACAGCTTACAAACTCTGCAACGTCATTCTTGGTATTTTGATAAACAAGCGATTCTGACTATGAAAACCAAGCTCCGCCAATTAAGGCTACAACAATCAATACGAGCACAAGACGGACTAGATAATAGGCCCTTGTTCTGCGAATCAGTCTTTTCTCTGAGGCATTTAGTTCTCCCCCCTTTAACCGAAAACTTGCCATTAAGAATTCAGAGAGCGTCGGCAGGAATCGATCGTCTTTTTCCCGATCCCAGTTGCTCGCCAATTCTCCAATCTGACTCTTGATTCGCCCTTTCGGAGTTGCCGATTCCCATTTCTTTATCCAATTGCGAATGGACGGAACGAGGTAATCATGCGTCAGTTGATAATGGCGGAGCTTCGATTGGCTGTGCTCGAGGGACTGTTCGGTTGATTCCGACAACGGTCTTTCGTCGACCCCGGATTCGTCCGGCGAAGTTCGCGTTATCAAACGAAGTTCCTGGTCCAGGGACTTGATGGCCTCATTGAATTGATGGGCTTTCGAATCAAGACCCGCTGCCTTTCGCAACGAAGCCTCCGTCTTCATTGAACCGCGAATATCGGCTCCCGAATCGGGTAGCAACTCTGACAAGATCGCCTGGACCGCATCCTTTTGCAATTTGTATTTCTTGGACAGGCTGTCCTTGCCGAAAGTCGATTCGAGAAACGTCTCGCCGATTCCTTGAACACCACCTACCCGCTTTAATTCTTCCGGCGTCCATGGTCGATCTTTGAACATTTCGGCAAAAAGTGCCATCCGAACACAGATCACGTAATTGCTAACACTCAGCTGATCAACCGTGAATTCAACGAACTTCTTTTGCTTGGGCTCCAAATCGTCAAAGGGAATTTCTTCGGGCAAACGTCCGTAGGCCTGCCCCATCATCGTCAAAACTTTTCGGGCATGATCCTGATCAAAAAGATCGATGTTCTGACAGTTATGCCCCTCCTGAAGGTCCATCTCCAAGGCATCCGCGAAACGAGAGAGTCCCAACCAAAAATCGTCGCGAATCAAAAGCAGGCACTGAAGCTGGTGACCATCAACGTACTTCAGGGCTTTCGCGATTTGGGTTCGACCGTAAGGTTCGGCAACGCTCAACCTTTGCTCGAACTGATCCAACACCAACAAGATCTTTTGTTTTCCGGCCCCCCATCGGCCTTCAGAAATGCCCGCAAAAATTCGCGGCAACGAAGCGTCATCCGGGATCTGCGGAAAGCGCCGACGCAACTGCTTGATAATCCGGACCTCGGTATCATCCTTGGTCGACTCTACATAAATCGAACAAACGCTTTCGCCTAAACTTGGAAGTAGGCCGGCTTTCACAAAAGAAGATTTACCACAACCGCTGGGACCATAAATCACGCCAATGGGAATTCGGTTTTCCTCGGCGATCGGCTCGCGTATCCGACTTTGCCAAAACCGGATACTGGCGGGCACTCCTTTGTGGTCCCGAATCCCCGGAAGAAGCTGCATGAAGGAATCGGCGTCTTCGGGTCCGTACGCTCGCAGGCCCTTGGGAACAAACTTTGCATTCGGGTTGATAAGCGCCGCTGCATCGCTTTCGTCCATCGACCCTTGTTCAGCATCCGAATTGCGCGACGCAATCCAATCCCGTAGTTCCTTCGCCAAGTCGCCGGCGACCTGAAATCGATCGCGTGCCTGATAAGCCAGGCACTTCAAACAGATCCACTCGAGTTTCGGATCGACCTCGGGAACAACCTGACGTGGCGGTTTCGGATCGCGAGTTTGAATCTGGTTAAATATGTCTTTTCGCGATTTGCCAACAAATGGTTTCTGACCGGTCAGCAATTCATAAAGAATGACGCCCAGACTCCAAATGTCGGTGCGCCCATCCAAAATTCCCGTGTGGCCATCGGCTTGCTGGGGTGACATATATGCCGGCGTCCCGCAAATTCGATCCGGCAAATCAATTTGCTCCGAATCATGAAAAGCCAGACCAAAATCCGCGATCTTTGGATTCATCGCGGCGTCCAACAGGACATTCCCCGGCTTGAGATCGCGGTGCACGATGCCACGGGTATGAGCGCAGGCCAATGCATCTGCGATGGAGGCAATCAGCTCGGCAATCTGTTCGTAAGACCTGGGAAGCCACATCCAGGACTTGAGTTCCTCGCCCTCGACAAATTCCTGCACGACGAAAACGAATTGATCGATTGTTTCAATGCCAATCGTTTCAACGATCCCTTCGTGCCGAAGCTCCATCACCCGATCTGCTTCGGTCGAAATCATGTTCAGCAGTTCGGCATCCACCTCTCGACCGCTGTCATGAATCTTCTTTGGAAACTTCAAAGCGACCTGTCGATTCGACTTGGAATCAAAGGCCCGATAGACAATTCCAAAACCGCCCTCACCGATCAACTCAAGGTTTTTGTAGTCGCCCAAATTCTCGGGGACTTCGGTACTCCCTTTTTTGCCGACGACCAGGTGCTGCTCTTCCGAATCGTCTTGCTCAATAAGCTCAACCGAAACGAGATTCGCGGGGAAATTCCCTTGCCTGTCAAACTCGTTGCCGATCGTCAAATCGAGAAGCCGATTCCAGGACTCCTCAATAATATCCAGGTGCCCCGGAAATCGACGGATGATCTCAAAGATATCAAGCTCTTCCTCGTCGCGCCAGCGAAGATCCATCTCGACACAAATCAATTCGGCAAAAACTTCATCGGGAGGAGAATCCGTCTTTCGATCGACCTGCTCCCATTCATCGAGCAAGTTTTCAATTCGATACGATTTGTCGGCCGCGTATTTTTTTTCAAAGTAATCGACAGCGCGATCGATCAAAGGATCATCCGGCTCGCCGTAATCTCGCGTCGAATCACTCATCAATCTTCTTCGGCCTTCCACGCTTTGCGAATATCAGCCATTCGCCGCTCGACCGATCGCAATGACATCTCAAGCTCGTCTGCGATTTCCTGGTTGGTTTTCAGTTCCAATTTGGCGAGCGCGACTTTTCGATGGGCGTCCGTATCCAACTGTTTCAAACGATGCTTAAATGAATCCATGAACTCGGCACCCTGTTTATCCGTCGGCTGAATCGCGACGTTCTCAATGACGGGGCCACGCGAAGGATCAATGTTGATCGAATCACCGTGGACCAGCTTGCCGCCGCCTTTCATCGTATTCAGCTTGGCAATTTGATCCTTGGCCCGCCGATCGACCAACATGCAAAGGATTTGCCAAAGGTCGTTGCGGTCGTCCAACTTGGGAAACCGATCTTCCTGGACCTGGCGAAAGAAGTTTTCAAACGCGTTCTGAACGACGTCCTCTTCGTCAACCACGCGCCGCGACGAAGATTTGAGCTTGGAATAAGCGAGGCGAATCATGTCGTTCAGGTATCGTTCCCAGATCGCCTGGACGGAAACTGGATCGCCATTCCGTAGTCCATCCAGATACTGCGATACGGAATGGGAAGAGTTTGAGTTATCAAGATTCATAATCATTTCACCTGCTCCTGCTATTTTATCGCGGTTTTTCGCGGGTTTCAAAGGACTCGCCTGGGTTACGGCTGGTGTTTTCGGTTGGCTGGCAACTTATGACATAAGGATTAACGATTCCATCTTTCAAATCGGGCAAGGGCGAGAAGAGGGGTGGTGGTTGGTGGAGCAGGTTGGGTTTTGGGAAGGATGTTGCGGGGTTTCGTGAAGTGATCTCTCGTGTCGTGATCGGAACCACTCGCTTGCGCTTCGTGCTCGTATGACGGATTGGAGAGCTAAGAATTCTGCGAAGCCAAGAGCCCAAGAGCCTTTAAATCCAAATTTAAGAAACAGCCCGAAGAAAGGCGCAGGCAACGGAGCTGGCAAAAGGCGCTGGCAAGATAGCAGGCAGAGCGGGTCAAAAATCAGACCATCAGAAAGTGATATGGCGATCAGAAAGTGATATGGCGTTACAGCGCCGCGAAGCTGGAGCTGAGCTCGACGATCCGGGCCGCCAGTTGTATCGAAGGCGCCACGATGATCGGCTCGGCACGGAACGGAGAAATGCGTTCCAACTCAGGGTTCACGAATACGCCCCCGGCTTCCTCAAAGATCAATTGCGTTGCGGCAATATCCCAAGGCCCTTGCTTCACCGATTCGGGGCAGTTGTCGTGAATCGCAACTTTCAGACCCGAAGCCTGTTCGGCAATCCGCATCGCCACGCCGGCCGAAGGAAAACCCGAAGTCACAATTCGCGCACCCTTGGACGAACGAAGTGCCCGCCGCGCGGCCGCGAAAAAATCGGTTTCAAAAAGCACGTTACCGTATTGATTCATCTCGACCCAACACGACGTCAAGTCCAACGACTCGTTGTCCATCAAAAGCCTTTTTCCATTTCGGTAGGCCCCTCGACCACGAACCGCGTAAAACCACTCATCGGTCAGCGGAAAATAAACGATCCCGAGAACGATCTTGCCGGAAATCTGTTTGGCAATCAGAACCGAAGGAATGCCCGGTCCGCCTCCCATCAGGTAAGCCGTCGTTCCATCCAAGGGATCGACGATCCACATATCATCAGAGGGCTGATATTGATCGGGATTCAACTCTTCGGAAACGATGAGCAGCTTATCGTCTGGCGTCCCAAGAATCGCACAAGCTGCTTTGTCGGCTTCAAAGTCAATTCGCGAAACGAGATCGCCGACTTCCTTCTGACTGATTTCGTGAACTTGTTGGTAACCATCGCGAATGATGGCCCCGGCTGCGGCGGCGGCTCTTGCCGCCAACCCAAAGGATTCGTCTTGCTCGTCGAAGTAAGCCGGAAGTTGCATGGTTCATCCAGAAAGTGATTTCGATAGCCAATTGAATAGCGAAGACTTCATCCTATTTGGCGTCGACACTTCCACCGATAGCAGTTCACTTCACCAAACTTCCTGGAGCGGTTTTCGCTTCCGCCTAGCGAGCAGTTGCTTCGACTAATCCCGCTCTTTCGCGGGAGGAATCTTCCCTAAAACGTCAATTGTTAACACTTGGTTATTTTTCCTCACGCCAGCATTTCACCTTCGAAAACCAACAAAAAATGGCCCAAGGTGAAGGGCCTCGGCAATCCAGGTGGCGGATTCAAGTTCAAACTGAAAGCCACTTCACAATTGTGGCGTCGCTCACCGATTTCGCCGTCCCGGAGGGGAATAGTGGAGGCTTCCAGACGACCCAAATGTGGTAAACTCGTTCAGCCCTTTTTGCCAATTATTCGAAAAAGAGACAAAACATGATCCGACATTTGGTAGTTGCAACGGCGCTCGTTGCATTGGTTTTTGCACAATTCACTCAGGCTGAAGATTGGCCACGTTTCCGCGGCCCTTCCGGCTCGGGCGTTGCCAAAGGTTCGTCGAACTTTCCAACGGCCTGGTCGCCGAAAGCAAACTTGGCTTGGAAGACAGAAATGCCGGGTCCCGGTGCTTCCAGCCCGATCATTGTCGGCGGCAAAGCGTTTGTGACTTGCTACTCGGGTTACGGCCTGACTCAGGAAAATCCTGGCGACATCAAAGACCTCGTCCGCCACTTGGTTTGCGTTGACGTCAAAACGGGCAAGAAGCTTTGGCAAAAAGACGTCCCTGTTGAACTTCCTGAAGATCCTTACACGGGTATCGGCGTCACAGCGCACGGTTACGCTTCGCATACTCCCGTCTCGGACGGCAAAAATGTTTACGCGTTCTTTGGCAAAGGCGGCGTGCACGCTTTTGACATGGAAGGCAACAAACTTTGGACCGCGTCGGTCGGCAAAGAATCCGATCCGGCTCGCTGGGGTTCTTCTTCAAGCCCCATCGTCTTCAAAGACACGGTCATCATTACCGCTTCCGCTGAAAGCCAATCCATCGTCGCATTGGACAAAAAGACAGGTAAAGAAGTTTGGAAGCAAGAAGCAAAAGGGCTCGACGGGATGTGGGGCACTCCAACGCTCGTCAAGATTGATGACAACCGCACGGACTTGGTCATGTGCGTTGCCAAAGAATTGTGGGGCATGGACCCAAGCAACGGTGAGCTTCGTTGGTACGCCGACGCGACTGGCGCGACACAGTCTTATTCCAGTGTTGTCACCGATGGCAAACGCATTTTTGCACTCACCGGCCGCGGTGGAGGAAGTGTTGCGATCGACGCCGGCGGAAAAGGCGACATCAGTAAATCCAATACGGTTTGGACCGGTCGCGATACCGCTGGCTACGCATCGCCCGTTCGCCACGGCGATAAAATTTATTCGGTTACACGCGGGATCGTCACATCGATCGACGCAAAAACCGGAAAGCGTCTGCAGCGAATGCGATTGAGTGGTGCAATGCAAACCGGCGGCCGCTTCGGCTCGCTCGATTATCCTTCGCCAATCGTTGTTGGCGATCACATGTACTACATGAATGGCAGTGGCCAGATGTTTGTTTTCTCGCTCGGCGACAAGATGGAACTCGTTTCCGTGAACCGCGTGACCTCCGCCAAGGAAATCTTCTGGGGCACGCCTGCGGTAACCGGTGACCAAATGGTCATTCGAAGTGCCAAGTACTTGTACTGCGTTGCCAACAAAGGCGAAAAAGTAGAAGCGGCTGATAACGTTGTTAAAGCCGAAGACGCGGGCACAGATGATAATGCTGGTGGCAATCGCGGCGGCGGAAACCGATTCGATCCGATGACTTTGTTCGCTCGATTCGACACGGACAAAGACGGCAAGATCACTGAGAAAGAACTGGAAGGCAACCGTTCGAAAGACCGCTTGATGACTTTGGACAAAGACGAGGACAAGTCAATTTCCAAAGAAGAATTCCGCACCGGCATCGGTTCTTTGATGCGACGCGGCGGTGGCGGCGGAAGTCGCGGCGGTGGCAAAGGTGGTGGAAGTGGTTACGGCAAGCGTAAAGACTCGCGCCCCACTCGCCCCCAACGCCCCAAAATGGCCGACGGCAAATAACCGGCCAGGGACTCAAGCGGCCGAAATCGGCCTCCTGAGTTTCCAAATATCAAAAACAAAAGCCCGCCAATTCGGCGGGCTTTTTTTGTTATTGTCGTCCCGCTTCTCAACGCAATCGAAGTTACGACCGTCTA
>CAYSXI010000038.1:23449-34548 GCA_964434955.1 uncultured Pirellulaceae bacterium
GCCATCGTCGAATGTCGGCAATCTCCCAATCTTGGATTTAACGGTTCAAAAGGGGGCAGGAGCATTTGGGATGAATTGGATCAGTTTTCGGAGCCGTACACCAATCGCAGAAATCGAAAACAGCATTGGCGTAGGTAGCCCGTGTGCCTTTGTTACGGATTTTTGCGGTGAAAAACTCAACGAATCTTCGTGTCGTCAATTCACCATCACCGAGAATCAAGCTCGGAAGATGTATCTTCCCCAGTCCCAACCCCTTGCGCTGAGTTACTGAAACTCCATTAACCAATTCCACCTCCCGGTTTGGTTTTGGAATCTCATAGCACAGCGTGAATTAAAAAGCACGTTTTGATTCACGCTTGAGTTTAGCTCTTTTCGTGTCAGAGAAATTCGACTCAATTAGAGTCACGCGATAGGCGAACTCGCGCGTTGTTTCGTGTGTCGCGGCCTATGTCGTCGCTAGCGGAAATCTTGCGATTTCATTAAGATCAGAATATCGCCTCAGCCCCGATAGCTCAATTGGATAGAGCAGCGGACTTCTAATCAGTAGGACTATCCCAGAGTTTGGTCACAATTTAGAACAACTGAAAACGACGTAAGCCCCCGTAGCTCAGCTGGATAGAGCATTTGACTTCTAATCAAAGGGTCGCAGGTTCGAATCCTGCCGGGGGTACTTGTACCTAGGTACGCTTTTAATTGCCGTCCGCATTTCATTCTGAACATCCGAATTGTTCGTCCAATTCACAATCTTCCGACTTCGGATAATTTCATCGACCATCAGGGCAGCTTTGGTACTCAGGCCTGACGTATCTATGCCTTCGTGGTTCTCGTCACTTGCTGTAGTCAAATTTTTGATGGAGAGGGTGCGAACCTTCAGTTTCTCCTATATGAGTCGACGGATGGCTGTTATGACGGAGATAACCCTTACCTCACCTTCCCAGAGGAGAAATGCGAAGAGTTATGTCCCGAACTTTGAGTCTTTATCAAAACCAACGGGGCTTCGTACCTGATCGTCTCGTTGTTCATAAAACAACGAGATTTACGTACGATGAAATTGACGGTTGCACCGATGCGTTGGGAGCCGTAAACGATGTTGAGCGATTGACGGTCTCAAAACGAACACCATGGAAAGGCATCAAGATTGACAGCTCAAACAAGAACGCAAAAGTAGGCTGGCCAGCCGGCTATCCCATTGAAAGGGGAACAGCGATGCCGATAGGGATCTTCGATTACCTGCTCTGGACTCAGGGTAATTGTTCAACCCTCGGAAGCAGAGACTATTACAAGGAAGGAAAAGGGATTCCGTTTCCTCTTCGATTAACACGATACCTGGGATCTGGCGATTGCCATCAATCGGCGAAAGAAATCCTTGGGCTAACCAAGATGAATTGGAACAACGACGGTCTTTACGACAGGTTGCCCGTTTCGGTCAGCTATGCTTCCGTCCTGGCCCGTGTAATCAAACGAATGGGGTCTCTCTCCAAGACGCCTTATAGTCCGGTACTTTATGTAGTTGCAAGATCTACTTTGTCCATTCAAAAACTGGGCCTTCAAATCACCAAAGACAAAGGCTCAGGAAAAATGGGCTGACAAACGATATTGGCAGTTAAGTTTACAATGCAATCTTAAGAGTAATTAATGGATCAACTGGATCAGGGCGCTCCACGTGATTTGATATCGCAATCTTGCCGAAGGTAAAGTCTAAAAAAGAACGAATTCTCGACAACTCACCAAATTGAGATCCTTTCGACAATTAGTCCGTTTAGTAATTCTCTAATTTAATTCAGCGAGCCAACGTCAATTCGAAGTGAAACAGTTGGAAATGAATCGCGGAATAACTTTTCCATTTCTTTTGAAATCTGACTACGGTCCAAACACAAAACTGCCAAATTGGGCAGTTCTTGAATCCAAGTGAGTCCAAGTTCGTCGCTCAAACGTATCTTGGTATCCGCGATATCCAAAAAAGCGAGATTTCGCATCTTTTTAATGAAATCTATTGAATGGTTGGATACCTGCGTGTTTCTAAGATAAAGTCCGGTTAAATTCGCCGGGAGCAGCTCGACTGCCTCGTCACCTATTTTGGTAGATGACAAATCTAGTTTTGTCAAACTCTTGATTTTCGAAATGTGTATTCCGACTTTACTGTCAACTTTGGTTGAACTTGCATCAAGTGTTTCGAGAGTTTGGTTATTCTCAAAAGGCAAGAGACAATCCGATGTACATTCTGTACCTCCTATGTTGAGCGCAAGAAGATCCGAAATGCGAGCTGCTGAACTTATTCCCTTGTCCGTAATTCCACTTTGGCTCAAATCCAATTCAATGATTTCCCATTTGTTAGCGATTGCAAATGCAACGAAAGCTTCAAGTTCATCGTCACCGAACTCAGCGCGATTTGACAAGTCTACAAAGGGAAGGTCTCGTTTGAATTCGCCATATGGCTGCTCGATCTTTGATTTTTTTTTGCCGTCATTCGCCACGACATAGGCCAACAATAGGCCGATCGAGATCACCAATAGACCCAAAAATGCCACACGCCATTTACTAGCAAACTGGGATTTCACTGTGTTCACTTCGGAACTTCCCCTCGTAGTGAGTGAATTCTTCTTGGAGAATCAGGCAAATCAAGATCTTGAATGGGACCAATGTCGGAAACCAAATTGCTTTGAAAAACCTCAAACTTATCCCAATTTGCAACCAAGTCCCCTTTCCTTCCATATTTCCACGGTTTTTCCACAGGCAATGCTCGGAAATTTATCAAATCATCCTTTCTTCGCAACGCTGCAGGCCAGTTATTTAACTTTAACGAAGCCGCATTGTCTGCACAAAGAATGATATGTCCGTCAATTTTATAGTTCTCAATCAGATCAATAAACAGTTTCTTTTTGATGTGATCTTCGAAATCACCTTTCTTGATATCAATAACGTGCTTAGTTATATCGATTACTGTTGATTTCGTGTCACCACCAACCAAAATATCGATTGCTTTGCCACCAGGAATTATTTTCGAAAATACATCAAATGCTATTTCGCCAATTACTTCGTTGGATTTCTTGTTTCGTTTTTTTGAAAACTGGTAGTTGAATCCAATTTCCCGGCATTCCACGCAAAATGTCGCATCCTGATTTCCGGTTCGCATGATTGTTTTTCCCTTAATGGAATCCACAGGAACCGCATTTTTTCTTTTCCAAAACTGGAAACCAACGTCGGAAGCCAGTTTCATGTCCACTCCATCACTGGTTTTAGGAGTTACTCGAAATCCTGTTTGAAAATTCTTGTTGTTTGATGTTGTGCCTTCTAGAGCCAGTTGAATATACCAGCGCACGGTATTCTTTCTTTCAATTATCGGTTCGGGAAAAATCTTTTTCCCATGTTCGTGATTCGGTTCATATTCGTACCGTTTAAGCTTCTGGCGGAGATTGAAAAATGCGGAGATTTTTTTCAACCCAAGCGGATCTGCTCCGCGGTTGGCGAAATATCCGGTATATAGCGATGCCCCATCGACGTATTCAAGCGGATCGCGACTAACGAACCTTCCTAAGTCCGAGTCGTACATTCTCGCTCGGAAGTAGTGTAGTTCGACACTTGAATGGTAGAACCGGCCGGTGAACATGAACGGGTTCTGGTAGCTGCTTGAGGTGCGAACGGTCGTTCCTGCTGCGTTGTAGATCGTTGGTGTTCCGTAGGCATCGTAAACGTAACGTTCGAGAACGTCGCCACTTGCGTTGGATAAGGCAACGATTGAGTACTGGTGATTTCGATGATAGTAAAACTGATGCCAGGTGGATCCGCTGATTCGGTCCATCAAGATGGGCTCATCAATGTACGAACCAAAAACCCATTTCAATGTCGGTGACGACGCGGCAGTGCCGGTGTCGTATTTGCCAATGACTTGCTGACCGGCATAGACATAGGTTTTCATATTGCCAGTTGTGCCCCACTCGACACGGCGACCAAGTGCATCGTACTTGGCAAAGATATCCGCACCGCTGGAACGATCAAGCTTTGAAAGACGATTGTCGAAATCCCATTCGTAGTCCTGGTTCTTGATCCCATCTGAAGTCAAATTACCTTTGACGTCATAGCTCATTACATTCGAGCCAACTGCCGTAACTTCGTGAACATCCGAATGGGTGCGAGTCGTTGCCACGGTATTGACCGTATGCGAGTTCCAATCTCCGACATCACTAAGTGACCAGGATTGATCCAAATTGCCGTCCGAGCGTTCCCAATTGACCAACCGATCTGTATCATCGTAGCCGGTCGAACCCGTGGTGAATCCGTGGGTACTCATGGGGCTATTCGTGATGGTTTCGGCTGTCTTGTTTTTGTTGGCATCCCACGCGTAGGCGTAGTCACCCACCTTGTCGGTTCCGCTTGTCGTCGTCACGATCGAATCGACCAAGTTATCTTTGTTGGCTCCACTACTTCGGTAATTCCAAGTCGTTAGAGCCCCATTACCCGCAAAGTCACTAGATGTACTCAACCGCCCGCCGCCATCGTACGTCCGGGTATCGACAACCAAGCCTTTATACTTGACCTGATAGAGTTGCCCGCGATCCGTGTAAGTGCGCTCGACTTCAGTTGTGTCCGGGTACGTAATTTTTGAGCGTTGACCAAGATTGTTGTATTCGTAGCTCGTTGTATAGGTCTGTGGACTAATTGTCAGAGCCTCGCTTGCAAGTCGACCGCCTAGATCGTAGGTCATGGTCACAGTATTGACGTACCTTCCGCTAACAGCGGTCAAAACTCGACCTGCTTTGTCAAAAGTGAAAGTATCACTATCGGCAATCGTACCCGAGGGTGAATTAGCAGCCGTCCGGTAATCACGTTGAGTCATTCGCCCTGCGAGATCGTAATTGATCGTCACCGTATCGCCGATCTGATCCGTTTTTCGTAGAACGCGTCCTGCCTCGTCGTATTCAACTTCAACGATGCCATAACTCGCGTCCCCAGGATTGCCGCCCGTGTGATCCGGATAGGTGGTCTTCGTTTGCTGCCCTCGATTATTGTATTCGTAAAGCGTGATCTTGTTTTCGGCGTCCTTGATACTGAGCCTTCTGCCGGCCAAGTTGTAAGTGAACTTCGTATCATTGCTTAGGCGATCTGTTACCGTCACCAGGCGCCCGCGCTCATCGTACACATTCGTGTTTGATTTACTCTTGGCATCGGTTTGAGTCTTGACCATCCCACCGACGTAGTACGCGACTAGATTTTGATCACCCCACGTGTCTGTGGTTGAGATGACGCGGTCCAAGTCATCAAAAACCCGATCCACTCCAACACCATTCGGATCCCTCGACGTGAGAACTTGTCCGGATGCCGAATAAGTCATCACGGAAACGTTGCCTAGCTGATCCTCGGATTCCAATACTCTTCCGGCACCATCAGCACGGGTCTTGGTCATCTTGCCGTTGGCATCGATCGACCGCGATTCCAGCGTATCCCCGAAACCGGCGATATTTATCACGGTATCATGCTTCTGGCAGGAATGCGTAATCAGGTCATTGGGCGAAGGATCTGCATGGGATTGAATCTGCCCTGACATAACCGTCCGGCCAGCACCATCGGAAATACGGAAGCTAATCTCTTCTTCGCCGTTGATGCTTACGACTGCGTTGCAAGCGCTTTCACCGCTCGTAAAACTGAGCCCGGCGCCACCGTTCGCGACAGAATCGGCAAGTTTGGTCATTGCGTTTGAAAGCGAAACAGAGAAAGTTCCGCCGCCCAATTTGTTGACCGTAACCCCTCCCGAACTATCAAGCCCGAATCCGTCGTTCATGTTGTTGTCATAAATGGTTTGGGAAGTAATTCCGTCCGCGGCGGAAACACCATCGAGTCCCGCGATTGGTGCATCGTTCGCGTCGATCGTCCCCTGAGCCACCAGCCATTGGGTCCTGGCAATCGTTCTGCCAAGCATATCGAAACGAGTCGTCGATTCACCCAGCGTTTTTGCATCAATTGGATTGTGCTTGTCTGTGTGGGAATCGTAGTCCGCGACCATCGCCGTGTGGGTAACACGCCCTGTATAGTCGTTGTTTGTAATGCCACCGTGTCCGGCAGGGTCTTTGCTGCCTTGAGTTCTGCCGCAACAGTTGTGGTAGAAAGTGTGCCAATCATGACCCAATGCATCTGTCCGTTTATCTACTCGACCATCAAGGGTGAATGTCACGGATGTTGTCGCGGCAACCGCAGTTCCCGGAGCTTCTGTCGTTGACGCCCGCATCCCACGGCCGTTGTAGGTGTAAGTCGTTTTGGATTTGTTATATCCATTGGTGTCCGCCGAGTCGAAGTAGCGTGGTGAACGAACTTCGATGACGTTGCCATCCAAATCGTAGTCCGTTTCGGTTTTGGTTTCGACGGTCGTGTTTTTGGCGTTGAACTGACGAATTTGTCGATCACGACTGTCGTATTCGAAGGTCGACTTGATGTTTCGAGGATTGATGACTTCCACCAAGTTGCCTTCGCCATCCTTAATGGCATCCGTGATAATGTAGGCAGCGTTTGGCGTGAGATCGTAGGACAAGTTCAACACCACCGATGTGCTCGCAAACGTCTGCGAAGGCTTCGTGCATTGGACTTTGCGAATCAATTCACCGGGGCTGGATGCGCTATAAGCGTTGTAACTGCGACGCCCGTACGGATCCTCCGTGTAAAAAACACGGTTGCCGTCATAAACGGTTTTGTTCGACAGTGTCGTTCCTGTATTGGGGAACGTTTTCGTTTCGATCGTTCGGTACTTGTAATCAAAGACATACTCGGTCTTTCGTCCGTCAGTCACCTGGGAGATCACTTGCTCCGTATCGCCATCGTAGGTGTACTGGGTCGAACTCCGGACCAGTTGATCGTTGTTCAGCGTTTCATTGCCGCCGGAATCGATCGTGGAAAACGCACGAGTGACTTGGGTGACTCGCCCCTCGGTATCGTAGTCCGTTTTCGTCACGACACCGTCACGCGCCTTCTGCTTGACCGGAAGGCATTCCTGCCCAGCGCCACCGTAAATCGTCTCTTCCGTCGAACCGTCGTGGTACTGCGTCTTGTAGTTGCGGCCTTGACTGTCGTAAGAAAAAGTCGTGACGCGACCTAGTGGATCGGTGGACGTATTTACCATGCCCCAGGCATTATAGGTGTAAGTCGTTTCAGCCCGTGTGCTGCTTTCGGTGTCACCAGCTTGGGTCACCTTCGTTAGACGACCGTTCGAATCGTACTCATAGTCGGTCCGGTACATCTTGGCGTGGTTATTCCAGAGCGCCGTGAATTCAGTTTTCAGCTTATTGTGATACTTGGTTGTTGGGGCATCCCAATACTCAAACTTGTATACGGCGTATTCGGTTTGATTCACGTCATTGGTAGTACTGGAATTGGTGCTTGTATCTTTGATACCTTCTTGACGCTCCAGGACCTGGCCGCAAGCGCTATAGACGAACTTGGTTACATTCCCATTTCGATCTCGAACTCGAGTAACATTATGGAAAACATCATAAGTGTAGGAGCGATAGGTTCCGTCATCGAATTCTTCAAGGCTGACGTAGCCATATGGGTCATATCCGCAAGTAATTGTTTCGCCGGTCGCGGTTGTTACCACAGGGGCCGAGCCATAGACAAAGTCGGATTCGACGCTACCGACATTGAACTGAATCGACTGATAACTCGATTCCTGAGTCAAATTCGTAAACGCATCCCACCCGTCGAGAATATTTCCAAGAGTCCAAGTCTCGTAGTACCTTTCATAACGCTGAACATCGTCATTGCGGTAGTAAGAAAGCCGATCTCCGGCATACCAGATTCGAGCTTCATCGGCATTGGTCGGATTAAAAAAGATTGACATCAAGTTGTCATCATTCGAATCCGTAATTGACCGAAGGACGTTGACCGGCTGATTGACGATATCACCGTTGTAGATCATGAAATCTTCGGTGAAACGAAAATGCCGGGTACCGCGACATGGACTCGTCACCGTCATCTTTTCAGTTTGACTGGCCGAATCATGAGCCAGCGAGTAGGTCCATGTTCCCCCACCCGGAATTGCGATCGATGCCAAGAAGTCATTTGCGTAGGTAATCGTCGTTGTTTGTCCGTTGTAAACAACTCGCGTCAATGCTGGCCGTCCCCCAACCGTTGCCTCATAGTAAAGCGTGGCGGTGTTTCCGTATGCGTCCTTGATGGTTTCAGGATATCGCGACGTGGAACTTGCGTAGGTCAACTCTAAAGTCGTTTGCCCACAACGGTTGATGACTTCCGTCAATCTACCAAACGCGTCAGCCGAGGTATCTTCGTCGCCTCCTGATTGGTCGATGTCCCAGATTTCAAACTTCATTAGTGTGCCATCGAGCTGGGTGATGTGCACTTCCGTTGCATCCGCGAGTGCCGTTTGCACGACGCCGCTTCCGTTCACAAGCTTGATCGATGAAAAGAGGGAATATTTGGCCTCCAAAAGTCCGTCAACCGTTCCCGTGTAATCATCGTTGGAGGCGTTGTAGTCGTCGCGCAAAGTGATCGCAGCACCTAACTGAGGATCGTAAAACCGCATTGACACATTGTCGCCCGAATGGTCAGCGACCATGTATAATGTTTTGTTGAATGGCAGCTGCCAGCCGGAACCCATGATTCCGACTTCCGTCGCTGATTGGCCCTGGAACATCGCCACGAGCGGCAATTGGGGCGCAGAGCTTCCGCCAGTTCCGCCGCCACATGAATCGCAACCACTGGAAACGCCCTGCATGTTGATTAATGCGACTCGATCCTGAGAATCTTGAACAGGCTGTGGAATACTAAGTGTGGTTCCACGATCCGCGTTAGGCGAACAAGTGTTACAGAGACTTGGGCGTGGCGTTTGCTGAAGCGGCGAACGTCCGAGAAATGCTACATGAGGCCCAACCAGTGAGAGTACGCCATTCTCGATCTTGAAGGCCTGCGCAAAACCGGTTTCATCCATGCCGCTTTTCGGATAGTGAACATAGGCAACAAAATTGCCATCGGTTTGCGAGCCTGGCAAACTACAAATCACCGTCTTCTCGCCGACGGTGAAGTAGCTGGAATCAAGCGTAATTGAGTCAGCAGTTACAACACCCGCCTCCGGCTCATCGTTGGAATTGTAAGTCGATGTGTAATCATCATGGACATGATATTTCAACTTGATTGAGCTGGAAGATTCCAAAGTGATCGCCAAAAACTCCAGGTCATCGAGCGGATCAAACACGCCATTGCCTTGACCACCACCGCCTCCGCCACCACCTGGAGGTGGAAACCCTTGGCCTACCGCAAGCGTAGTTGCGGTGAGGGTCAGGACGAGTGCGAATGTTGCCGTAAGCGATTGGTTCATGATGGATCTCAACATCTGCTTATCTCCGTGGCGGTGTCTGCCTGGGTCGATTGTTTTAATTTGTTTCTTGTGTTCGGTTTTCTGCTCGCGGGAATCCATACGTGCGCATCGGTAGCGCGATTGGACTCAACAGGATTACTTGGCTTGACTGATTTGATCGCCTTTGACTGCCGGCGTACTTCTCGAGGCCGGAGTCGCTTTTGAAGCTGGTGTGCTGTTGGAAGTCGGTCGCTGCTGGGGATGAACAACCTCGATCACCCACCGAGCATGATCTGAATGAACGGGCGAGGCGGCGCGGATGTCAATCTCGCCGCGCGTGCCCCCCGAAGCCGTGTAGGTCGCGGTTGCAGCTCCGTTCTCGTCAGCCCGAACCGTGACGGAAGTCAGCTTGTTCTGGAAATTGCCAAGCTTCGGCGAGTGAAAGGTCACCGGCATCCCGGGTTCGACTTTGGCTTTAAGCTGAACCGATTCGCCTTGAATCAAGCGGCTGATGTAGCGACCGTCTCGTTTGATTGGCACCGTGTCTTTAGAAGCCGGCAAGACCTGGTTGATCCGACCGGGTGCGACCTCATCAATGTACTTTTGAGGGTCTTTTTGATACGCGACACGGTCGAACTTGGGCGGCGGAAGCATCGAACTGAACCGGTACGCGAGGTCCTTCTTGCCAACGGCCTCCTTCAGGCTCTTTGTGTTGGCGTTTTCCTCAAACGCAACCGGTGTCGAAGTTCCCCAGTCGATTTCCGATCGCCGGTTGGCCGAATGGTCTCGTGACCGTACCGGTTTGACATCCGTTGGCGGACGCCAAACATCACCGATCTTGACCCAGCCTGGGTGCGGCGGTATATCCCGGTCCCTCTCCGTGCCCGATTCCTCGTCGGTTTGGGCGACGGGTTGGGGCTTGGATTTGAACCAGCCCTTGTTGTAGGCAATCAAGGAAACGCAAAACAGGCCGACGGCTGCGACCAGCAGGATCGTAAATGATCGGTTGGAAAGCTTCATGATCCCCCGCTTTCAGTACCAAATTTCCGGTTTTCCAAGTTCGAGCCAACGAGCGTTTCCCTTCAAGAAACGCGCCAGCGATCGAATCCAAACCTTGCGCCTGCCCCGAATTCGTCGAAAGCCGCGTCGCAACCCGTCAGGTCGCCAATGCGGAATTCAGGAACCCGGTTTACCCCGGCAGGTTCACAAGTTTTTGAAACTTTTGCTTTGAAACCAGGTAAACGAATTACGTTCAAGGCTCCAATGCAAAATGTTTCGCTTCAATTGTTTGTTACAAGCTTGGCTGCCCCCAAGGTCGTTGCTTGATTCTTGGAGCAACAAAATTCAAAAGCAACTCCCCCCAACGTCAAACCTTGGGGAAGGCTTAGGGGCGCCTACCGGAAGACATTTTTAGAGATGCAAAAGACACAACCGGTCACCTCGCGAAAACTTTTTTTTCGCAAAGCGGTATTTTTTTTCGACTTAGGGAAAACGATTTTTTCGACGTCGAGAAAAATCAAATTTTCATGTCGCAACATTGGACGAAAATGCGACGCGATCAAAACCCTCTGGAAAAACAACATGTTTGTGCAGCGAAACCGATTTCAGAATTAACGCTTTCACAATTGCGCAAAACTCACCCAGATCGCGGGGGTTCTTCACAGAAATTTCTCAGAAATGTGGACGCGCGCTTACCCAGTGGACACTTGGTTTTTGTGACACTCGTTTTCAAACATCTTTTTTTACAGGCTCAAAGTGGCCTAATTGGTCTGTGCAGCGAAATTCCGTTTAAGAAATTCGTTCA
>CAYSXI010000039.1:0-31456 GCA_964434955.1 uncultured Pirellulaceae bacterium
TCTCGTGCTCGCCGGAGTTGCTTCCTGGGTCGCCGTCAATCAATTCTGGACTCCGGCGCGCTCATTCTCATCCGAAGAACAAATGGATGCGAGGGAGGTCGCGCAGGCGATTCGGTCACTGCACCGAGATATGGGGCCCGTCCGTACCGGAGATTGGTTGGCTTCGCACAAGGAAGCCGGGCAAACCTTCAAACAATATTTGCAATGCAACCCGAACGTTTTGGAAGAAAAACGGAACAAGCTTTATATCCAACCGATCGGTGAGTTTAACGAAAATCAGTTACGAATCGTCAATTTGACTTCCGAATTTATGGCACTTTACTTCGACTGTGAAGTCAAAATACTCGAAACGAAATCCACGAACCATTTTCCGGCAAAAGCCAAGCGGCTTCATTCTGCCGGGATGCGGCAATTGCTGACCACGTACATTCTTTACGATGTTCTTCAACCCTCACTTCCCGATGACGCGTTTGCGATGATTGCATTCACGTCCGACGACTTGTATCCGCAGGAGAGTTGGAATTTCGTTTTCGGTCAGGCATCGCTTCGCGGCCGCGTCGGGGTTTGGTCCATCTATCGAAACGGTGACCCGGAAACGGAATTCACGACTTGCCTGGACAGGACTCTGAAAACAGCCACGCACGAGACGGGGCACATGTTCTCAATTCAGCATTGCATTGCCTATCGATGCAATATGAACGGAAGCAACAACCGGAGCGAAAGCGATCGCCATCCCCTTTTCCTTTGCCCGGAATGCTTGCCCAAGATACTGGTTGCAACGAAATCAAACCCGCATCAAAGATTCGAAAAGCTTGCCAGTTTTTGCGAGAAAAACAAACTTGAGGAAGCGGCTATTTACTACCGGAACGCCGCCGAGAAAGTTGCAGAACTGACTTCGGAAAATCGATAAACGATCGGTTTTGCACCGCTCGCTGTAAGACGGGAAGCCCGCAAACTCCCGTCTCACCAACGCAAGACGTCGAGAAAATTAGAATACTCGTCAGTCCAACTTCGCAAATCTGAATTCGCTTCGGGCTGATCCCAATTGCCGGTTTTGGCAAAGGGCTCGAGCACCTCAGGGCGTTTAGCAATGATCGCGTAAACAGACGATTCCTTGCCACCGTTTTCCAAGAATCCGCCCGCGACTCCGTCATACCGGATCAATAGTTCCAGTCCCAAGTCGTTGCATAGGCCGGCGAGTAGCGGCTCAAGGTCAATAAATTTGTTTGTAATATGAACGGCCATCAACCCGCCATCATCGAGACGGCTCATGTAAAGTTCGAAAGCCTCGCGCGTGACCAGGTGAGTTGGAATCGAATCCGAACTAAATGCATCCAAAATCAAGAGCCGATACTGCCCCACACCTTCCGAATCTCCATGGCTCACCGTTTGGGTCACTCGATGATTCTCGAAATGGTGTCGCTGAAGTTGAATCCTGGCATCCCCCAAGATCACTCGACAGTTGCCTTTACTCTCCGATAGAAAATTGAAATATTTCGGATTGCTTGCGAATTCATAGACAACCGGATCAATCTCGAAAAAGTCGAAATGCTGTCCGTCCTTGGCATAGCTGGCAATCGAACCGGTGCCCAACCCGATTACCCCAACTCGAGATTGCCGATCCGGATCCACGATCCGAAATACGTCTCCAATCGGACCTGTCTTATGGTAATAGGATAGCGGCTCAAGCTTCGTTTCGTCGTCCAGGTTTTGGATCCCGTGAACCGTTCGACCATTAATGAGTAACGTGTACCCATTCTTTTTATCGATCGCGACTTTGTTGACACCAAAGAACCCGCGTTTCGCAATGACGACATTCCGATCGACAAAGAAGTAACTGCAAACAAAAATGATCGCGGCCAGCGTAAACGCAAACCGAACTCGTTTTTCAAGAAAACTGAAACACAAAATCGCCGGCAACCCGAATAACAGCCCGCCGGCCAGGAGCTTGTTTTCAGCTTGAAAGCTGGAAAGAGCAAACGTGCACACCAGGAGATAGGCCAAAACACCTGCAGGCCAGGCGAGTTCCCGCGGCAGCACTTTCCATGTCAAAACGGTTTTGCCAGCCGGCAGCAATAGGCAGGCCGCAATGAGCGCCAGTGGATACTCGGTAATCTCGGTGAAAATCAGCGGTGCCACAAAGCCGTTAAACATACCTCCGACAACGCCGCCAATACTCAACAGGAAATAGAACTCAGTTAGCTGATTTGCTGGAGGGCGAAGTCGAGCCAACTCACCATGACAAAACATTGCGACGACAAAAAATGCGGCCAGATGCAAGGGTGCAATCAGCAAGGGAATTTTTCCCAAGTCCACCATCAACAGCACCGCCATCAGCAATGCCGTATAGGGTAGTGCCTTGGTAATCCAGGAATGAGGAAGGATCGTCCGCCGGGAAAATGCGAATATGAAAGTCAAAAGGTAAAGTGCCAGAGGAATGACCCACAGCAAGGGCATTGAGCCGACATCCGTCGCGATAAACGTTGTAACTCCCAACATTAAACTCGAAGGGACCGCGGCCAGAACGACAAAATGCAAACGCTTCTTCCAGGCCAGCTTTTCGGGCGACGAGATGGAAGCTTCCACGTCTTGTTTCCGCTTGAGATCCGATTTTGAAAACAAAACCCAGCCGCAAACCGCAAAGGTCAGGACCAAAGCGAAAAAACCGAACATCCAAAGCCAACTTTGACTGCTGACCCCCATCAAGGGCTCAACCAGAAACGGATAGCAAACGAGTGCGCAAAGGCTCCCTGCATTGCTGAACGCGTACAAAAAGTACGGATCGCCACCCTCGTCTTTTTGACAAACGTAACCATACCAACGTTGAATCAGTGGGGCATTGCTGGAAAGAACGAAGAATGGAATTCCCACCATCAGCGCAAGTTGAACAAGCAACCAACTGACCGGCGACCACGTTTCGTTAATGGGTAGCCACTTGATCAAACCGATTGGCAGAAAGAGGGCCACCAATCCAAGAAGGACAAAGTGAACAGCAATTTGCGTTCGTGGCTTCAACCGACTGGAACCAAAGTGGGCATAGCCGTACCCAAACAGCAACAATAGCTGAAAAAACACGACGCAGGTGTTCCAAACTGCCGGCGGTCCACCGAGAGAGGGCAGCAACATCTTGCCGACCATTGGCTGGATTGCAAACAACAAGAACGAGCTGACAAAAATCGCTAAACAGAAAAGTCCACGCATCCCAGAATATACCACACAGTTAAGTCGGCTATTCCAGGTTCGATTTCAACGATTTTGCGGATCGACCGGTGAGAAATCGAGTCCGAAAACCATTCAATCTCTCAACGATTCCGAAGCCGCCCCAAATCAGTGACGCAGCATCGCCTTTTGCTTCAACGCAAACAAACACACTTCAGCATGATCAAAAGATAATTGGCGGATTTGAACATGCTGAAACCCAAGCCCCTTTACCCGCTCACCAACGGTGCGCAACTCTTTCGACTGGATCCCATCCATCAATTTCAACGTCAACAACATGCCTTTGATGGAAACACTCTTGTTGCCAACAATATCTTCGACGGTATCCAATGTGTATTTTGGAGCGACATTCAGATCGGCCAGCAGCCAACGAGCATTCGAAAGCTCATTCTTCCGCACTTCTTTCCCGCGTTTCTTCAGATGGACCACTCGAGGATGCTCTTCGAGCACTGTAGATAGTTTTGCCGGGTCAATGGCGATCACCTTGCACCCTGATTCAAGCAATGCCTGGATGGATCCCCCCGGCGATGCGCCAACTTCAATACACTCATCCTCTTTTCGCAAGGGCAACCGAGACCACAACAAACCTTCTTTGGTTTTCCAGAAGGCCCGGCTAACCACATCCTTTTTTTCTTGGAAGAACGGACGACCGCCCGGCCAACGATGATAAATCGTGCTGCAAACATGAACCCCGATAAACCAGCGTTCGGGATCCATCTCAATCACATCCACGACCAATTGCCCGGGATCTGAGTCCATTGAGAATTCCAACCCCTCCGCTTCAACCAAAGCTGCCGGGACCGGTCGACATTCCGTGAACAGATCCTTGTCCTGGTCCGCACGGTTCCAATAGTGAAATTGCCGCGAATTGAATTGAGCGGCAACGTTGCCAACCTGCTCAACAACTTCTTCGATGCTGCCGGCGTTGCCAACTGACAACCCGTAGGTGCGCGCAAAAATCGATTTCAAGTCGACTGGTTTCGAAAACTCGTAACCATGCCCCTCGGGAAGCTTAAAGGTCATTAGCCCGGGTCGAGAAAACGCGAACCGCCACTCCGGATAGTTTTCGATTATTTCCTGCTTGCAAAGGTCGTGGCTGCCTTTTCGGCAGCAAACAAATACGAACTTTGGCTTTCCAGATTCCGACACCTGATTGCCCACTTTATGCCTTTCCTCGAACGTGAGGTGACATCTTAAGCAAAATTACGAACGCGGAAAGCGGCCAATGCAATGAAGGTCAATAGCAAGAGCGGCGGAAGGAATGCCTCCGGTTCAGGTATCGCCTGATAATTTGCACTTAAAGTTCCGCGCGTGGCAAACCACTCGTTATTGGCATTGAATCCGGTCACAACAAATTCCACGCGAACCCTCGTCACTGCCACTCCGCCGGCATGATTCAAACTGGCAGAGAACAGAGTCCAATCGGAACCGGCCAACGGACCGTCCGTCGCAACGGGTGTTGTATCGTTGTTCAAGAATAAGGACCAAGAGATTTGATCATTGCCTTCCAAGTTGTTGTTGCTGCGTTCAGCCGCCAAGGCCGAAAACTGGATGTCCGTAAAACCACCGAGTGCGTCGGTCGGTAGAATCAACTCGTACATCCAAACCCGACTTCCTCCCGACGCATTCATATCCCGGCCGACCAAATCCCCGACCTGGAAAAGATAGCCATTAGGCACTCCACCGAATGCAACATTCTGATTCAGAACCTGGGTCGGCAAAGTCGAATCCAGGATTCCAACATAATCCGTGTTGGCATTTCGCGACTCAGTGCCCGTAGGTGTCGAAGTCGAAATCAAATCTGCGAAGGCGGATTTCGATCCAGGAATGAATACAAGCATTCCAACAATCAAAATGAGCGGTTTGAAGTTTGACGAAAATGACATCGAATTGGGACCGATGATTTGAGTGCGCGCTCAAAACCCGTGTGACAAATGGATTGGGCTATTCAAAGAATCGAAAACAGGCGCGCTATTCTGGCGGCAATTTACCTGGAAATTTTTTCCACATGGCTTTGCCCGAGAAGATGTGCCGGTTAGCCAACCGAGAAAATTAGCGAAGAACGCACTTGCTAGCAAGCGGCCAACTTTTAACCAAGCGTAACCAGATTCGAATAAGCCGGTTTGATTTTCTTGACGCCGACGGAATCAAACTCAATTTCCGCCAACTGCTTTTTGCCAGCGCCACTCACCTTGGCGACCACTCCTTTGCCGTAGGTGGGATGAAACACCAGCTGGCCCGACTGAAGATTCGCGGCCTTGGCCTGTGTCATCGCCGCTCCCGCTTTGCCTTCCGAATCACCTTCAAGATCCTTGGCGACAAAAACCTGGAATGCAGCCGGTGATGATTTCGGTTTCGTCTCGGTGCCTTGGTAAGACTCGCTGGATTCCTGCGTCTGATCAGCAGGCCCCGCATCGGAATCAGCATCATCGGAAAACAGATCATTCAACTGAAAAGGAATGTCGTCGTCTTCTTCCTGTTGCTGGAGGAATTGTTGGACATTCTCGGATTCATTCCATACGTCCTCCGGATGCTCCTGCCATTGGGAGGCCATTTTCGAATAATCGAAGTTCTTCGGCTCCGAGATTTCCATTTCCATCCTTGGAAGCTCCATCAGGAACCGACTTGGAATCACCGGCCAATTTCGCCCCCGACGGAAACGAGTCAAGCAACGGCTCAAGTACAAATTCAGTTTGGCGCGAGTGATTCCAACAAACAACAGCCGTCGTTCTTCCTCGACTTCGTCCGGATCGACGCTGCTCCTTTCATGGGGAATCAGTCCTTCTTCCAAGCCGACAATGAAAACAGCGGGAAACTCAAGACCTTTTGCCGCGTGAAGCGTCATCAGAGTGACCGCTCCGCCCTCAGCATCCCAAGCATCAACGTCGTTCACCAACGCCGTCTGTTCCAAATAGGCTTCCAACCCACCATCATTGGGGTGAGTCAAGTCAAATTCGCGAGCCGCCAAAATCAACTCTTCAACATTACCGGCCCGCTCATGTGCCTCCGGGGTATCATCCGCAATCAAATGGTCGATATATCCGATCTCGTCGACCAACGTTCGCAACAAGTACTCGACGTTTTCTGTTTTCTCTACCGCGATTCGATCATAGAGAGCAACGAACCCAGCGATCTTGGACGCCGCCTGCTTTTTGATGGATTCGCTCAAACCACATCGCCGTGCCGCTTCGAGAAGTGTCAGCCCCGATTCGTCGGCAAACTCCTGAAGCCGCTGAAGCGTCACCTTGCCAATTTTTCGCGCGGGCGTGTTGATGACTCGCAAAAACGCGATGTTGTCCGAGGGGTTGTTAAGCAAGTGCAAGTAACCCATCAAATCCTTGATTTCGCGACGCTGGTAAAATTCAAAACCATTGACGACTTGATAGGGCACTCCCGCACTGCGAAGCGCGTGCTCCATGGAACGTGATAGCCAGTTGGCGCGATAGAAGATTGCGATGTCCTGCGGTTGAAAAATCTCATCGCGAATCCAGGCATGAATCTCGTCGGCGACTGCCTTGGCTTCGGCTTGTTGATCCGGATAGGCGATCAAACGAACCGGATCACCATCGGAGTTGGTTGTTTTCAGCGTCTTATGTTTTCTTTTTTGGTTGTTGACGATCAACTGATCGGCGACGCTCAAAATCGATCGAGTGCTCCGATAATTTTCCTCGAGCTTGACGACCTTGGCCTGCGGATAGTCCGACTCAAACTCCAGCATGTTCTTGATATTGGCGCCACGCCAGGAATAAATCGACTGATCGGGATCTCCGGTGACCGCCAAATTGGGATGATCCAAATTAAGTGCCCGGACGATCGCGTATTGGGCCAGGTTGGTGTCCTGGTACTCGTCAACCAACACGTACCGAAATCGCTCATCCAGCTGCGCCCTCAGCTCGGGGCTATTTTTCAGAATTGATACGACATGCAACAGCAAGTTGTCGAAGTCGCATGCGTTCGCCTCCAGAAGAAGCTTCTGATAGATGCGATAGACATCGATCGTGACTTCCTGCAGGTGATTCCGGGCAAGTTTCTCGAAGCCTTCGGGCTCGATGCATGCCGCCTTGGCCCGACTGATCTCATTCGCAACGGCTTCCGGACGATACCGGCTTTCGTTGGCTCCGGATTTCTCCATCGCCTGTTTGATCACCCGGATCGAATCACTGGAGTCGTAGATGGTAAAGTTTTGTTCCAGGCCGACTAACGAGGCATAACGTCGCAGAAGTTGTGAACAAAAACGATGAAAGGTCCCGGTCCAGACGTACGCATCAGGCACCATTTGTTCGATACGATGCCGCATTTCGTCGGCGGCCTTATTCGTAAACGTAAGGGCCGCGATATCCTGGCCAGAAATGCCCTTATCGAGAAGCATGTGCGCGATTCGATGCGTGATCACCCGCGTCTTGCCGCTACCGGGGCCGGCAAGGATCAACAGCGGGCCCTCGGTGCTCCGGACGGCTTCCAGTTGATTCGGATTCAGGGCATCAAGGTTCATGTCGGCGCGGTTCGATTGGGTGGTTCATCCGATCGGAAAAACTCTTGTCATTAGGATCCAAATTTCCCGGAACGCGGAACGCTAGCAACTAATTGCCGAGATATGAGGATTGTGTTATCGTGCGTCCAAATCAACCGATCGTCAGTCCAGCCAAGATGTTTGGACGAGACCGCTTCGGCAGATCCAGTTGCTGCGGTTCTATCGTATGCGAACGGTTGCAAACTGAAAACCTTCAGGATTCACAACGACTAGGGAGGGACCCCCATGACGCGAACGCGTATTCCACTTAGTGAAGCAGAAGAAGCTTCTCGTGATCTTCAAGAGAAACTCGAACTAAGTACCGCGGAAATTGGCCTTACCGTTCGGACCACGAATTGCCTTGAAGAAAAAGGCATCTTCACCGTTCAAGATTTGTTGAATACAACCCGCGATGAACTCTTGAGCATCTCCAATTTCGGCGAAAAGACTTTGGAAGAAGTCTACAAAGCGTTGGAGAAAATCGGGTTCTACCGTCCCGGTCGACAATACCCCCGCTAAGCCAGCGAGGAACTTTCAGTCGACCAGAGATCCCGGTGAAAAAGGAACCCCGGCCGTTCAAAGCCAGGAAGTATTGGCCAGGAAAAATTTACCGGGATGAAGTCATGGGACAGTTGCGCAAAGTCACGAATTCGTAGAACGAGTCACGAATCTCAGGAGTTCGTGGCTTCGCATTGTTCCCGGAAGATTTGGCCGATTTTGTCAACGCGGCGTTGATGCCGCCCGCCTTCGAATTCCGTTTCGAGCCAAGTTTTCAGCACGCTTGCAAAATTGACTTCGCGGAAATGGTCCGCGGATACGCAAATGACATTGGCGTCATTGTGTCGCCGGCTCATCTCGGCCGCCAATTCATCGTTGCAAACGGCAGCACGTACTTCTTCAAACTTATTGGCGGTGATCGCCATCCCTATTCCGGTTCCACACAACAAGAGGCCTCGATCCACTTGTTGGGAGGCGACCCGGGTACTGACTTCGGCTGCGATATCCGGGTAGTCACAACTCTCGGTGCTGAAGTTTCCGCAGTCGGCGACTTCGTGCCCTTCCGATTCAAGCCAACGGATCATGGCTTCCCGAACATCAACGCCGCGATGGTCGCTACCGATTGCAATTCGCATTTCAATATCCTCGGATTCGAAGCCAACTCATTCGTTTGGCTTTGATTGAAGCGGAAGTTCCTCGACCCATTGGTTGAGGTTTTCGCGGATCTGCTCCGCGCAATTTTTATAAACGGAAAACGAATAGCCGATGGGATCCGTCACATCCTGACCGTCCTTGCGGAGAAGATGTGTTCTCGGAGCAACGTCCGGCCAATGATTGACCAACGCGTATCGGTGGCCTTCGGTCATTGTCAAAATTATATCGGCGTGCCGAGCCAAGCGATCGGTGATCGGCTGGGAACTGTGGCCGGTAAGATCCAACCCCAACGAATCCATGACTTCAACGGCTTCCTTGGAAGGCTGCCCGCCTGGCATGGCGGCTATTCCAGCAGAAGCAACTGCGATCCCGTGTTGGTCCAACTCTTCAATTTTCAGATTTAGTTTTTCAGCAATCGCCTTTTTGAGCAACAACTCGCCCATCGGGGACCTGCAAGTATTCCCAGTGCAAACGATCAGTGCCATGAAGCCGGTAAGTTGATCAATCACGGATTTTTGAACCACGCCTTCCCGCAGAATGCTAACCTGTTCATCTTTAACTTGAACGACGGACGAAGCCTGGCTGAAACGGCATTTGCCATCGTCGATCACTAAGTCTACATCACCTTCCAGCGCTTCCAACAGTTCCGACGCCTCGGTCGCTTCCTGTTTGCCGGATTTATTTGCGCTAGTCAAAACGAGTGGGCCCGCCAGCAGGCGTAAAATTTGCAATGTGATTTCATTGGCGGGAACCCGCAATCCAACGGTCCCATCTGGCACAACCACCTTCTGAACGCTTTCTGGGAGCCGGCTGACGACGCTGTCGGGATGCGCATCATCCAAAACCAGAGTCACTGGCCCTGGCCAACATCGGCGAGCAAGTCGCCGAGCCAAGGGGGTCATGGTTGGAACATAGTCCAAGGCGTCGTCAGCACTTTTGATGGCTAACGCAAGCGGCCGCTCACGGTCCCGGCCCTTGATATCGATCAATCGCTGGACCGCGTCTGCGTTCAGCGCGCTGGCCGCAAGCCCGTAAACCGTTTCAGTCGGAATCGCCAACACTTTGCCCTCGGCCAGGGCGGCGACGGCACGGTGGATCACGTCGCGCGTGTCCTCAGTGTTCTTGACGTCAATGACGGCCGCAGGCATGAGCAATCAGAAGCGAATTCGCTAACTTGAACAGATGACTAGGAAACGGAAAGAAATACTTGCGGGTCTGGGTACCGAATTTCTCGGCATTCGGTTGCGAGCATCTAGATTCAAGCCGGGGCCCGCAATTGAAAATTCTGCACGTCTTCGAACAATGATATCGCTTGCACTTCAGCATGGTCAAGTGGATCATGGATGGAGCGACAAACCCGGAACAGACATGCACGAAACTCAAATTGGACACTCGAAGATTCGCAGTACCTGCATCGTTATTCTGATGCTGCTTCTGCCTGTCTGCAATTTGAGTTGCATCCAATCCGGTGATCCGGAGGATTCCGAAGTTCTGGTTTGGGGCAAACGCGGTTTGGGTGACGGCCAATTTCAAACACCGCGAGCCATGGTCATCGACGCGGCTGATCGTCTTTTCATTGTTGACAAAACAGGCCGCATCCAGGTTTTCGATCGCGATGGAAAATTCATTCGTGGTTGGCGAATCCCGGAAGTAAAAAACGGCAAACCTTGCGGCCTGGGATTGGACAACGAGGGAAACTTGCTGGTTGCCGATACTCACTACTACCGGGTTTTGACTTATACCGTGGAAGGCAAGCTCCTTGAAGAACGAACCATTGGCGGACAATTGGGGCACGGCCAGGGAGAGTTCGAGTTTTTAACCGACGTGGTGATGGACTCGAAAGGGCAGTACTTTGTTGGCGAATACGGCGACTTCGATCGCATTCAAAAATTCTCACCCGAAGGAAACTACCTTTCGCAGTTTGGCGGCCATGGTTCCGGTGACGGACAGTTCCTCCGCCCTCAAGGCATCGCGATCGACGACAAGGACCAAATCTGGGTCGCGGACGCTTGCAATCACCGAATTCAGGTTTTCGACACCCAGGGCGAGCAGGTCAAGCTCATCAAGTCATGGGGTAAACCGGGGAAAAGCCCAGGGCAATTGAAGTATCCTTACGGAGTTGCACTGGACAAAGACGGTTACGTCTACGTATGCGAATGGGGTAATAATCGAATCCAGAAATTTGATCAGGATGGAAATTCGATTGCGACTTGGGGAACCGCCGGAACGGAACCGGGCCAGTTGCACCAACCCTGGGGATTTGGAATTGACTCCAAGGGCTTCATTCACGTGCTCGATTCGTACAACAATCGAGTCCAAAGGTTCCGCTTCGAGAAAAAAAACTGATCCGACTTAAGGATCTGGATGGTTCATTCGCCCGGGCACGGGGTCCGCTTTTTCAGTTCTCTGCTAAGATGGTGTCGATACGGATGTCGATAAAGTTTTTCAGGAATTGGTAATGGACAGTTCGGACAAAAAATATTGGGTCGGGTTCGATCTGGGCGGCACAAAAATGTTGGCCGTCGTTCTCGATTCTGAATTCAAATCCATTGCGAGGAGTCGCAAAAAGACCAAAGGGTTCGCCGGCAAAGAGGCCGGACTGGATCGCATTTGCACGACCATCGACTCCGCTTTGGAAGAAGCATCGATTTCCCCCGATCAGTTGGCGGGAATTGGTGTCGGTTGCCCAGGGCCTTTGGATCTTGAGAAGGGGATCATTCACGAGGCGCCAAACCTGGGATGGACCGACGTTCCCATGAAGGCGCATCTGGAGTCGCAATACGATTGCCCAGCGATCATCGCGAATGACGTCGACGCCGGTGTTTATGGCGAGTATCAGTTCGGAGCCGGTCGAGGTTCGCGTTGCATCGTAGGAGTTTTCCCCGGGACCGGGATCGGGGGCGGATGCGTTTATGAAGACAAAATCATTCAAGGAGCCAATTGCAGTTGCATGGAAATTGGCCACATTCCTATCGTTTCCGATGGCACACTCGATGGCTGCGGAAACGTGGGTTCCCTGGAGGGAATGGCGAGCCGATTGGCCATTTCTGGAGCCGCGGCGCAAGCCTGTTATCGTGGGCAGGCCCCGACACTCCGGGAGCTATGTGGAACGGACATCAGTGAAATAAGAAGTGGAGCTCTGGCAACCGCCGTCGAAAGTGGCGACAAGTTCATCAAAAAAATCATTTGCCAGGCTGCCGACTACCTGGCCCTGGGCGTCGTTACGGTGGTCCACCTTTTGGCGCCCGACAAAATCGTTCTTGGAGGTGGCTTGGTGGAGGCGATGCCCGAATTGTTCGTCGATCGCGTCACTCAAAAGGCCAAAGAGCGAGTTTTGCCAAGCTACCGCGATACCTTTAAAATTGTTGCGGCCGAGCTGGGAGACGATTCGACTGCGATGGGTGCCGCCGCCTGGGCATCAAAGTCATTGAAGGCCAACTAGGATCCGGCCCGTCGATCGACTCGATGCCCAACAAACAAAGCTGCAGTTCAACATTCCAAGCGATTTGTGACAAAACCTTCCATGTCCGTCGAAGCCAAAACGTCTGAAAAGAAAATGCCGATGCCGCCCCGCATGGTCGCGGTCATCGATATTGGCGCGACCTCAATTCGGATGGCCATCGCCGAAATTGAATCCAACGGTGCCATCCGGGTCCTGGAAAGCCTCTCCCAGGCAGTCAGCCTGGGCCGGGATTCGTTCGTCAACGGCAAAATTGAACGCGAAACCATTGAAGACTGCGTTCATGTGCTTGCCATTTATCGACAAAAACTGGAAGAGTACGCAATCGATTCGAACGACCAGATTCGGGTCGTCGCCACCAGTGCCGTACGCGAAGCCTCCAATCAATTGGCGTTTCAGGATCGGGTTTTTATCGCGACCGGATTCGAAATTGAATCTTTCGA
The DNA here is from genome assembly GCA_964434955.1 of uncultured Pirellulaceae bacterium. GTDB lineage: Bacteria > Planctomycetota > Planctomycetia > Pirellulales > Pirellulaceae > JANQLU01. The sequence goes on from CAYSXI010000039.1 coordinate 12,785, forward strand.
CGTCGCGGAGCTACACCGGGTTACTTACCTGGGGATCCTTCCTTTCCTGGACCAGATGGACAAGGAAGCCGAATCCGGTGAATTGAGTGGCCACAATGTCGTTTGCGAGGTTGGCGGTGGCTCGACCGAGATCCTGGTTCTGAAAGGAAGCGATGTCCATTACTCGCATACCTTTCGATTTGGGGCTTTGAGAATTCGTAGAACCCTGGAAGCATTGCATGTCCCTTTGGACAAAATGCGAGGGTTGATGGAAACCCAGATTCAACATGTCGTCGCCGATATTCACGAAAGTCTTGAAAAACAACGCCCGACGAATCTGATCGCGATGGGAAGTGAGATGCGATGGATCGCCAACGAAATTCTCAATAAAAACCCGGCGCGTGAAATCGTCACGCTGCCGTTGAAGAAGTTGCGAGAGTTCAACGAGTCGATTGAATTGCTGACCCCGGAAAAGTTGGCTCACCGCTACCCCATTGGTTTGCCGGCGGCGCAAACGCTGGGCCCAACCCTTCTTGCTTTTGAACTTTTGGCGGAGGCGCTCAACATTGATGAAATCGCCATTGCGAATGTCAATCTTCGCGATGGCTTGATCACCGAAATGGGGATGAATCGTCGATACAACGAGTCCATTGAAAAACAGATTATCCGTTCAGCGATTACCGTAGGTCGAAAATATCATTTTGACGAAAGCCATGCAGTTCACGTTGCCAAGATCAGCCGGCAATTGTTTGACCAACTGAAGGAACTTCATCAGTTGGAAGACCGCATGGGTTCGCTTTTGCATATCGGTGCGCTACTCCACGAAATCGGATACTATGTGGGAGCCCGCGGGTACCACAAACATTCGATGTACCTGATTCGCAACAGCGAGTTCTTCGGAATCGGCGCCTCGGACCTGCTCATCATTTCGTTGATCGCCCGTTACCATCGTCGGGCAATGCCCCAGGCCAGGCACGACGGCTACTCGAGTCTGAATCGTGCGAGGCGCGTCATCGTTTCCAAGCTTTCGGCCATCCTGAGAATCGCGCTGGCCTTGGATGCCGGGCGGAGTCAGCGGATTCAAACGATTGATTGCCAACGCATTGGAAACCGCGTGCTCGTACGCGTCAAAAATGTGACCGACACTTCGATGGAGCAACTGGAACTCAATCAGAGCAATGACTTCTTCGAAGCAATCTTTGGTTGCCGGGTCGTCCTGGAGGCTGTCAAAGCCAACTGACCTCAAAAGCTTGATCCTAACTTAACGCCAACTGATTTTTAGTCCTTTTTCAAACATGACCCATCAATTCATTAATCGCGAAATCAGTTGGCTCGAATTCAACCAGCGGGTCTTGGACGAAGCTCGATGCGACTCCAATCCCCTGCTGGAACGTCTCAAGTTTGTCGCCATCAGTGGCTCCAACCTGGACGAGTTTTTCATGGTTCGAATCGGTGGACTCAAGTTCCTGCACTCGATCGACAAGCCGGGACTTTCAATCGATCAACTCACCGCCCGCCAACAACTCGATCTGTTGTATCCGCGCGTTCGGGAAATGAAATCGCTTCAATACGAAACACTCAAAGAGATTGAGAACGAATTGGTTGAAAAAGGTGTCCAGCGATTACCGACCGACCAGTTGACGCCCCAACAAAAGGAATCGATTGCGATTCGCTTTGAGCAAGAACTGCATAGTGTCTTCACGCCGATTGCGATCCACGACGATTCGGAGTTCCCTCTCCTTCTGAATTCGAAACAGGCAATCCTGATTCAACTTCAAAACGATCCTGGCAAAACACTTGTGGGCGAAAACCAAGGGGACGATGCATCTGGCATGCGATACGTCGTCATTCCACTTGGTTCGGTGATTGATCGATTCATCACCGTGCCATCCAAGGACCATTATCAATATGTTTTGCTTGAGGACTTGCTGGCGTCGAGAATCGGAAATTTTTTCCCGGGTCAGCAAATCGTCGACACCGGGACTTTTCGCGTGTTGCGAAACGCTGACATTCCGATCGACGATGACGAGACCAGTGACCTGCTGGTTGGGATGCAGGAGATGTTGAATGCGAGAAAAACGTCGGACTGTGTTTTGCTTGAACATTCGGCGACCATGTCAGACTCGATGGTTTCTTTCCTGAAAAAGAAACTTGAAGTCGCGGACGAAGAGACCTATTCGGTTGATGGCCCATTGAATTTGTCCGCCTATTGGGGGCTGGTCGGAATCCAGGGTTTCGATGAATTAAGAAATCCGAAGCGTTCGCCTTTGCCGGTTGCGGAGTTCCAATCCGACGCGGACATATTCGACACCATCGCTGAAAAAGACCGAATTCTGATTCATCCCTATCAGACGTTTGAACCCGTCGTCCGGTTTATTGAAGCGGCGGCAGAAGATCCGGATGTCATCTCAATCAAACAGACTCTGTACCGTTCGAGTCGCGACAGCCGAATCGTGAACGCACTAAAAACCGCTGCCGAGAATGGCAAGAGTGTCACCGCGATCGTTGAGCTCAAAGCGAGGTTTGATGAAGAACGCAATATCCAATGGGCCCAAACACTTGAACAGGCCGGCGCGGATGTCATTTACGGAATCAAGGGGCTCAAGACCCATGCCAAATGCTGCGTCGTGGTCCGCAAGGAACCGGCCGGCATTCGCCGCTATGTCCACGTCGGAACGGGCAATTACAACGAGGTAACGGCCAACATCTACAGCGACGTCAGTCTTTTGACTTGCGACGAACAGATCGGCAGTGACGCCGTATCATTCTTCAACGGTGTTTCCGGCTTTTCCGTGCCGCAAACGCTGCAGCATCTCGTGGCAGCCCCAACGGATCTTCGCAAGACAATTCTCGCTTTGATTGATTTCGAGAGGCGCCGCGCGAAGGCAAAGAAAACGGCGATGATCAGCGCCAAACTTAATTCGCTGGTTGACCGAGAAATGATCGAGGGCCTTTATCGGGCTTCCCAAGCCGGCGTCAAAATCAGGCTTAATATTCGTGGAATTTGCTGCCTCCGCGCCGGAGTTCCCGGCCTCAGCGAAAACATTCAAGTCTGCAGCATCGTTGATCGCTACCTAGAACACGCGAGAATCATTCACTTTCATTCCGGTGGCGAACACAAAGTCTTTATTTCCAGTGCCGATTGGATGAGCCGAAACCTCAACAAGCGGATCGAACTGATGACGCCGATCAATGATTCGGATTGCAAATCCGTTTTACTGGAAGTTCTGGAATGCTACTTCCGCGACAACGTCAAATCCAGCGTTCTGGGACCCGATGATCAATACGCGAAGGTCAACGCCGAGACCAATTCGGAATTCCGTTCCCAGGAAATCTTGTTTCAAATGGCGAGTCAGTGGTTCGAGGAAAACGACCGAAACCAGGCGACCGTATTCCTCCCACATCGTGGCGATTCAGAAACCGCGTGATCCAACCTCTCGCTAGAATGCGAGACCGGCTCGAATCATGAATGAATCCTCGAGCTTGAGTCGCCGCAATGGATCCGGGTCCGGCACCGGGTCCTCGAGGAACACCAGTTCGCGATCAAAGACGAATCCGAATTCAGCAAAACCGGTGACGTTTCTTGGGCCGAGCCATTCAAGACCGACAAAGACTCGCAAGTCATTCATGTCGACGCGATCGCCAATGGTTGCGAGCCCAAGTCTTCTTCGGAGCGTCCAGTTTCCTCCACCGTATTCGCCACCCAGGTAACCCCAGATTTCGTAGTTGCCCCAATTCGGAATCCGCCGGGCAATTCGCGGACGCGGAAAATAGAGATCGAACTTCAAGTCATCTGAAGGTGAGATGAAAATCCCAAACGCCGGCAGGATCTTGACATCCAAACGATCCAGATACTCCACACCCAATTTGACGGTTGTAAAGTTCGTCATCCGCCACCACCCGAGACCAACACCCGTCAAACGGATGCTGTCCGACGTCGTGTGATCAAAATCCGAGTAAACTCCGAGCGTGAAATTAAGCTCCGCGCCAAATTGGCGTTCAATCGGTGTCACCAGATCAAAAGCGAAATACGCGCTGTAGGCGCGAGGTGGCAATTCAAAGCCGGTTGAAAAATTGGGCCCATTCCAAAAGTGATAAACGAAGCCCGGTGAAACGCGGAGCGGAACCCCGGACCAAAGAAAGTTAGGAAAGTTGACCGTTGTCGCGACTTCCACATCATGAACCTGAAGTTCATTGGCGTCGTCTCCGACACCCGGACTTCCCGCGATGAATGTGTACCGAAAACGGGGCCGTTCAAACAAACGTTGCCACTTAACGGACTGAAACCGAGACCAAACCTGGTTGGGCCAGGCGGACGACGTCGTATTGCCAAAAGAATTGCTTGGGGCGGTTGGACGCATGCCGGTCCCCGGCCCGATGAATGGCTGATTGTTGGCGGGCGGGTAGATAAATCCCTGGTTCGGGTTTTGAACCGTGACTCCGCCCGGAATGGTACCGGGTGAGCCGCCTGCAAAAAACCCGTTTGTTTGAAAGGGGTCGCCAACCTGCCCAGGAGCAACGGGTGCACCGATCTGAAAAGTCGGTTGACCAACAACACCTGGTTGACCATAAATGGCTGGCCCATTCGTGGGAAGCGTATTCAATGCGGGAGGCAAAGAAGCAGCCGGAGGCTGGCCGACCACCGGTGGTGGACCTTGTGTCACATTTCCGGGCGCCGCAGGAATTGTCTGGCCTTGCAGACGCACACGCTGAGCGCTGGCTTGTTCGACCTGAATCAGGGTGATCCAAATGAGAGCCAGGTGCATTCCCACGAAGGCGAGAAACCGTGCTGATTTTTCCAGCTTGCTAAATGGAAATTGCCTCAAGTTCCGTAAATCCAAATGTCGACAAAGATTAGTTGGCGAATTCAGATCGGTTGATTAGCAAATTGTTTTCGGCTCGGTCAAGTCTGAAACGTTCGACCGCTGGAGAAACTCTGATAGCATGGGCGACCGGCTCAATCATTTGAGACTTGGAGCGTCGCGATCTTTGAAAAAGTTGAAGTCGTTTTTCGACATCTTTTCGCGTGTATCATCAACGAGCAGGACCCATCCGCCCCGATTGGGTGCATCGCGATCATAAGCAAGCACATAGGCGTGATCCTCGAGCTTGAGATACTTTCCGATCTCAAGATTCCAAACCACTGTGTAGCCTTCGGTCTTGGCATCTTTGATCCGGGCGAGCTGCCCACCCACCATCGAACTACCCTGCCGAAGCTCCTGCCAATTGGATGGACCGCGGCCCCGCTTCTCATAGAACCCGATATAGGCCTTGCGGATTTCTTCAAAACGATCGTTGACCATCGGGTCAACCGTTCCCCGCTGCTTTATTTTTTTGAGTTGGTCCTTCGTGTTCTTCGTGGTTTGTTTGATATCTCGTTTCGCCTGCTTCAAGTCACCGCAGCCTGATGAGATTAAGGGGATACAAACCAATAGGCAAATCAATAGCAAAAGGCGTTGCATGGGGATCTCGATTGAGTGAATCGTAAGGAAGGTATCAAGGGCAGTTTATCATCTACCACGTACGATTCAAAGCAAACACCGATGTTTCATTTTCGAGAACCTTTTTTAGCCGGCGGCCCCCAATGCTTGGAATAATCGCAAATCCCTTGGCCGCGAAACGCCGGGCCTAAGCCGCGAAACGCCGGAAGTCTTCTTCGTCCTGCCCGGGCCAATCGACGACTTCATCCACGGGCGATTGGTTCTCTTCGAACTCCTGCACCTCACGATAGACTTCCGAGATCGATGGACTAATCTCGGCATCACCAATGATGTTCAACACATACTTGTCCAGCCAATATTGTCCATGACCGGCGACATGAACCGGGTGATTCGTGCACTCGGGACCGATCGAAGCCTGAATGGATTCAGAAAACGGAATATCGGTTCCAACGTAATCATCAATTCGAAAAATGTTGATCCAGCGTTCAACGCGACTTCTCAAGTTGGACCAAAAAGGCGCATCGACGGGCGGATACAAATGTGGGAAATAGTATTGATACAAATGCCCCAGGGGCGAGCCCATGGTCACAAGGTTGATCCGGCTAAACCGTTCCTTGACCCATCCCAGTTCCTCGTCATTCAGGGCCTCGACGGCAATTACCGTCCCCTGGCTGTGGCTGATGATGTTGAGCACCGGTTTTCCTTCAATGTTCTTCGAGAAGTGTTCGAGAACTTTCTTGACCCGTCCCACGATCAGCTTCCGAACCGGGTATTCAATATTTCCCGACCCGTTTGAAACATTCATCCATTCAAACTCATCGTCGTCGCGCATTGCCCGACCATCCGATTGGCCGGCGGGGCGCATGTAAAAGTGGTTAACCACATCGAGCACGATATCCAGCACGGGATGCAAATAGCGTACGGAAAGCAGGATCATTCCCGTCAAAGGGACGAGGACGCCCATCGCATAACGATTGGCCTCGACCAGAAACCGGCCAAGCATAAAACGTTCGTAGGGCGATCCATCCAATTGAAGCCATGCCATCACGAGCGAAACGCCGAGGCCCAAAAGGGCGCAGATCCCGACGAAAAATTGAAGGATTGGATTCAAGATCAAGCGAGGAGAGCGGCGTCCGCGCTCGAAACTTTCAACGCGATTGCGTGTCCGCCAAACGGCGTACCAAATCAGTACGGACACGGTCACACTTGAAAGCAGAACCGTTGCCAGGATCTGAATACTCAACAGGGGAACCGCTTCGTGGAACAGCCATTCGTAACGTTCGGGGTCGACCAGGTTTTTTAACGCACTCCCGCCACTGACCCAAACCATGGGAAGGATCAAGCTCCAAAGCCCGACAAGCAAAATGGGAATCAGAAACCCAACATGCAGCCCCTGGCGATTGGTCTTGGGATGACAGAGCGCCAAAACCCAACTTCCCGTCATCAGGAATAACACAACCGCCATCCACATGTATTGCATTTCCAGCATCACGAAAAATATTCGACTGTACCAGAACAATCCGCAATTCAATTCATCATGCGGATGACTGGCAAGGTGGTTGTTTTCGAGGGCCCCAAACGACTTGACGCCGACAAGCATGCCCAAAAAAATCGAGCCAATGAAGACCCAGAACCAGAACCGTTCAATGACGCGATTCCGGGTATTTTTCCAGGCGGACGCTGCCAAAAGCAAAAGACAAACCGAAGTCGAAATCACAAGCACGTCGGCCCACATTTCGACAAGGTAAGACTTGGGCCAAAGTTGTTCCGTGCCAACCAGAATCAACGTCAACAAAGCCAGGATGAAGTTAATTGCGAGAACCGGACCATGCAAAACCCGGGCACTATGCAAGCCAAGGATCCGGAGGAACTTCGCGCCGAGCCCCGGTTGGTCAGCGCCAACAAATGCGACGTAGCGGAGCCCAAAGATGATTTGCCAGATCCCGGCAAAGACTCCAAAGATACTTCGACGGACCTGGGATAAGTCACCCCAAAAAATCTCCGCGGCGGTGGCACGGTGATTTTCATATTCAAAATGCCGAACATGGCTGACAAACGTCTTCGTATAGCGATCGTCACCAGTCGCAGCCGGGACATCGACTTCACGCAGCCATAGCCGTTCCGGCTTCTCGATGGCCCCTTCTTTTTCCGACACCAAAGCGCGCGAAAAATTGTCGATGGTTTCTCCCGGGTTGGGATCACCCACGCCATGAATCACGAGAATCAATTCGTCAGGCCGATTCGTTTTCACGCTTTGCGTTTTGCCGCCAGGTAGCTAGAGATAAAAAAGCGGCGTACGATAACGAAAACTCAAAATGAATGCACGATGGATTTTCGTGCTTGCAATCGAACTCAGTCCGGGAATCAATCCTTGTGCTTTTGCTGCTGCGGATTCAGCCAAAAACTGATAGCACTGATTTTCAACAACAGTGAACGCTGGCTGCACCAAACCTACGGTGCGAGAAAAAAAACGCTGTTTTCGACGATTGAAAACGAAGTCGTTGAAATTGGCCCGGGAACGGGCATCAATTTTCGGTACTACCCACCGAATACGAAAGTGCATGCATTCGAGCCCAATGGCAATTTTGGACAAAAGCTGAAAGCTTCCGCAAAAGACAATCGGATCGACTTGGAATGGTACAGGGAACCGGCCGAGCAACTGCCTTTCGGCGATTCATCCGTCCGAGCAATCGTTTCGACCCTAGTCCTATGTTCGGTGGTCGACGTCACGACGATTCTTTCCGAAGTGCGACGCTGCCTTCAACCTGGAGGTCGCTTTTATTTTCTCGAACACGTTTTGGCGGCGGACGGACATCGAAGCAAACGGGCGATGCAACACTTACTGACGCCGGCCTGGAAAATCATCTTTGATGGCTGCCATCTCAATCGTGACTTGGCGAAGGATTTTCAACATGCCGGGTTCGCCGAATCGCATATCGAGTCATTTCAGATTCCCAAGTACAAACTTGGTCAATCGCTTTACCCGTTCTCAAGCCACATTTGCGGCTACCTGGAAGCTTGAACGGCAGCCCAAGCATGGGCAAAACACGCGCACCCATTTCCCTCTTTGATGATTGTCCCATCGAGCAAAAAAAAACGCCCGAGAAACCCGGGCGCTATTTCGTTTTGTTACTCAGCGGTCAGCCAAGCGTTACGATACGCTGCTAACCTCAAATCCTTTGCGGTATTCGCGTGACATCATCGAGTTGGCTTTCTCGTTGTTCAGAACGGTTTCTTTCTTTCCGTCCATGATCAACTCGGCACCGAGCGTAATGCCTTTACCGTTCTTGATATTGACGCCGTTCTTCTCCAAATGAGAAGCCATTCGCTTGAACGAATCCATAAACAACTCGTTGTCGCCAATCTTTTCTGCGATCTCATCAAAGTTGGCCGGTTTGCCGAGTTGATGAGACACGCCACCGGTATGGCAAAGGGCACTGGAAAGATGTCCCTCCATGACTTCACCATTCAGAATTTTGCGGTCCCGTTTTTCGACGGCCTCGACAAAGTTTCGGTAGTGGTTGCCGCCACCGCCCCACTTCATCAATTCTTTGCCATCTTTGTCGAATGCTTTGGCATTGGTGTAGCTTGGAATAACCACGTAACCATTTTCGCATTGAATGATGACGCCGATTCGCGAACCACGATAATTGTCCATGCTTCCGCCCCAGCGTTTATCCTGGAACTCTTTGGCTTTTGGCAAACCGCGCGTCTCAAAGATCAGCGGTGCAGGCTTGTAGTCATGAATCACCGTTTGGGTATTGGGCGTGTCGCCCCCATCCTGGTAACCAACGCGACCGCCAATCGAGAGAACGCGCGGCGAAAGCTCGTCATAGCCCATGAACCAACGGGCGATATCCATCTGGTGGATTCCCTGATTTCCCATATCGCCGTTGCCGGTATTGAAATCCCAATGCCAGTCGTAGTGCAATTGCGGTCGATAAAGCGAGCGCTTCTCAGCGGGCCCACACCACAGGTCATAATTGACATGCTTGCCAATCTTCAATGGCTTTTCGAGCAGCCCGATGCTCTTGCGGGGCTTATAGCAAGTTCCAATTCCGTAAAGAATCTTTCCGAGCTTGCCGCTCTGAACATACTTTACGGCCTTTTGAAGGCTTGGACTTGAACGTGATTGGGTTCCACACTGACAGATACGATCGTATTTGCGAGCCGCCATCGCAAGTTGTCGCCCCTCCCAGACGTTATGGGACACGGGCTTTTCAACGTAAACGTCTTTGCCTGCTTTCATGGCCTCGATGCCAATCAGCGAATGGGTATGATTCGGCGTGGCGATCGAGACTGCGTCGATGTTCTTGTTGTTGAGCAACTCGCGAAAGTCGACATATTTTTCGACATCTTTCCCCTTGGCTCGTTCATTCAAGATGTTTTCGTCGACATCACAAAGTGCCTTGAGCTGCTTTCGCAAACCAGACATGTGATTCTGTCCGCGTCCGCGTGTGCCAATGACGCCAACGCGAATTCCGTCGTTGGATCCAATTACTCTCGCGTAGGAGGCCGCAGGAAGCCCCACCGCGCTTGCGGCAAGTGCCGCCGTTTTGACAAAGGTTCGTCGATTCAGAGCCATGATTCGATCCTGGTATAAGATTCAAAATAAACAGTCGACTAGTCTGATAACGCATCTATGCGGTCATTTATTTTAGTACAAAACGGCTCAAATAAAAGCAAATGCCAATGACAGATTACCGTCATTGGCATTGATGAAGCCATGGCTCATTTAATTTTGCATCGCTTGCTAAATTACGTTCCAGATCGCCTGCTAAACAGCGGCCGTTTCCGCCATATCCACGGCCTGCGCGTTATTTCGCGCCGATTCCAAACAGGCATCCAAAACGCGTTGGGTTTTCATCGAAATGGTGGGCCAATGATCGTCAATCGTTTCGTTCAAGACGAGATCATTAAAATTTCGGAACAGATTCGATTCTTGTGCGTTCGGCGAGCTATTCCCATGCTCGGCAACCGCCGTCTGTTGTTCGAAGTTCTCCATTCGGAAGTCGCAACCTTCCATCACAAACTCCGCTTTATTAACAGCAAACGTCAGCTGACTACCGAAGTAGGGCAAAACGAAGTCGGGAATGTGAATGGTCCCGGTGGTACCGCTTATGTGAGCCCACTGCTGCATTTGCGTTTGAAAACTGGTGTAAAAACTCGCGCTGCTTCCGTCATCCCAAACCAGTTCCCCCGACAATTCCATCGGGACCGAATCCGGACTGTCGCTGCGTTTGATATCGTCCAGCATCCGCGCCGCCACTTTGACCGGCATTTTGAAATTTTTCGTCCAAAGTGCAAAACGGATGCAATACCATCCGAGGTCGCCCAGCGATCCCTGTGGTTCCATATCACTGGTCGTGCGAATGTTGTCTTCGCGAAAATCGTCGCCCGCATTGAAGCTGAAGTTCATATGAATCCGTTTAACTTCACCGATGCTTGCGTTGTCGTCGATGGCTTTTCGAACTTCCTTGTACCGATTGCTGTGCATATACATGACGCCGTCCATGAATTGGACGCCATTGTCTTCACATGCCTGAATCATCTCGGCCAAGTCAGCGGCACTGACCGCGCAAGGTTTTTCACAAAGAACATGCTTGCCCGCCTTGGCGACCTTGATGACCCATTCTTTTCGAATTCCCGTCGGCAAAGGAACATAAACCGCATCCACATTCGGATCCTGCAGCAACTCGTCGTAGCTTCCATAGGCTTTGGGCGCCGGAGAATACTCAACTTCCTTTTGAAGTCCGTCAATGAACTGCTGCGCTCGATCGAGATCCCGACTGGCTACGGCAACCACCTGACCATTTCCTGAATTGAATATCGCTTTCCAATTCTTGTGAACGATCACCGCCGTACTGAGAATTCCCCATCGACAAACACGAATGGACATGAAATCAAAACCCTAAAAATATTGACGAAACGTTGGGCGAAGACTCGCGCTCAACTCTACGAAAATGATAATTCATACGAAGAAAACGCACGAGTCCCGCGCGACACAGGCTAATCCTCTTCAATCATCTGCTTGATGCTATGGACCTGACGCCGTCGATCCAGAACCGTCATGCGAATCGTTGAACAATCGTAGCCGAGGTGTTCGCCGATCTGATAAGCCAGATCCAAGTCACGAATTCCTTCATACTGGTTTACCAATGTGCCCGCTTGATAAATCTTGTTCGTATCGCGGTCGAACCCGGACTCGAAGCGGTCCACCATCAATTCGATCCAAGCCTCCGGAACGCCCGCATTACGAGCGTATTCCAGGGACCAGATCTCATCGCCTCGGCACTGACTCAAAAGTGCCAACGCATTAATTTCGCTAATTGCCATTTTCCGCGCCGCAATTATTTGCTGTTCGACTTGAACGGCTCGGTGGCCAATTCAAATGACTTGGGAATCCGCACGATGACATGCTTCTTTCCTTTCTCGACCTGTTCGTCGAGGAAATTCCAGGTCACCAGGCCATCTGCCGATTCGGGCTCCAGCATGTAAGCGACCAGCCGGCCAAGCGGTTGACTGGTGTGGACGACGAAATCGCCTTTTCGGATCAGGTGTTTCTCAACGCCAACATCCGCCGAGACCGACATCATCCGGTGCTTTTGAAATGCGCGACGTGACTGATTGACCTCGGCAATCGTATAGACCTCAGCCGTAACGTCCATATCCGCAGTTGCCTGAACAACCTTGGCGCCGTGTCGTTCCAGTTGCTTCGCAATGGATTCCAGTTTGGCAGGGAAAGTGTAGGCGTAGGGCAGACTTCGAGCGTTTGTTGGCGTGTACTTGCCCCAAAATTCAACTTCATAATCTTTCTTGTCTTTGCCATCGTATCCGGCGATCTTGTACTTTTCATCGAAAGCCGAAACGCGAGCGGCCAAAGGCAAGTTGACGTTGCTCGGTTTCTCTTTGGCCAATTTGGCAAATAGGGCACGTTCAACGGAAACCATGTTCTTGATTTCTTTGTGATTTGCGGAAACAAAATTCATGCATTCCAAAACGAACCCGCGCGAAACCATGATTCTGTCTTTATACGAAGCGTAGGAGTAGGCTTCAGAGAGAATTCCCAATCCGCCTCGCATCCCAAAGTATTCGGTGCTGTATCGAGGTTGGTATCCATAAGTCGTCCAGCGAGTTCGATCGCGATTGAAATTGCCGTAGTAAAATGACAGGTAACCGTGGTTTTTTTCGACGGCTTGGGTCACCGCCGGCATCATCTTGCCACGCAAGTATTTTCGGATCGGAGCCGGGCTCGCGGGGTTGTGCGGGATGTCGTAGGTCAATCCGTATTGATGCACCGAACCATTCGTGGTGTGACAATCGATGAACACTTCTGGATCGACTTTGTTGAAATAGGCGATCAGGTTTCGAGCTTCGGGCGATTCCAACTTGATAAAGTCGCGATTGAGATCGAGTCCCATATTGTTGGGGCGAACGCCCATTCCCTTGGTCGGTCCTTTTTGCCCAGGCCGATTTGTCTTTTCCATTTTATCGTTGCCATCTGCGTTGTAATTCGGCGCGATAATGATGACGAGATTTTTCAACAGTTCGTGTTTTGGGTTTGCCGCAAGCTCCCTCAGCAGCATCAACAGTCCCTCCTTGCCTGCACATTCGCCTGAATGAATGTTCCCAAGCAGAAAAACGACCGCGCGATCGTCTTTCTTGCCCATCTCGTACTTCGGGTTCGCAATCACCGCTGAGACCATTGTTTTCCCGTCGACGGTTTTGCCCCAGTCGTATCGCGTAACATGCTCGGCAGCGTCGACGCAGGTTTGCACGTACTCTTCAACTTCCTTGGATGTACTTGTGGCCGTAAACTCGCTCGACTCGGCAACCGTTTTGAGGCCGTCAAGTTTTTGGGCTTCGATTCGATCTGGTGAAATCAAAATCAGCGACAAGGCGGAAATCGCGAAGTTGATCATGCATACTTTGGCGTTCGGCATGGTTGGTCCAATGATATGACTGGGTTGATCCCATAGTGGGACTGGGCAAAGATATTCCAGACACAATTTTAATCGAATCATTTACCGATGTATCCGGGTGGCCAAGCTCCACCGGTACCTCGCAGCTTGACTGGAATTTTGTATGGCAAAACACGGACTGTGGATCGGCCCCCTGATGGGACTTTTCGCTGTGATTCTCGGCGCATTCGGAGCACATGGGATCGAGAGAATATTGGGCGAAATCTCGGCGGACGAACTTGAAAGCAAACTGCGGGTTTGGCAAGTCGCCGATCGTTATTTGATGTACCACGCTATCGTGACCTTTGTTGTCGGCATGATGGGCCAATTTAATCGACACAAAGTCCTCGTCTGGATCGTCGGATGTTTTGTCGTTGGCTCACTTATCTTTTCCGGTGCCTTGTTTACCCTGGCGTTAACCGGAATGACCTGGCTGGGCATGGTTGCTCCGGTTGGTGGGACGATTCAGATCATCGGCTGGGCGCTTTTGGTTTTTGCTGGCTACCAAGCGACCATGCCGCGAAAGAAGAAAAAATAGGATTCCTGAAACAGTTGAGTTTTGATCGTGGCGGAATTTCAAGTCTCCTATTGTCAGAATGTCCACCCGGTTGCTTCACGCGACGACATTTTCGAGAACCTTGAGTTGCGTGCGGCAAGCATCCAAAAGCAGCTTGCCGCCGACGGAGATGGATCGAGATTGGGAGTGGGACTTTGGTTTCCCGCGGATATCGCGAGCCGCTTCCATCACTCGACGCAGATCAACAAATTGCGAGAGACAATAGATTCCAACCAGCTCTTCGTGACCACTTTTAATGGCTTCCCCTTAGGAAATTTTCACCAGGAAGTTGTCAAAAAAGACGTCTATCAGCCGACCTGGGCCGACCCCAAACGGGTGGAATACACACTCGATCTGGTCCGCATTCTTGAAGCGATTCTGCCTCCTGAGCAGGAGGGCACAATCTCCACCTTGCCGCTTGGTTGGCCAGACGAGTCTCGCGACGACAACGAGTTTTTTGAGGCTTGCAACCAGAATCTGCATGCCCTGGCAAGTCAACTCGATTCCATTCGCGAGCGAACGGGAAAACAAATTTCAATTTGTATCGAACCGGAGCCCGGCTGTGTCCTTGGCACCGCGTTGCAAACCGTCGAGTTTTTCGAGAAATGGATTTTCGAGTCCGAGGGTCCCAATTGGAAACATGAATTCCTGAAAGTCTGTCACGACGTTTGCCATAGCGCTGTCATGATGGAAAGCCAAACGGAAGTCATACACGAATACAATTCAGCAGGCATTGAGATCGGAAAAGTTCAAGTGTCTTCGGCGCCGAAAGCCGTGTTCGAGGACCGGAACGAAGAAGAGCAGCATCAATTGCTCACTCAGATCAAGTCGTTCGCCGAGCCCCGTTACATGCACCAGACGATGATTTCGAACGGAGAAGATCGGACGTTTTTTGACGATCTTCCCGCGGCAATCGACCATTGCGAATCCGAGATCCCGATCGAAGCAAGGATCCATTTCCACGTACCGATTTTCCTGGAATCGCTTGGCCCGCTCTCGACCACCGGCGACGAAATTTCAGAAACGGTGGCGGCCGTGCGTGAGTCCTCCAATTGCAGGCAGTTTGAAATCGAAACCTATGCCTGGGACGTCCTTCCAAACCGCGACCAATACCTTTCGTTGGAATCCGGAATCGCCGAAGAAGTTCAATGGTTCCGAAAACTGCTCGCGGATGATCCATCGGCAGGGTGATCCATCGGCAGGGTGATCCATCGGCAGGGTGATCCATCGGCAGGATGATCGCCGAGTGCATTGCTCGTCATCCGACGGTCACTCGGCTTCCTCTTCCTTGACGGGACGAAACATCACCGTGCCCAAAGGGGGAACCTGAATCGTCGCGGAATAAGGACGCTCGTGATGTTCGATTTCTTCCGTTTGAAATTTGAAGGGGTTGCCAACGTTGCTTCCGCCATAGTATTCCGAGTCGCTATTGAATATTTCCTTGTAGCTGCCTGCTCGGGGCAATCCGATTCGGTAATCGTGGCGGACGACCGGTGTAAAGTTACAAACGATGACCAAGAAGTCATTCTCATCTTTTGATTTTCGCAAAAAGCTAAGGACGCTCTGATCCGGATTATGGCAGTCAATCCATTCAAACCCGTCGCTTTCAAAATCAAGTTCGTAAAGCGCCGGCTCATTGGCATACAGCTTGTTCAGATCGGCAACCAGTTTTTTGAGACCGGTATGGGACTCATTGTCCAAAAGTTCCCACTGAAGTTGATCATCGCAATTCCACTCGTGCCATTGGCCGATCTCGTTGCCCATGAACAGAAGTTTTTTACCCGGGTGCGTCCATTGGTAGCTGAACAACAGTCGCAGGTTGGCAAACTTTTTCCATAGATCTCCCGGCATCTGGTCCAGCAAAGACCTTTTCCCGTGGACGACTTCGTCGTGTGAAAATGGCATCATGAAGTTTTCGGAAAACGCATAAAGCAAACTGAAAGTAAGCTTGTCATGGTGAAATTTCCGATGCACGGGTTCATGACGCATGTAAGACAAGGTGTCATTCATCCAGCCCATGTTCCATTTGATGCTGAATCCAAGACCGCCGCTGTGCGTTGGCCGTGATACGCCTCCCCAGGAAGTGGATTCCTCGGCGATCGTCAATGCACCGGGGAACCGCGAGTGAATTTGCTCGTTGAACTGCTTGAGGAATTCGATCGCTTCCAAATTTTCACGACCGCCATATCGATTCGGAATCCACTGACCTTCTTTCCGGCTGTAATCCAGATACAACATCGAAGCCACCGCGTCGACTCGCAATCCATCGACGTGGTACTTGTCCAGCCAAAACAAGGCATTGGCCACCAGGTAGTTCCGAACTTCGTTTCGGCCGTAATTGAAAATCAACGTATTCCAATCCGGATGGACGCCTTGGCGAGGGTCCATGTGTTCGTAGAGTGCCGTCCCGTCAAAGCGTGCCAGGCCGTGAGAATCTTTAGGGAAATGAGCTGGCACCCAATCGATGATGACGCCAATTCCATTTTCGTGGCAGTGATTGATGAAGTACATCAAGTCATGAGGGTTACCGTAACGGCTGGTCGCGCTGTAGTACCCGACGGTTTGATATCCCCAACTCCCGGTGTAAGGGTGCTCCGAAATTGGCAGCAACTCCAAGTGGGTAAAACCCATTTCCTTCGCATAGTCCACCAGGCGGTGGGCCAATTCGCGATAGGAAAGCCATCCGTTCAGATTGCCTTCACGCTTGAGCCAGCTTCCAAGGTGGACCTCGTAAATAGAAATCGGTTCCGCTTGAAAGTCGGAATTTTCCCGCCGATTAATCCACGCAGAATCCGACCATTCGAAGTCGAGGTCAAATACGATGGAAGCATTTTTAGGTGGAACTTCGGCCCAGAAACCAAAGGGGTCGGACTTTTCAACGATGGAACCGTCCTGGTTTTCAACGGCAAACTTGTAAGTTGTCCCACTCTTGATGTCGGGAATGAATGTCTCCCAAATTCCACTTGTATCCAAGCGTCTCAAAGAATTAGCACCATGCTTCCACTCATTAAAGTCACCAATCAGGGAAACATTTTTTGCGTTGGGGGCCCAAACAGCAAAATTAGTGCCCTCTTGTTTCTGAAGGTTGCGCCGATGGGCACCCAGCAGATTGTAAATCTGGAAATTCGCGCCTTCGCCAAACAGATGCAAATCAAACTCACTGAACAGCGAATCGGGATGAACCTTGGATTGGTCCGTCTTGCCGTCGGTGACTTTTGAATTCGGATCCGATTTCGACGGCAAGCCGCCCGGAAATTTCGGTGCATTCGGGTCTTGGGACATCGAGAATTGGCTAAGCATTTGGGTTCGGCGGCTTGTCATGACTTCATCCCTGAATGACTTCGTCTTTGCGACTCAATATGATTGGTATCTGGTCCATCGTCCAGAGCTACAGGAGCAGCGTCGGAATCGCTTGCATGGCTCGATTGATTTTCTGAAACCAACCCGTTGCCAATTCACGGTTCTCTGGAACGATCTTTTCTGTAGCACCGGTATCTATCGGACCACTTTCTGTTTGTTCTTCGACTGATTCGATTTGATCTTCACCATGCTGATCTTCACCATTGAAAATCTTGAGGATGGTGGGCTCAAGCTCGATTTGAGCAGGGTTTTGAGTTTGATCGGTTTCAGCCGATTGCTTGTCTTCCGCAACTGTTTCCATTTCCGCGGCAATATCTTCGCTGGAATCGTCTTGCCATTGGTCAGTCAACGGAATTCCATCGAGTTTCAATTCGTGCTGCTCCGGTTCATTCGGCATCGAAGCGGAGCTTTCTTGAGCGTCCTCGGCCAACGGTGTTGGATTGCTCATTAGCCGCCAATTACGGCAATCGACTTCGTGAAGGCGGAGCGCCCGATCGAGTCGTCTCCAAAGATCCGAATCGTTGATCGAACACATTTGGCCGAATCGTTCCCATTGCCAATTGTTATCTCGCCAATGCGGAAGACCACGGCGGATTCCGTGGGTGACATAACGACTCGAAGTCAGAAGAGTGACCTTGGACGGTTGGTCCAGCGCTTCCAGCGCGCGGATCACCGTGAGCAGCTGGAGCCGCTCCCCGGCGACATCGGGTTCTGAATCTGCCACCACAAGTTTTTCGGAGCCACCAATTTGTTCCAGCACAAAACGCCACCGGCCGCCGTCGTTTCGCGCATTCGAAAAACTTTGAGATTCAGCTAATAACAGGTAATGGGGAGCGGCATTTATCATCGCGACGCGTCCGGAGTAACCTAAGAACTGTTTTGAAAAATCGCCAAAACAGACATTCCGTTATCAATCCGGTCCATCCCATGGACAATGCCTTTGGTAAACAGCTTATCGTCAGGGTTTGCCTGTTCAGTTAAGTTTTCGAGGGCTTCACAATGCAAAAACTTTTCGCACCCCACCAATCAAAAAGCAAAATCTGAATAATCCGAATTGTCTCGTTGTTGTCGACGGACCAAATAAGATGCATCATAGTGGCTATTGTTATTTCCTCATTGAGCTTCAACCAAATGCCCGAACACCATCCGACTCGACTGGACGCTGACCAACTACGCTGGGTTTGCGACGAAAACCAGGTTCCTTTTGAAACCACCGACGAGATAAACCCGGAAGAAAGAATTTTCGGGCAGGAACTCGCGCGCGAAGCACTTGACTTTGGGATTCTTTGTGACGCTCCCGGGCAAAACGTTTACGTCCGTGGCCCAAGGGGATCCGGGCGAATGCGAATGGTCCGTCAGCGCCTGGACGCTCTCT
>CAYSXI010000040.1:0-31184 GCA_964434955.1 uncultured Pirellulaceae bacterium
TACGCCCTTTGGTCGAGAAAGTGAGAGAGTTTTGCCAAACGAAATCAAGTTGGACAGTCAGTTTGATGACAAACGATTCGGAATTGTTGTATCAAGTTTCAATCAACCGATTACCGAAAATTTGCTTGAAGGCGCCATCTCAGCCCTGACAAATGCCGGCGTGAACGACGACCTCATTGACGTGGTCCGCGTACCGGGAGCCTGGGAGATCCCGCTTGCGGCTCAGTACCTGGCGGACACGGAAGAGTACGAGGCACTGATCTGCCTTGGCTGCGTCATCCGGGGCGAGACCAGCCACGATCAACATATCAATCGGTTTGTCAGCCTTTCATTGGGCGAACTTGGATTGGAATTTGAAATCCCCGTGACCTTTGGCATTCTCACTGTCGAAAATCGCGACCAGGCCGTTGAGCGCTCGGGTGGCCGCGTCGCCAACCGCGGAACCGAAGCCGCAGAAGCGGCACTTCAAATGTGCCGAGTAATCGGCGCCATCGATGAACACCACGGCGGAAGCCACGAGTAAGCGGGATAGAAAATGTCAAAGCGAAGGAAAGCCCGCGAAGTTGCAATTCAACTTCTATACAAGGACGACTTCAACGAGCAACAACGACTTGATCCGACTTTCATTGTCGGAAGGTTGAACAACGATCGAAAGTTAGCCGAGTTCTGCACGGACCTGGTAAAAGGTGTAAGGGATCACTCGGACGAGATTGACCAAGCGCTTGTCAGCGTTTTGGATAACTGGAAACTCGAGCGTGTTGCGGCAACCGATCGAAACATCCTAAGACTCGGAACCTACGAGCTGCTCTATTCGGACACGCCCGGCCCGGTGGTGATCAATGAATGCATCGAACTTGCTCGTCGTTTTGGGAATGAGCAATCGCATCAATTCGTCAACGGGATTCTGGATCGCGTTCTAGCAAAACGAAGCTCAAACGCCTAGCGATTCGACCGGTCTCAAAAGCTCGAAACGCGCTTACTTCGACCGCTGACGGATTTTGACCTGAACGGTCTTTCGTTCTCCACGACGAAAGAGCACGACGGCTACCTGCTTGCCGATCGTCGTCATATTCACTTCGTTGACCAGGTGGCTGTCATTTTCAATTGACTTGCCATCGTATTGAAGAATGACGTCGCCAATTCGAATATCGACGCCATCGGCCGGCGAACCGGGAGTGATCGCGGTGACGCGTGCACCATAGATGGTGTTCAACCCGATCTGCTTGGCTTTATCCGCGGTGTACTTGGAATCCAGGGAAACGCCCAGAATTCCACGGCGGACTTTTCCATAGTCGATCAAATCGGTCGCGACTCGCTTGACCATATTGGAAGGAATGGCAAAACCGATCCCTTCATTGTGGCCCGAGTTGCTCGCGATTGCGGTGTTGATGCCAATGACTTCACCGTGAACGTTTAGTAGCGGTCCGCCACTGTTCCCCGGATTAATGGCGGCATCGGTTTGGAGAAAATCCTGAAGCCGAACGCCGTTGGCACCCAGGTCCAAGTCGCGTCGACCTTTCCCGCTAATGATCCCTTTGCTAATGCTGTGATTGAGTCCGAAAGGACTGCCAATGGCGATGACGAAATCACCCAACTCGATTGCGTCGGAGTCGGCCCAACGACTCGCATCCAAGTCCTTCTCGCTGAGATAAAGAACGGCGATATCGGTGTCACGATCGACACGAAGATCCGTCGGTCCGAAGAATCGGCCATTGTGCGTTTGGATTCGAATGGCATTCAGTTTCGCATCGGCAATCACGTGCCGATTGGTGACCACAAACATTCGGTCTCGATGTTGAATGATGACCCCTGCACCCGCTTCTTCGATTCGGGTCAAAGCACCATTTGATTTCTTGATTGACTTTCGCGCTTCAATATGAACGACGGTCGGGCGACAGACCTGGATCACCGACTTAACCAATCGATTGAACTGCAATACGGGCTGGGCGTTTGCTCGAAGAACCTCATAGGGGTCAACTGGATTCGCGGTTTTGTTGACGCGATGATTGGATTCAACGGTGACGACTCTTTGGCGAACGTCGCTGTTAGCGCCAACCGATTTATTCGCAACCGACAGCTTCCCTGACGAGGTAATTTGGGATGGGTTCTGTTGAGCCGAACCGGTCGCAATCGTCAGTGTGGATCCGACCAGGATGATGAACGCAATGGCGAGCATCCGCGATTGGCAAATGTTCGACAAGTTTCTGCTTTTCCGTTCAATGGTTTTCGGCCCCGACCAATGAGTCCGAAAAAGTTGGTTGCGATAGTTCATGGTGTTCAGGTAGGTAACGGCGTGCGGCGATTTATTGTATGGATCTTGTGGCCGGGGAGCTTATTTTCGAAATCAAACGGAAGGATTTTCCTCTTTGCTCCTTCCGGTTATTCCGATTAGCGAAAACGTTCGGGTTACAGAACGTAGTCGCCCATTCTCGTGTCAGTTCCCATATCCCCTGACTGGACGCCTTGTTCGGCTTTGCGCTGGCATTCAATGCAAAGCGTCGCGTAAGGCAAAGCCTGAAGTCGAGCGAGCGGGATGTTTTTGTTACATGCTTCGCACTTGCCGTAAGTACCTTCGTTCATCTTCTCCAGCGCGATCTCGATGCTGGCAAGTTCGCGACTTTCTACTTCGGCGAGTTGCGAGTTGATTTCTTTGTTGGAGCTGTACATGGCAAAATCAACGACATCCCCAACGGATTCCTGCCGCATTTTGTTCAGCATGCTGAAATCGCCTTGGGTTGCCATTCGGATGGCCTCCCGGCGTTGCAAGAGGATATCGTGCATTTCTTTGAGTACGTCTTTTCGGGCCATTTTTGCTTCAACCTCTTCTTGTGGGGCAGTTTTCCGATTGATTGAGCTCGTTCTGCAGGCATCATTCCGGGTCGGGAACGAGCCAGGCAACGTTCAAATTAAGCACGCGCTTTGATCGCTGGCTGAGCGAATTCGCCCAAAAAAAAGTCCGACGCGATTTGGTCCGCGGCAATCTTGACCTGACTGTTAAAAAACATGCAGTCGTCATAAAGCGACCACGGGCAATCATTGAATTTCAAAACGTACAGGTTGTGTTGATTGTTACGGCAGCTGCCAGTTGCCTGCCCCTAATCGTTAGATTTAGTGCCCTCCGGTTTGACTGGCCCAAAGCTGAGAGCTAGATGCTTGAGTTAGAACCCGGATTCTGCCCCCCCGTATGCGCAAGGAATCCTCGCCTCAAACACAGTCAGCTCCATAAGAACTTGCCATGACCGACATTGCCACAAGCCAAAACTGTGCCTCATTTTTCAAGGAAAACCCCTTGGTTTTCCGAATCGCCAACGGTCCCTACGCCGGACAAAATTTTTCCATATCGTCTGAGAAATGCCTGATTCGTGGTCAGAATCAGAATCGAGCTCAGTGCGCCGTTTTTCGCGGTTCGCAACACACCATCGTTCAGGACTTGGCAGGCAATACCCGGATCAATGGGCAGCCGGCCTTGGAGTCGGCCCTCAAGCAAGGCGACTGCATTGAATGCGGCGACCTTCAACTTATTGTCGAGTCGATCAAACACCCCACCGAACTTTCGGCCAATCAACCCGCGGCCGGTTTGGATCCGGTTTCCAAACACAATCAGGAGATGATTGAGAAACTCGAAGGCATCCAGGACAACCTCAGAAAACTTGACGAACCAAGCACAACTGCGGATGACCCTTCCAGCGAAACGAACGCCTGCAACGAAAACGAACGATGCGCGAACGACGGCCCCTGCGATCACCAACCTTGCGATCACCAACCTTGCGATCACCAACCTTGCGAGAAAAATCGTCTCGCTCCCGCGGTTGAAAACGATGACTCGGCGGACCGGGCAAGTGAAGGTTTTGAAAAAGCCATCGGGAAACTGCAAACGGATCTGATCCGCCAAATCGGCAAATGCCGCCGTGACCTAGTAAGGTTGAACCGCGACCTCGAGTCACAGGCTCAAGATCTGGATGCTTTTAAAGCCGATCAGCCGCGCAAGATGGCGGAGCTGTTCGCCAATACGCAGAATCACTCGAATCAGCTCGACCAACTGGTCCAGCAAGTCGACCGTGTCCGCTCCGATGTCCTCGAGCAGGTCGAAGCCAAATCAGCCAATTTCAGCGATTCATGGCAGCAGGAATTTGACGCCTGGAAACAGGACTCTAACGGTCGGTTCCGCGAACTCTGCAATGATTTCGAACAATTCCAACTCCGCCTGGTTCAACTTGCGGATCAATGCGAACGGAGCGCTGAACAGCTTGCGTCCCTTCAGGTTCCAGCTGATCCTCAAAACGAACTCAACTCACTGCGTGAGCAAACCAGCCTCTCCCTCGAACAAAGCCATATGGTATTGGGACGAGTCGATCGCTTGACCGACTCCCTCGAGCAAATGAGTGAGTTGCTCAAGCGGCAGGTGACTCAGTTCGCCGAAGTCGACGAGAAAATCAGTGGACTCGAGTCAAATGTTGAGCAACTGGGACAAACGTTTGAATCCCGGACTCGTGAGTTTGATTCCCGACTCAACCAAACCGAAAGGCAGCTTCATGAGCGGGTAGAATCGTCATCGCAAAAAATCCACCGGCGTTTGGAAGAGGCCGCCCAATCCCAGACGGATCGCATCGATAACGTCGATGAAAAACTGAGCGAACTCAAAGGTGAGCTGAACAACGTAGCGGGCAATGCGAATCATGGACACCAACGGGTCGATGACGTACGCGGCCAACTGGACAACGTTCACGAACAGCTCGAAGAATATGAAAACCGCCTTGAATCGCTTAAGAGCTGCTCTTCCGACGCACAAGATCGCGCGTCACGCGCTCAGAATCTGGCAGAACTAGCCGAAACTCGCGCAAACGAAGCCCAATGTCGCGCCGATGAAGCCCAATGTCGCGCCGACGAAGCACAGAATCTCGCGGAAAATGCGAACCGTGATACAACGGAAACCCAAAATCGAATAAACGAGGTCGACGAACGAGCGACACGTGTTCAGGAACTGGCAACCGCTGCTCAGGAATTGGCAACCGCTGCTCAGGAAAGTGCAAAAGAGGCTCAGGTAAATTCAAACGAGGCTCAGGAAAAGTCAAGCAACGCTGAGAACAAGTCGGAAGCCGCGCAGAACAAGTCAAACGAAGCACAGGAACTGGCTAGTCGTGCGAAAGAACTAGCGGGCGAAGCAAAAGAGATTGCGAATGAGGCGCAAAGTCGCTCAGACGAAAACCACGGCCGGTGGCTCGAAGTTTTAAGCCGCGTCGACGAGTTAAACGACCGCAACACCGAAGAAAATGGGCGAATCGACGACCTGCTTGATCGCAACAACGAAGCCCGTGAACGCTTGAACGAACTTGATCATCGCCATGGCGAAATTGACCGTCAAATGGGCGAGGCCAATTCGCGAATCAACGAAGTCCATGGTCGCGTGGATGAAGTCCATGGCCGCGTGGATGAAGTACACGGTCGCGTTGATGAAAATCGTGGAAGAATCGAAGAAGTCAGCGGTCGTGTTGACGGATGTCTTGAACGAATCGATCAGGATTCGTCAAATTGGCAACAGGTATGGAAGCGATTTGACGAGAATCAAACTCGCCTCGATTCCGGCGTTCAGAACGTTGAAAACCTGCGGGACAAAGTCGCCGAAACGGAACGTCAGAACGAAGCTTTAGAATCTCGACTTGACGAAAACCGCGCAAATTACGAAACGCGCCATGCTGCTCAGGAGCAAAAGCTTGACGAAATCGAAAATCGTGTTGCAAACACGGAATCGCTTTCGAGTCGCGTTCAAGCGCAGGGGAGTCAGATTGCCGCTCAGGATCAACGCCTGGAAGAACTGCAAAACCAATGCAATGATTCTCGCGAACGATGTGAAAACCTCGCCAGCGATCTGACAGAACAATCGCACCAAAACCGGCAATTCAATCAAAAAATTGATCTGGTTCATTCACGCATCGAGCAAATCGACGGCAACTTGGCACGAATTGATGAAATCGATTCATCACTGAATGACCAAATGCAGCCAATCCACGAACGATTGGCTGAAATCAAGCAAGACAACGAATCACTTCAGTCAAAAATCGACGACCAGGCTGAGCAACTTCGTCAACACAAACAGTCAAACTCAGAATGTGATCGCCGGTTTTTTGACGCTCAAAATCGATTGGAGCACCTCAACTACCGACTGGCTGAGCTCGACGACATTCGAAATCAACTGGAAGACCTTTCCAGTGATACCCGTTTCGAATCCTGGGAGTTGAAGAAGCTCGATTTTGAGTCCTCGATTGAGATCTTGAAAGAAAAACATCAGGATCATGACGGTCAATTTGCAAACTTGCGAGAGCATTTCGTAAACCAGGATGAGAAGCTGGATCAATTCAGACAATGGAAAGAACATGTTCGTTCCGAGCTGACACATTGGACTGAAAAATCGGAATCTCTGGCGGAACAACTGGAACAGATTCGCGCGACAATGGATGAACGGACCATTTCGATCGATGGGCGTTTCGCCCGCGACCGAGCTTGCTTGGACGAACTTCATCGTTGGAAGAATGCCAGTGAGACGCAGGAGTCGGAATGGGCCGATCGCGCCGATTCACTGACCAATGCCGTTCGCGAGAATCGCGAGCAAATTGACTCACACAAGAACGAAGTCGAACGGCGCGTGAGCCGCCTCGAAGAGTCCTGCGATGAATCGGAGGACCGGGCCCGGTCACTTCAAAAACGATGGGAACGTTTCGAAACCGAATTTGGCGAGAGCCGGTCGCGGATTGAATCACTGGGTGAATCCCTGGGAGAATCCGTCGAACGCGTGTCGGCTTTTGAGTCTTCCTTGGAAGAAGTGAAAGAACATCTTTCAAGAATTTCGGAATCCGACCAAGTCACGCCTGAATCCTTCCAGAAGTTGTCGGATTCAGTTCAGGAAAACCAGAACAAACTGGAATCAGTCGTGCAGTTACGTGACGCGTTGCAGTCACTTGAAGATCGTTTCGAAACCGAAAAGGACCAAACCCAGTCACACCTGGACGAATTCCGTCGCCAACTTAATCAGCACGAAGAAGTGCATGAGGCGTTGCGTCACGAATGGAAGTCGTCCAATCAACTCGACGGCGTCCGCGAAACGCTGAGCGAGCTGCAAGCCCGTTGCCAAGAGCTGGATGAAAACTCCGTCGACCCAAACCTGTTCAACGCCATGCGGCAGCAGTTTGAACAATTGCTACGCGACTGGCAGGAATCGGTTCAAAAAGAACGTGAACGAAACGAGCGGGTTGATCAATTTGAATCAAGATTGGACGAAAACCGAGATCAATTCACCCAGCTTCAAGATCGAGTCCTCACCGAAGAAGCATTGTCGAACGTCCAAGAATCGATTGAAGAAATCCGATCGCGATTGGAAGAAACGGCGAACCCAGGTCAACTGGCAGAGCTTCGGAATGCCGTGGAACAGCTCCAACAAAAATTGGCGAATACGGAGACCAACGATTCTTCGGAGCACGACGACTCAATCTCCGATCAAATCCAGGCCGTCCGTCAAACGGTCGATGCGTCCAAGCTTGAATCGCAACAACAAAATGAACGCCTTTCCGAAAGCATCTCGGATATCCAGGCGGAGATTCCGCAACTGAAAAGTGAATTTGAGACTCAGTGCGAGACGCTCTCGGAACAACGTGCACGCATGGATCAATGGGCTGAGGCTCAGGACGAAAAATCGAATCGTATTGACGAGTCCATTCGCGGGATGAACGAACAATTTGGCGATTTCAAAAACCAATTGAATCAGTTCAATGAGCGATTGGAGTCCCTTGAAACTCGCGAACAAGAAGAATCCAAATCGGAGTCGGATCGAGAGGGCTCCCTGGACGAGGATCTGGCTGGCCAGCTCCGATCCGAGATCCAGGAATCCCGTTCCGATCTGGAAACGACCAAAGCGCAACTGAGTTCACTCCAGGAAGACCTTGAATTCCGGCAAAAATCGTTGGATGAAAAAGTATCCGATTTGAACCTTCAACTCGAAGAAAATCCGAATCGCGATCAACTTCAAAAGGACTTTACCGGGCTGGTTTCACGTTTTGAGGAATTGGAAAGTCGAGTCGATACGCAGCCGGATTCGAATGCAGAGGCCAACTCGCAAATTGAAACATTGGAAACCAAACTTGAGTCCGCCTGCGAAAGATTTGAACAGCTTGAAGCGATGAAGCAACAGCTTTCGGAACTTGAATCCGGGCTTGCCAATGTCTTGGCGCAACAGGCGTCGAAGGATTCTCAGTCAGAACTGCAACCTGCGATCCAAATCGAACAGGAAGATCCCATGCCAACCGAGATGCCTGAAAAACCGGTCGAAACTGACTCGGCGTCAAATCAGCTACCGACAAAAAGTGAGGGCGAGGTGCGAGAGAACGGTGTCGATAGTGTCTCGTCATTGCACTTCGATCAGCTTTTGAGCCAGCTTCGTCAAACCGAATCACCCGCGGATGAAACAGGAGATGGTTCGCCCGGCGAAAAGCAGGACGAGTCCCAACAACGGGCCCAGGATCTCGAAAACATTTATGAGCAAGCCGTTGATTCGGTTCAACAGAACGAGCCACGGCAAATCTCGGATTCCAATCTGCAAGACTGGGCCGGCTCTTTGGGTGCCGAGACCGAGTCGTCAGAAAACAATCCAGAGCACGGGCTTGATCCTTCCGTCGACTCCACGGAGCACGAATCCGTATCCGATTCGGCTGGTGAGTCAGGACGTGACGATGAAGAATCGGATTCGAAGCTTGAAGACATTCTCAATCGCCTGAGCTCCAATGACAATTGGTCGGGCGTCGTGTCCGATACCGACGAATCCGATTCGACTCATTCGGACATCATTGTCGAAAACAACTTCTCAGGCGCCGAGGTTGATATCGTTGATGATCCGGCCCCCATCCAGGAAAGCGTTGCGGACGTGCTAAGTCGGATGCAGCTTCAGAATCCATTGATGGATTCTCCAGAAGGTTCGGATTCGACTACGCCATTTGGCAACTCACCCGTCGAAAGTGGAACGATGCCTTGGCCTGCCCAGGTTCCGGAAGAAAAATCGACTTCGGAATCGAGCCTGACCCAGGAATCCCCTTCGGGGCCTTCGAGCTCAGCGGACCAGCAACATGTTGAACCCGAAGCGTCGAGTGGAGATGACGTTTCGGTTCAGGAATACATGAGCAAACTCTTCGGCCGGCTTCGTGGAGATGAAGCGGATGAGGAAATACTCGCGAGTGCGGCGGCCGAGGCTTCCGAGTCTGAAAAGCCCGAGTCGAAAACGGATTCGTCCACGCCAATGGAAGAAGCCGTCGTTGCGAACGAGGAAAGTACGCCGCTTTCAGCTGCGGAGTATGTACCTCAACAACAGGCGCCTTCGACCGATATCAACGCTTTGCGGCAGCTTGCCAATGAGTCGACTCGCAAAGCGGTTTCGATCAGCGTCAAAAAACGAACTCGCTCCCTGAAGAGCCTTTACTTGGCATTGGCGGTCGGAGCATTCGCCTTTGGCGGGTTGATGTTTATGTCAACCGAAAGTGGGCTCAATACGAACTCGTTGTTGTCACTCTGCCTGATCGCCGCGGGTGCCTACTGTGGATTCCGATTCCTCAAGACGGACTCCGATAACGACTCGGTTTCGGAAAAGAGTGCCGAAAGCAGCTCGCTGTTCAAAAACCTTCTCCCGGGCAAGAAACAAGATTCACCCGAAGAGCCCACGTCAGAAAAAGGCGATGCGTAATTGCGAGCAAGCGCGCGATGAATTCAAACAGGGAATCCCGCGAGGGGTTCCCTTTTTTTGTTATTGAACATGAAACGGATTGCCGCTTCGCCAATCAATCGTCCAATTGGATGGCAGCCCGATCGAAAATCTCAAGCATCATTTTTTCACTGGGTCGATTCAGAACGTATTGCTCCACCCACTCACAGGCGCCCGGGCTGCCTGCGGCCTTCATTTGCATGGCTCCCGCCTCAAGATCATAGGGCGTCGACTTGAATTCGAGTCGATCTTGAATCCAAAGCCATTGGGCTTCGACCGCTCCAAATGCCATCCCGACGCTGCCGGCGTTTACCATGGTTTTTCCGCCAACCTCTCGCTCGAATTGCATGTGCGTATGCCCGCACACAATGGTCTTTTCGGCGACCCGGTCGAATCGTTTTCGAAGAACCTCCCCGTCTGTGTTCCGCGTAAATATATCGCAATCAGATTCTGGCGTTGCGTGGCAAAAATAAACCTCGCCGATACCTGCACATTCCAACACAGTCGAAAACGACATCGACTGCAACACCACAAGCTGTTCTTCGGTAAGTTGTTCGCCGCACCATTTCATCAGGGAGTGAAATGCCAGGGGAACGTTCGGACTTGCTTCACCCTTTTGAAACTCAACAACTTCGCGGTCGCCATTGCCGCGAATCCAATGCAACGGTTGTTGGATCGCCAAAAGGCGTTCCAAAGTTTGCCTTGGCATCGGCCCAGGCAGGACATCGCCACCAATGACGACCTGTTCCACATCAAGGCCTTCAAGATCGGCAAGAACAGCTTCCAGAGCCGGCAGATTGCCATGGATATCAAACAGAGCTGCAATTCCCAAAGTCGCGTTCCTTCCCGGTTCGATTTGCCCTTATTTCGAAATAGAAGCGTACGTCCTTCGCCGGAAATCCAAGCCCGCTTGAGTCAGCATTTCACAAAAGTCTCGCAGCGCAATTCCGAATCCGTCTGGACCACTAAAGCCGCCAAACTGCCCGCCGCCCTTCACATGCGGTTCCATATCGATGAACAATCCGGGAATGTCGCGCTGAGCAACTCGTTCCTCAATCGCTTCCAGGTTCTCCTTTAAAATCGGGAGAATCTCGGCATGCCCCGACTGCCCCAAGCTGGGCGGAACAAAATGTCTCAATGATTCTTCATCGACGTGTTCGATTCGTTGGACCGGCCCCGGGTGGCGATAGTCCTTGATGTGAATCCAGCCCAGATGCGGCAACATCAGTCGGAATTGCTCCACCACCTGTTCCGTCGAATACCCCTGAGTCACGAGATTCCCACCGTCAAAAATAAGCACCAGGGCAGGGTGGTTGACCCGCTTTTGAATCTCCAGAAGCAATTCCGCGTTTTGACCAACCAGGTTCGCTTCGACTTCCAGTCCAAAGGTCAATCCTTTTTCGTCGCAAGCCTTGGCAATTTCCAGGAGTTGTTTTGCGACAAGCTCAACATGTTCGGACGGCTGCGTTCCCTTGGGATGGTAAAACGAAAAGCCACGAATCAAACGAGCGTCGAATCGTTCTGCAAGTTCCACCGCTCGAGCGACCTGTTCATCGAGATATTGCTCGAAAGGAATAAAGGCGTTGGAAGTTCCATCATCGACATCAAGCAACTTCACCTTTCCAATCGGCGAGCCAATCGAAGACACCTTCAATTGATAGTCGTCCATGGAACGGCGGACATGCTCGATTTCCTCGTCGTCAAGTTGCATGACATTTTTGACGCCCTTGCCCACATCAACAAACCGAATCGAAAAGTATTCCATGCCCAACGCAGCGAAGGCAGAAAACTGTTGGTCGATCGTCTTCCCAATGGCGGCTTCGTCGGCAAATCCCGAAAGCAAAATCATGCAGAGCCTCCGACCATCAACGGATTTTCAACAGGGTTGTCCGGGTGGTAGACAACGATTTCGCTCGAGATCCCGCCACGAGGCGTAAAGCGAGCTACAACAACCGCGTATCGCGGTTGAACCACGGCGACAAAATCATCCATGATTCGGTTGGTGACATTTTCGTAGAAGATTCCCTCGTTTCGGAATCGTTGCAAGTACATTTTCAGGCTTTTCAGTTCAATGCACTTCTCGTTGGGCGTATAACGAAAAATCAAAGTGCCAAAATCCGGCTGCCCCGTCTTTGGACATACGGAAGTGAACTCGGGGCACTCAATTTCGATCGTGTATTGGCGATTGGGGAATTGATTGTCAAATGTTTCAAGTGTTTCGCGAAATTGGTCGTTCATGATTCCCTGGTGACAAAACTGGTTTTTTCTCATTGTGCCGCAGGCCCCCGTTTTCCGCTAGGAGCACCCGGGGTAAAGATTTTTCCGTCGTGGACGAATTCGAATGCCTCAGGTTAAAATCGTCCATGCGAATTTCCGAGATGTACGTATCGAAACAGGGAGAGGGCCTGCTTACCGGAACGCCAAGCGTTTTTGTAAGGCTCTCAGGTTGCAACCTCCGCTGCGGATTCTGCGACACGCCTTTCGCTTCGTGGGCTCCAGAAGGCGACAACTTTGATGTCGAAAAAATCGTTCATTTTGTTTTGGAACAGCAGGTAGATCACGTCGTCGTTACCGGCGGAGAGCCAATGATTTTCAAAGATCTGCCGGACCTTTGTCGCGAGCTCGGAAAGGCTCAAAAGCACATCACGATCGAAACCGCCGGGACCGCCTGGCACGATTTGAAGTGCGACTTGATGTCCATCAGCCCCAAGCTTTCCAATTCAACGCCAGGAAAAAAACAAGCCAGCGACGATTGGATCTTGCGACACGAGCAGCGTCGCTATCGACCTGATATCGTTTCTCAAATGCTCGATGCCTACGAATATCAGTTGAAATTTGTGGTCGACAAGCCCGAGGATCTGCGCGAAATCGAAGGCTACCTCGAAAAGATCCCTGCCAAACCGGGACGGGTCCTTTTGATGCCACAAGGTATCACGACCGAAGAACTGGACGAACGAACTGGCTGGCTAGGCGATTATTGCAATCAACATGGTTTTGTGTTCTGCGACCGATTGCATATTCGCTGGTATGGCAATCAACGCGGCACTTAAAAGATTCATTCGCACGTCAGCTTGCCGAATTTCCTGGTTGTCGACGCAGCAAAATCAAACGCTCGATTGCTGCGCGGCTTTCCAAGATTCAATCAATAATTCGACCTGATCCACACTGGAGCGCAGAGACAAAGCCGCCATCTTAAAGTTGGTATGTGACGAGATTTCCGGCTGAATCTCCTCAAACAGTTCGGTTGCTGCTTTCAGCTTCTTCAACTTCTTGCGACACATTTTTAAATACTGCGGCCAATCTTCGTTCTTCAACGGTTCCCCAAGCGCCAACATGTAATCGTAAAGATCGCGCGCCACCTCACGTAACTCATCGTCTTCTTCGGCTTCTTCGCTATGCTTGACGAAGGTTCGCACCATCCACACATGACTGAGCAGCACATCGACCTTTTTGGCAATTT
This sequence comes from uncultured Pirellulaceae bacterium, assembly GCA_964434955.1. Taxonomy (GTDB): domain Bacteria; phylum Planctomycetota; class Planctomycetia; order Pirellulales; family Pirellulaceae; genus JANQLU01. Next base: position 13,197 of record CAYSXI010000040.1, read on the forward strand.
CTTCTTCTGACATCAATCTTCGCTGGCCTAAAGTTTCGTTGGCGTAAGTTCTCGTTGGCGTAAATTCTCGTTGGCGTAAGTTCTGGTTGTCGAACCGAGAAAACGTTTGCATCAGGCGATGGGCTGACACCAGTTGCATTCAAACTCGTGCTGACACTTCTTGCACTTGACTTTCTTACCCAGCCATTTTGCCCCAAGCCGCAGGTTTTCGCCACAGCCGGCACAAGTGTGAACAAAACGCATACTCTGCAGGTTTTCTTCGTCGACCAGACTTTCTGGAACACCGAGATCGATATCGTCGTGGCTGAACTCGGTCAGCATTTCGGTTGTCACGGCTTCAATAGTAACAATGCGATTGGCAAGTTTCCGGACGGAGTTCTCAAAAATATTTCGAACGGTTCGGCCGTTTCCAAAATGTCGGTCGCGATTTTCGTAAAGGTGTTTGAATCCGGCAATCAACTTGGCCTGCCCGAGAGAACAAATTCGATAGTGATTTTTGGAACACATCAAATCAAAAATTCTTCCCATCTCGGTGGCTTCATAATCGGTGAACTCGATTCGATGCCCGACGCGGGAGGAAAGTCCAGGATTGGCTTGCAATAGCGTATCCATTTCATTGGGATACCCGGCGAGAATAACAATCAGCCGATCGCGATTGTCCTCCATTCGCTTGAGCAAAGTCTGAATTGCTTCCATACCAAATGCATCATCGCCCGTCGCCGAGACAAGGCTATAAGCTTCGTCGATAAACAGGACGCCATCCAGCGCATCGTCAATGATCTTGTTGGTTTTCGGCGCCGTTTGCCCCGCGAACTCCGCGACCAATCCACTGCGATCCGTTTCAATCAAGTGACCCTTTTCCAGGATCCCCATCGCGTTGTAAATCTTGCCAAGGATTCTCGCCACGGTTGTTTTTCCCGTACCTGGATTACCGCCAAAAACCATATGCAGACTGATTTTGGTTTCGGGTAGGCCCGCATCGCGGCGCATCTTTTGAACTTTCAAAAAGTTTATCAGGGTGTTGACCTCGTCTTTGACGGCGGCCATCCCGATCAACTCCTGCAGTTCCTCAAGCGATTCTTCCAGGGAAGGTCGATCGGTTACATTCTCTTTCTCCTCGATCACTTCAACCAGCGAGTCGTCTTTGGGTGCGAACTCCAACTCGGGTTCCTGAAGATACTGGACGCGATCCAATGCGGTGACGGCCTGGGCTCCACGGTCACGAACTTGACTGCTTTCCGTTCGCTTTCCCGAATTCCACTGTGAATCGTTTGCATGGAGACTGCTAAAGATCTGCTGCTGAACCTCGCCCAGTCTTTCTGTTTCCAACGACCGAGCCTGACCGTCTGCCTTCGCGATGATATTTCCCATCCGCATGACCACGGTTTCAAGTTCCGCCATCTTCGAACGAAGCGGACCGATCGACCGATAGGGACGAACCAAACTATCCCAATCCAAACGCTCTGCTTGGGCGCTAACTTTGCGAATCGCCGCGCGCAAGCTTTCATTGTCCAACTGGCGATGCCAAAGGTGGAAAAAAAGCACACCGGCCATGACTTCTTCGGATCGCGACCAAACTTTGTCAACGTCAGCAATGGCCACGAACAGCTTGACCAGGAACCCCCGATGAAGATCATCCATCATCGTGCGAAAGCCATCGGGCGATTGCGTCAGCAAGTCCGGGTAGCAATCGATGACGATATTGGCGCTTTCCAGGTAGAGCCGATGGCAATCCTTCAGGCATTGATTGAAGTGATTCAATTCCTGCCGAAATTCGGGCTGAGTAAGATCTCTCGACATCCGTCTATCTGTTCGGTTTTTTGACTTCGATCTGCAATGGCAAACTTTGAACCGGCTTGCCGGAAATGTCGGCAACGGCAAACAACGTGGAAGGGCCTTGTCCGAGAATTTCTGTTTCGATCTGGATACGGCCATTTTCACCACGAACGGTACCCAGGACGCGCCCGTTCTGAAATAGGCGGATCCGTGTTGCTCCCTTCGCATTTAGCGAAAAATCAAACTTGTTTCCAAGCGTCAATACTTTTGGATTGGTCTTAAGCTCGACCGAGCTTCCCGAATTGTTGACCACGAATGGAATGATGACGCGACTGCGAGTCTCAACACGATCAGCGGCAACACCCACAATTCGGATTTCGTGATATCCGTCCGAAAGCGACTTGGAATCAAAGGAGACTTTTCGGCCAACCGCCAAGTTGGCTCGCAGGACCCCATCGGTAAATAGTTCGAACTGCGCGATCGAATCTTTGGAATTGGTCGGTGTAATTTCAAATTCGACCTTACCTTTGACTTCCTGGTTCGGCTCAAGCCCTTTCACGGCAAATTTTTGGGGTTTGGCAAACGGCTGGCAAAGTGGATCACCAACGATCAAGAGCTGGAATGGCCCGTTGACGGACTGATAGAAGGCTTCGCCCAGACTCGCACCATTTGCATAGTGAGCATGGATCATGGGATGGGGAAATTTCGCTTGGATCGCGTAGGGTTCACAAGTCGTTCCGCTGGAACCGGCCGCGCCATAGCGGAGAAACTCCGTGAGCGGGGTCTGCTTTTGACCTTTGATCAGAACGCCCCCGTAGCTGGTGAGGTTTTCGACGATCGCGCCCGGCAAGATTTTGCATTTCGACTTTTCCCAGCTGAGAACATTTCGCCCGGTTGAACATCCGAGCACGTCCTGTTTGTTACTGGGCAAAATGGATTCAACCACTTTGCCGACATGGCCAGCAGCGGCCAGCGCTTCAATGGCATCACCGAAATAACGCTCACGGGTCCTGGTCCGCACATCCGTCGTTTTCGTAAAGTAAAACGTTCCTTTGGGCTGAGTCCCGTCGGCATCAATTGCGGCCTTTAGGTATTTGAGGACTTCCTCGTCGGTGTTTCCTCGCACGTCGGTATGCGCAAGCATCGTCGATATAAAATACTTGCGTCCCGAGTTGGATTTGACTTCACGAATCCCGTTCGGCTGCCAGGCATAGCGACTGCGAAACCCTTGCGTGGGAAGGTATTTGAATCGGTCGGTTGCAATTCGATTCACAACCGACTGAAAAGCTTTTTCTTCGCGAACTCCATCAAAGGCGCTGTCGGTTTCGAGATAGTTTCGAAACCGAAACCCTTTTTGCGCCGCGGTATTCAACGCCAGTGCCGATTCGGAGACTTTTCCCGCCTTCGCGTAACAACGGGAAACCTGATAGTAAAGCAGGAAATTATCGCCATGGCGTTTTGTCAAATCCAGAAGTTGCTGAGCTGCTTCATCGTATTCGCCCGCATTCATTTTCTTGGTCGCTTCCGCGAACTTCTTCTGATCATCCCCCAGGAACATCACCCGGAAAACATTCTTTGTCAAACCGCGGTAGTACCAGTTTCCGTCCAGCGAAAGGTAACCGACCTGCTTGTTCATCACGCTTTGCAAGTAGTAAGTCATTGCGGTCGTTGAACAAATCCACTTGAGCATTTTGTTGTTGATCAGCTGATCTTTGAGAACGCTCTGTTTGACATCACTATCCGCGGTAACTCGCGTCGGGAATCCAGAAGAATAAACTAGGTAGTCGACTTGCGCGGACAACTTGCGTTTTTGAATCTCGGCAATGACCGGCTTTAAAATTCGATCACGAAATTCATTGATATTGATGGTGTGCTTGGCTGGAACCGTCGTCAGGTAGATGACGTTTTTGGGTGGCACCTTGCGCCAGTGAATATAGTGATTGGCGATATTCAATGACGACGCGTTATTCGCATTGACGATCAGGACAAGGTTCTCGGGCGTACCACCCGCCCGGGCCTGGCCGGCAAAGACGCTCAAAATTGGCAGCAAGAAGAGCACCAGAATCATCGATCGGAAATGCATAGACTCATCTCATTTTCTAAAGTGAAAGGTGCCGCGTCAGCGACTCACCACCATTGTAACCGATTTGCGAATTCATGGTTTTCAACGAAAAAAAGCCGAGCTTTTTGACTCGGCTTTTCTTGTCTTTTGAATTGTGATTCGACAGAACTATCGAACGCGACATTTGAATTTGATCACGCCACCGGTTCCGATTTTAAGAGGGTCCACGATTTCCCATCGTAGCTGCGTGGAATCGGCGTCATTTTGACTTGTAATCAAATCGGCCTTGACGGAGCAGCTTGCCGATCCTTCGACATACTCCAAACGGGTTGTCAGGTTGTCGATGACCGTAACGTTGCCGATGATCTCTTCGCCGACATTGTCAAACCGAATCAAGAATACAATCTCATCACCTGGCTTGGCCGTTTTCTTGTCTGCCATTTTGACCACCCGCAACTTCGACTTCTTGCCGATCGGGTCGACGGTGATGGTTTCGTTTGCAGCTTTCACGTCGTGCAAGGCTCGCAGCCCATCGTTTTTGACGACGATCTTGACTTCCATGTCGGATGACCAAGCGATCGCCGATTGCATCGCGGTCGCCAAGAACGCTTTTTCGCTGTTCTCAAGACGTCCCGTCAAAAGGAAGTTATGAATCTTGACCGACGAAATGGAGTTCCCGGTTGACGCCGAACTCGTCGTGTTGTCGACCGTCAGGCCTCTCGTCCGATCCTTCATTTCGCTGGCAGCTTTGCTGCCAATATTGCGGATTGTTGCCTGATGACTTTTTGCGTTGCTGGCAAAGTCGAAACTGCCGGAACGGAATGTCATTGTTGTATCGTCCGTTGCCGCCATGTGTTCGATGTTATTGGCGCTGATCAAACCATCAATCTTTTGAACGGCAGAAAAACGAGGAGCGTAAATCGAAACCCGGTTACTTGGAACGACAACACGATCGCCTTTCAGCGTGTCGAAGTGGCCAATCGTGTCCTGGGAATCAAGTCCCTGGACCGACCAATCGCTTCCCACGACCACCTTCAAGTTTCGGTCGCCGCCATCATGAAGGAACTCCCCGGATGACAAAAGCTCACGAAGTCGCGGGTCCATGGGACGCTCTTTTCCATCGCCTTTGTCTTGTCCCGGGAATTTCAAAGGACTTGGCATTTGTTGATTTTGAAGATTGAACTGATCGCGATTTGGAAACTTGTCCTTCGCGTCCTTCTCCTGCTGATTCTTATTAGCCGTTTCGACCGGCAGCAATGCTCCATTCACCCTCATGACGGGATATTTGTCACTGGTCGATGGGTAGTAGATCGCGTGCCCCGTGCTTTGCGTGCCTGATTGATTGGATGCGGATGGCGAAACGGTTGGCAGATCGGAAATCCGGATCGTTTGCTTCGGCTTCTGGCTCTGGCCGGACCTTTTTTCGGGCTGCTGATGCTTTGCCACTTTAACCGGCATCAACTGCGAAGACCGAATCACTGGAGGATTCACCATCTTGGCGTTTTCGACTTTAGGGCTTACTTGAGGCACCATTCGTGTCGTCGCGTTCTTGGCGGACTTGAGCTCCGCTTGATTGGCTGAAACCTGAGGGTACGTCGTCATTTGTCGAGGAATCGAGGAAGGTCGAATGGGCTTGGCCAATCGTTGCTGAGGATCCACGACTTTTGGCTGATTCGCGACTGACTGTTTTTGCTCTTCTTTTTTTGGCGCCGTTGACGGTTCGGTCGCAAGAATAATTCGCGCCGTCGATTGCTTGGGCACTTCTTCCTTCTTTTTCTGTTCGACGGTTTTGCCCTCGATCAGGATCCGAACATCCGTCGCCGATTTATCGGACTTGGATTGATCGGTGCCTTTGTCCTGCGAATAGGCGACCGCCGCTGCAAACAACAAGTAAGCAATCAATGCCGTTGCAATGCCCAGGGTTTTCAACCGCAACCGTTTTGCAATGTTCATCGTCTATGCCTTAGTTTTAAACGCCAATGATTGTTCGATCGTCTAACGCCTTTGAGGTGCCTGACCGGGGGTCAGGTCCAGCTTGGGAAGCGTACTTTTCTTGACCCGAGGAATCTGTCCGGACATCGGCGGCATGACCATGGTTGGAAACGCCTGTGCCGTATTCGGGGCGATTGTTCGAGTCGGTTTTTGTTGTTCATTCTTGCGTGGCAATTGAGAAACTCGAATCGATTGTCCGGTTTCACGATCGCCGATCGCTTGTTTTTGCGTTGACGGAACTGGGGTCGTTTGATTCGCCTTCAATGAACTCTGGGCCGGATTCATTTTCTGATTACCGGAAACGATTTTCGGCATCGTACTGGGCAAACGCTGGGGCATTGGATTGGGCATGGTCGCATTACCCGTCTGGCTTCCCAAGTCCATCGGAGTGACCGAGTTGGTGATCGGGAGGCGACGCGGAGCCGGTTGCCTTTGAATGGCCGTTGATTGGCTGACAATGCCAGGAAGTTTGTCAAGGTCGACGTTTCCGTCACCCAATGCGCGACGCGTGTTGGTCGAAATTGCCGGTTGGGAAATCGAACCGGCTTTGACAATTTGAATCGGGAATTGGCGACCCAGCGCGAAACGACCATCGCCTTTCATATCGGGGACTCGAGATCCCATTCGGACAATGGTCATTGGTTTGCCAAGGCTCGCTGCGACTTTGAGCGGATCCTGATCCTGGCGAACTCGAAAATAGTTCTGATCGCCTTTCACTTGACGAAATGGAACCGCGGTTTCCGGGTTCTCCAGGTAGGTGACTCGATGCACAAAATTTCCGTCGACTGCTTTCTCCAACTCCTGTTCGGTGATGTGAACCATCACGGGGAATTGGTCGGCTTGACCCTGCGGTGGGTAAAGTCGATTGACAATCTCGATTGACGGATAAACTTCCTTGCTCGGCCTTCGCCGAATTTTGGTAACTTTCATTCGATAGACAGCGCCAACCAAAAGGCGAACCAAAGGTTTTTCACTGTCCATTTTCTGATAGGACTCGCCATTCCAGATGGAAATCTCGCATCCTTTGGGAATCACGAACTGGATGGGTTGCATGTAAGCATTCAGTTGATCGCGAACGATCATGCGTTGGGCGCCAATTTGCCCAGGGACCATCCTGGAATCCTGCAAATTGTGACCATGGGGAATCCGCTGGACACCGGGCTGTTGTGCTTGCACATCACTTGAAAACAGTGGCATGCTCAAAACGGGAATCGTCAAAGCGAGAACCAACATGATCTGCTTTGCAATCCGAGTGGATTGAATTCGTGTCGCGTTCAACAGTTTCGACATCATGGATTTGACCTGGTTAGTTTGCAACGAAAACCGGATTTGCGTCGAACAGGTTCCTGATCGAAAAAGGCAAAATAAAAGCCGCGCTTCGAGGCCTGGAAGGACGAAGCGCGGCTTGGGTTACTCAATTCAACTAGCGACAATTTCCGCAGCCACGTCCACCACAATCCTGGCACGAAAGTGGTCCGTAGACGGTATTCGTGGGCGGTTGTGAGTTAAAGTGTGGGTTGCGAATCGTGTTTTCACGAATGTAGATATTGTCGGCAGGTCGAGGATAGCTCAAGCCTGGACGTTGTTGAACATGAACATTCACACGGTTGGTTGGACCGGGAATTGCGGTCGCGGTGTAGTTGCGAATGTTGTGCTGCTTGAGGCCAGCTGGGCCGCCCATTGGAATGTGCGGAGGACCAGGAAGACCAATGTTGGTTCCCACGTATGGCATGCCATACTGAGGACCGGTAACACCAGAAATGTATCCGGTTGGTGTGAAGCCTTGGCCACCACCGCCGCCGCCACCGAACATCATGCCGATGTCGCCAGCGTCTGCACCCGCTCCGGGAACTTCCATGTCTTTGTTACCCATTCGAACGATTGCAAGAATCGCACCGCGTCGATCGGCTTCGACGATTGGATCCACTCCGGGATCAAGTCGAGTGCTGACCAGGGTTTCAACGCCGGCCAAAGCCAATTCTTGGAACTCGGGATCTGGAACGTAGATAACTTTTGTGACGAAGTTACCTGCGAGGACCTGATCGAAATCTTCGTCCGTGATCTGTACTGGAACCGCCGAGTGTGCGAGATAGGCGGCGGTACGTGGAGTCACGTTTCCAATTTCAAGCGTTGGATAAAGTTCGACGCCCTCTCGACCCTTGATGTTGGTTACCTTCAATCGGAAGATTCCACCTTGGGCAAAGTTTTGACGACCAGGAACGACCAATGGAGTTGAGTCGTACGCGCCAACTTTGGAAACGTCCCACTGAACTTGCATCTGTTCTGGTTTGTCAAACAAGACCTGAACGGTGCTGCCAGCGGCATTCATGGCGTGTCCCGCCTGGCCACGCATCATCGCGGCATGGGCTTCGGCGCCTACGGGACCCATCGGACCCAAAACTCCGGGACCAGGACCGCCTACGCCGGGTCCAGGTTCCAATAACTGTTGTGCCGGCGGCAGATTGTGGCTAACCGGCAAGCCTTGTCGACCAGCAGGCACTTTACAACCGGCAGCAAAAACCGCCAGTGCCAGCAAGGCGAACATTGACAAGCGTGCGTACATGGTTCCCCCCTTAACGCAAATTGCTGTCCCTCGATGTCCTGTCCAAGACAAATTGGGCCTAAATGGATTCAATCGCATCTTCCGATGCAAAGTGTTTTGTTCGGAGTTGAAATCAGTCAATGAACTGACATGGACCGGTTTTCAACACGTTCCTACAATCGCGGTCGCACCTTCATAGGCGCACAACGAATTGTGTTTAAACGATTGATTGTTTCTATGTTCGGCGCAGCATGATGCGAATCTTTGGAAAAATCCGCACAACCATAACATGAAGCAGAAATTACTAGCATTTGGGTTTGTGCTAGCGGCTGTGGCCGTCGTTCTTGCCTCCAATCAGCGCGCCCGCAATTTCGCATTTGCCGCTTTCAAGAAGACACCCGACTCGCCCCAGCCAATGAACGGCGAAACGTCACCCGGGGAACACCAGGACGATCAAGGCTCCGCAGCTGTGGCCGCAAGGCCAGGCAACATGATGATCATGCAAGCATCCCAAAACCTGCAGTCGTCGCCGCCGCTGGTTTCGAATGCTCGTTTCCACGCGGAAATGTTCGGGGTTCAAATCAATGGCCCTGGAAAAATCATGTTAAAAGGGCAGGGCAGTGGGCAATCACGTATGGAATTCGTGTTTCAGGTTGATCAAGAAGAACAGCGACTGATCCAGGTTACCGACAACGAATTTTTCTATTTCATTCGCCAAGCCGGCGATCGCCGATTGGTGGAGTCGATTGATCTTTCCAAACTTTCAGAAGCCCGCAAACTTGATGCGAATTCGCTGCTTTCCGGTAGCTTGAGTTCGCTGTTGGAACGCTTGCACGATCTATTTGTGTTCGATGCACCCAGCGAAGAGAAACTTGGCGAGTTGGATGTGTTTCGAATTCGTGGTCACTGGAGAAGGCAAGCGCTTGCCCGCTTGCTGGAAGATCCCCAAGATCCGACGAAACTTGCCAACAAGTCCAGCAGCAACGTCCAATTGCCAAATCACGTGCCGGCGACCGTCGAAGTCATCATTGCCCGCGGTGGCCCTTTACCACTTTTCCCTTACCGGATCGATTTTCAACACGGCAACTCGAGCAAGGAAAACGCTCCCTCGATCGTTTCACTGGAACTGTTTGACGTTCAACCTGTTCGAGAAATCCCGGACGCCATGTTTCAAGTTCAAACGGGTTTCGATCGCCCGACGGATCGGACGTCCTTTTACATCGAACGAATCAACCGCTTACGCCGGTAGCTGCGTGTTGATCGCGGTTCGACTTTTGTGATTGACCCGATAACCGATGCGGGATTCACCGAGTTGCTCCGGCTTTCTTTTGCTTCCGCCATCGAGAACAAGTGAGTTTCGCGCTTGAGTTTGGGCCGCCTTCATCTCACCACGCAATTCTCCGCACAACTCACCCCGCACAACTTTGATGTCATCCGGAGCATCAATTCCGATTTTTACTTGCGAGCCTGAAATCTTAAGGACTTTGATTTCGATACCCAGGTCGGGCAATACGATTTTCGACTTCTCGCGACGTGACAGGACCAACATTTTTTCTACCCTTTTCGTGAAAGAGAAACCGGACCCTCATTTGCCCTGTTCCATGTTTTGGTGCAACCATTCGTTGCTTCCGACGTCCCTGTCAGAACGGCGCGGCCAAAGAAATTTGGCACGAAGAAGGCGCCTGCGAAAGCGAAAATTCTATCCCGTGTCGAAGTTTTTCCCAATATGAATCGGTTTGGGGTAGAATAGCAGCTAGCCCCTCGTCATCTGGATTTCCAAAAATGAAGTTCGCAATCAATTGCCCGGAATGCAATGCACGTCTCCAGTTGAGTGACAAACATCTGGGCAAAAAAGTCAAATGCCGGTGCGGCGCTCTGATGCGACTTCCCAAGTCATTAACGCCGGATGACAGCACGAATCAAACAAGCGGGACAGGCCGACAATCGGCTCCGTCCCCGCAGCTTTCGAGCTCACCAAGACCTGCGGCACACAGCAACGTTCCCACTGCTCAACCAGCGCCGGCCGAGGGTACCGCCAGCCCAAGCGTTTCGACTCCGATACCAACCGATGCGAACTTGGCGGTGCCAACGACGGCTGCCGATCCATCCTCGGTCCTGTCGGAGATGGAGGACGATCTATTCGGCGACGAATTGTTTGCAAACGACTGGTACAAAAAGACGGATGATCCGCTCGCTGCTGAATCGGGCCAAGATCCATTCGCGCAGCCCCAAACGGGTCACGGACTCCCGACCCCCAACCGGGCGTCGGCAGCGCCAGGCAATCCCAATGTGAATGCAAATGCGGCTCCCCAGGCAATTCCTCAGAATCCGAATGCCCAAAATTCGGCCCAAGCAGCCGGTGCGCCAACAGCCAATGCAGCAGGAAGTCATGCGCCCACCGTTCGTTCCGCGGCGACAAATCCGAACCTTGGGATGCCCACCAACGAAGTCCTACCGGCCGCGCCGGCAACTCCACAACCGACCCATTCACAACCGACCCATTCACAACCGACCCATTCACAACCGATTCCGAATCAGCCGGCACCGGTCCCCTACGCAACCAACTTACCTGGTCCGAACGTTGCTCCGGCTAGCCCCTATCAGGATCCGGCCAATTACCAAACCAACCCAAACGTCGGCCCGCAGAATCCCTATGTGATGCCGACGGGGCCAACAACAGCGAACCTGCCAAACAATCAACCTTATCATCCTGCGCCCCATGGCGGTCCGGCCCAGCCAGCTCCAACGGCCTATCCCATGCCGCAGACCCCCCAAACCGAATATGAGCGCAAACGCCAGAAAGATGACGCGCTGCTAAGCTCCTTCAAGGAAGAAACCGATTGGCGAAACTCGCGCGACGACAGCCTTTTTGGCAAAGCATCTGGGTACGGATTTTTCGCCGGCATTATCATCATGCTCGCGTCCGTCATCATCTGTTCGATGGGACTCTATTTTGGGTTTATCATTCCCTTTACGCCTCACGCATTTGTCATTGGGTTTATCATTTCAGTCGTTGGCGGAATCAAGTTCTTTATCGATTTGATCAACAGTGCGTCGCAGCCCAAACGCCGTTAGCGCCGGCGTTCGATTAGCCACCAAGATTCCGAATGAAAAAACGAAACCATAAGGCAAACATCCTTAATTTCGATTGATCGATGCTTGAAACCATAACAGCAATTTGCCTAGGCTTGGCGCTTTCCGCGTCTTGCGGATTTCGTGTCTTTGTTCCCATGCTGGTCGGGGGAATCGCGGCCAAGGCTGGATACCTGGAACTGGCCCAGGAATTTGAGTGGCTGGGAACTTGGCCGGCGATTGCAATTTTTTCGGTTGCAACCGTCGTTGAGATTGGGGCCTACTACCTTCCCTGGCTCGACAATCTTCTCGATTCCATTACGGTTCCGGTTGCAGTCGTCGCGGGGATTCTTCTAGCTGCCGCAAGCTTTGGAGATATGGACCCGATGCTTAAATGGTCGCTAGCGACCGTCGCGGGAGGAGGTACCGCCGGAATCATCAGCCTGGGCATGAGCGGCTTAAGGCTTGGGTCGTCCCTATTGACGGGCGGATCCGGAAACCCGGTTATTTCAACTTTGGAATGGATTGGCTCTTTGATTCTGTCGATTCTCGCCATTGCATTGCCGATCGTTGCGGGAATTGCAACAACCGTTTGCGCAATCGTGATGGTGCGATTTGCGATCCGATTCTTCACGCGAAGAAAACTACTTGCGCAACGGAAATCACTTGAGGCTCAAACCCATGAATCATGATTCAAAAAAATCTGGGTCGACCGAGCGGCGTGATCAAGTTGTCAAATTGGTTCGTGAGGTTCAAGCAGCGGCCGGTTGCCGAATGGACCTGGACGGAATGCTCAACAAGCTGGAATCGCTGTCAAACTGCCCCGAGATTGGCCAGTTGATCTTTTGCCCTCCTGACGGAAAAGCCTTGTCGGCGGAAGAAATCGCCGATCGTGCATTAAAAAACTAGCTTCTGCTTTCGTTGATATCGAGGAACCGAGTAGGGCTTCTTTCCGGCCTTGCACGCGGCTAAGCGATTGCCATTCGATGATTGCCTGGGACTTGTCGTCAATCCATGGAACGCTCGTTTCCGATCAGGCGTCCAAGGACTGCGGTTTTACGTTGAACTGCTCGCCCTCACTCGTTTCATTTCTTTTGCTTCTTTTCCTGGAGTCTGATATGCGCGTTCGCCTGGCTTGCTTGATATGGGTGGCTTCGATGTCCTTTTGTTTTTCTGAATGTCAATGTTACGAATCCGTTTCCTGGCAGGAAACGAAACAGGAAAGGAAACAAGCAAAACAGGTTGATAACCAAGATGAGAAAAAGAAAAAACTTGAAGCGCGACCAGAATTCAAGTTATTCCGTTCCGGCAAATACCTCGTGGTCGGCACCTTGAAAGGCTACCAGGCCAAAGGTGCAACGCCCCACGGAGAGCGAAAAGTATTTTTCCATCGGATCACGTTTCAGGCAGAGACTCAAATTCGAGGGGATTATTTTTCGGCGATTGAAAAAGAAAGGCGGGCCGCTGGCCTCAAGGCCAACCCGAATGTGATCGTCTCGGCGTATCACACCAGTGAGAAAGCCGATATCGCGATCAATGATGAAAGTGGCGAAGTGGCTTGTATCTTTGTGCTCCAACCGGTCAAAGCGAGTGCCATGGCGGGAACCATTCCGGTTCGAATTCTCGCGGTCGAAGTCGCAACCGATGAGTTACTTGAAATTGCAAAATTGGCTTCGCAAGTCGAGATGAAGGATCCGGTAAAGCCAAAGGCTGACAAGTAACGGTCACGTTTGACCAAACGAGTATCGAATAACTCACGATTCTGACTCGAGCCCGACCAGGTTGGCGTGTTTCGGACGAGTTGGCCAAATTGCGTTTACCGTATCGACTTTGCCACGCATTGAGGTAACGATCCTGATTCGTTTGACAAGTGACTCATGACGGTCGCCGATGAGCATAAAAACAATGAGCGCATAAAAAAAGAGAGTGCCATTTGCACTCTCTTTCTTGTTTTCAATCGATAGTTTTACTTTTTGCGACGTCGAACGAGAGCGAGTCCCAAAACGCCAAGACCAAGCAATGCGGCCGAAGTCGGCTCTGGAATTGCGTTGGTGTAAAGTCGCATGTGCATTTGAGCGAATGGAGTTCCGCCGAAAAACAGCGAACCAGCGTAAGGACCGCCATCAGCTTGGGCACCTGGCTCGTAAACGTCAAAAGCGTCTTCTTCACCAAATCCGCCGGTCGAAATCAGCGTTCCAATTGTTGATCCCGTGCCAGCACCCGCCAATGGGATGTAACCGTACTCGAAATCGGTTCCGGCAAATCCATCAGTGTCTGGGCCAGTGATGGTGAACTCAAAGCCACCTTCCAGATCAACATCAATAACGAATCCACCAAGGGTTCCGTCACCGTTTGTCGGAAGACCGGTCAGGTCGAATCGAGCCAGTGTTGCCGAGGCATCGCCAAAGCCATTGCCGGTGTAGAAATTGACCTGATAGTCAACTGGATCCGGAGCATCTGCGGCGTAGCCAATCTGGAATCCGTTGACAACGGTTCCGTCCTCAACATCCCCCCAATCTACAACTTCTTCGGGTGGCGCGGTCGCCAAGTCCGATCCATAGAACGAACCGGTAAACGCGGTGGAATCCCAAGCAACATCTGGACCAAAGCTTTGTGCGTTGTTGGTCGTTTCAGTAATGGTTCCGGTCGCATAGTGATAAGTAAATCTGCGGATCTTGCCGGAATACTCAATGAAATCCGCCTGTGCTGAAGCGACCAAGAACAGCGTCGCTAAAACAGCAAGAGCAACTCTTTTAAACATGGTGTCCCCCAATGAAAGAGTCGACGGTTTAACCGTCAATTGTTTTCCCAAGTGAAATCTGTCCCATCAGATTTCGCCCGTTATTCTCAGGGGGTCGAAGGCCACGGTCAATCGGGAGGAACCCGATAATCAGAAAAAAACGTTCAACTTGCACAACCGCGCAAATCCACCTACTCCGAGGGTGGACCAAGGCACGAAGTCCTACAAATAAAATAGTTTTCGGCTCCAGGAAAACAGAGCGTCCGCTCGCGCCAATTTCAAATTGCAACTAAAAGCCCAAAGAATTGAGGCAGTTTTGTGAAGTCGGACCGCACTCGCTTTGAAGACTTACGTCGAGAAGCAAATTAAACAAACTGTCGCATCCGGGCGGTTTGCGCAATTTACTTAGAGAATTGCTTGGTGGAGTCGCCAACACCAGCCTGCCTAACGGCTCAGGGTCCATTGGCCCCAGTCTCGTTTGGACTGGTAACTTGCCTCAAAGCGGTCCGGAGTGATGGTTACGGAATAAGTGAAGGAGCCCATGATGGGGCCCAGACGCTGGCTACCTGAAAGACGCATCAAGCCGGGACGTTCTTCGACAATTGTCAACGTCGCCGGATATCGAAATGGAATCACCTTGGCAAATATTCCTTTGAATCGCGCCCGAACCTGACAATCATTGATCCGACAAAAAGTCGCGCTCAGTTTCCCGTTGTGACCATTCTTACAACTCATCCAACTTCCTGACCAACAGCCTGATAGATCGACCGACTTGGCAGTTCCATCTTGCTGCGAAGCTTCGACGCGTTTTGCCGGCAAAGGTTGGGCGTTCTGAGTGACGGTTTGCGCTTGGCAGGCCGCCGTTGCCGTCAATAACAAAACTCCCAACAAAAAAAGCAAGCAAGTTCTTTGTGTGCTGAAAAGCATTTCAAACCTCGTGAATCCCTGGATTTCCTGATTCCCATCCTCGACTCGGTTTCCATTGTAATCGGAAGCAAAAACGAGTGGCGGCAAAACTAGAATCGAAAACGCATTCCGGTGAACCATCCATCGATTCCCGTTCCGCCAATGTTGTAGTAGTCGTACCCGAAAATCAATTCGGCATTTCCGAATCGCCTTCCGACGCTGAGTTGGCCATGAAACAAATCGGTATCGCCAATCGTCCCGAAGTCAACTTCGCCCGCCGCGATCCAGTTCTCGGAGAGTTGATGATCAAATCCGGCAGTCAGGTTAAACCCGGCGTCCGAACCAAAGGGGTCGGAAAGCCAGTTGATTCCCAAACCGATTCGGGCTCGAAAGTCATCCATTCCGGTTTCGAATACGGCATTGACGTCGCCCAGCCAAAGGTGGTCACGAAACGCAAAACCGCTTTCACGAAATGTCGTCACGCCGATATCCAGACCAAGGGCGCCAGGAGCCTGGATCAAAAGCCCAAATCCACCAACCGAAAGCTCGTCGAAGTTCCCGCCGTAGAAAGCTTCTGCGCGAATGGCCCAACTCTGAAACGAATCGACGTAGGTTTCAAGATAGGATTCATCCACCACCATGTCTTCGGCAGCGGGCGCCTGACGTTTAATCACGACCGGAGGTGGGCTCGGTTCGACCACGACTCTCGGTTCCGCCCACGGTGCCGGTGAAGCATCGTAAATGTGTATATGTTCTACGTAATGAGGTTGATGAAAGGCGGGTGGGCAAACAGCAAATCCACCCCGTCCTCTCGTTCTGCGACGACTCCGGTTTCGATTCGCTGAAGGTGGAACGGCCGGCCGGGCCGGCTTGTTTTTACGAACCGAACTGATGACCGCGTTTAGCTTGGAGCCGGCCTGACTGTCCGCCTCATCGTCTGCCGGGGGCGTGTTCGTTTGAGTCGCCTTCGGTGGCGCTTCGTTCGATCTGACCTGCTTGCGAATTCTTCCAAGCGTACCCTGAGCGGTTGCCCCCTTTGCAAACAACATCATGTTGCCGCTCAAAACCACCAACACAAAAATTACTCTCAGCTTGGTTCTATCGGAACTTGCCATCTCAACCCTCCTTGGCATTTCTTTGGTCATTCCTGCTTCATGTAGTTGTTTGCTAATCCCGTCGTGACGCCTTGCATATCAAGTGCCAGTCCGCCGATTCGCTTTCTTCTCACTCGTTGAACGATCGAAAACTGGGACAGGAAATGCTTCTGCCCTTTCAGGTCCAACCTTGGTCGACCCGCAATTACTCGGAATATTTCGACTTGGAAACTTGACCGACACGTCACCGCACAGTCTGGGATCCGGGGAGAAAATTCGATTCGCCATGCCGCTCTCTGGAAACTGACCTATGTTTTGAAAGCGTGTCCTCTGGGCGACGCTAGCGGTGCAAATTCGATTCTGGCAACTGGCACGGGTCGTGACCGACGACCTCGTTTGACGGTGAAACCCAAAAGACCAAACAATGAACGCAATGTTAAGCCAGAGCTAAGAAATCTTAACATTGGCGGTGATTAAATATTCGCCACCAAACGTCAATCAAAAAAACCCGGAAAAATCAGCCTTTCCGAATCGCAGGGCAACCTGAATAATTAAGAAACTGTTTAGACAATGAGAACATTTCGATTATTAAGCCGATAACCTTCATGAATCGCTGATTGGAAATGTCTCGGACGGTCGAAACAAACTGCAAGGGTTGCCGTGACAATCACAACCGCAAAACGCGGTTCAATGAAAAGCAAGCTGACCTTGCATTAGCAATTGACGACTTTTTAAGGAGCCAAATAATGACGCGGGTTTTCGACAATTTCGTCGTTCTCTTAGCCTATTCCGTGGTTGCGGCGGTGGTCATCTGCAGCTGGTTGGTCAACGTGATTTAAAGGGACGTCCCGAACGGGCAAGTCACTTTCTCGCCCGTCAGAAGCTCCGCATATTTGGCGGGACAATTCCTGACTGGGCGATTCCTGACTGGGCGATTCCTGGCGGAACACGACCTGGTGGAGCCCGGCCCATTTTCGCGCATCCGGCAAGCGCGTACCTGTTTTGATTCCAACGCGATCGCGAATTGGGAACAGCTTACCGTTCTTCTTTTTTCTTCTTGGGCTTCAAGAAATAGGTTTCGTAGCCGAGAAGTGAAAACGTGTTCTTGTCCGCGCGGTATTCATATTGCTCAAACGCACGTTCGATAATCTCACGTTGTTCGCCGTCGAGCTCTTCAAGCATTTCATCTTTGATCTCGGCAAACATTTCGGCGACTTGATCCTTGAGCTTTCGATCCAGCTCTTTTTTCCTTTCAGCGATTCGTTTCCTCTGCTCTGGCGTTATCTTCAAATGCCGATCTAGCGTGCCAGCGCTCAACTGCTGAATCAATCCACTTCGAACCAACTTTGCCATCCCCGCTTCACGACGAATCTTACGCTGGTGGGGCAACAGGACTTTGTCTGCCTTTTCGCCAAAATCCGAGTTGATCTCGCTCATTCGTTTTCGGACTTCGGCAACTTCTTTTTGGACGTCTTTGTTTGGAATGTAAGTCCCGTTGTCGGCCCGCGTGTATTGATTCGCCGAAAGTTTGCTCATCTTCAGTTGCAGGTCGCCCATGACCTCATCGTATTCCAGCTTGAGTTCCAGCAACTCGCGACGCTGTTCGCGAGACAACTCAAGTTGCGCCTGCATGATCCGATCGTCCCAGATCTTTTTCCCATACGAACCGTAATTGTAGTTTTGGTAGGCGGACGCTCCCCATGCAGACGGTTGAGGATAGACCGGATATTGCCCCAAAGCGGTTTTGGGGCATGATCCGATCGTCCCAGATCTTTTTCCCATACGAACCGTAATTGTAGTTTTG
>CAYSXI010000041.1:0-31051 GCA_964434955.1 uncultured Pirellulaceae bacterium
TTGTGCAGTAAAATAGTTGTTGAAGACGCGATTGAACAAATCTTGAGGAGCTTTCCCGAGATCATCGAATTCCGAATGACCGCCTACAAGAACGGCGCGATGGATGCACTTCGAATTGAATTGGAAGATCGTCTGGAACAGCCACAGCGAGTTGCCGACGAAATGCAATTGCGACTGGGGCTCAAAGTCGAAGTCGATTGTGTGCCAATCGGTTCCCTTCCAAGATTTGAACTCAAAGGAAAAAGGTTTATAGATCAACGATGACATTGAAACAGAACATTCAGCAAATTCGCGATCAGTTTCCCTCCCTTCGGAAAACCCAGGACGGCAACCCCGTCGTGTTTTTTGACGGCCCCGCCGGTACCCAGTGTCCACAGTCGGTGATCGACGCCATCTCCAATTATTTGACCCATTGCAACGCGAATCACGGCGGCAAGTTCTTGACCAGCCGTGAGAACGATGAGTGGATGCATGAAGCTCACCAAGCCTTTGCCGATTTTGTCGGGGCCACCGATCCTGATGAAATCTTGTTCGGGCAAAATATGACGTCACTCACATTTGCCTTTTCGCGCGCGATTTCTCGAACCTGGGAACCCGGTGATGAAATCGTCGTGACCCGACTTGACCATGATGCCAACGTGACTCCCTGGGTTTTGGCGGCGGAGGACGCGGGTGTCGAGATCAGATACGTGCCGTTTCAAGACGACAACTACACGCTTGATATGGAACGTTTTCGCGATTGCATCAACGAAAACACACGCCTGGTCGCGGTAGGAGCTGCTTCCAATGCGACCGGAGGCATCAATCCACTTGCCGAGATCAGTGAGATTGCCCACGAGGCGGGGGCGCTCGTGTTCGTTGATGCGGTGCACTACGGCCCGCATGACTTGATCGACGTCCAAGCCTGGGACTGCGACTTCCTATGTTGTTCCGCATACAAATTCTTCGGTCCCCACCTCGGAATCATGTGGGGGCGACGAGAGCTCCTGGAACAACTGGAGGCCTACAAAGTACGTCCAGCCGAGAATGAAATCCCCGGCAAATGGATGACCGGAACGCAAAGCTTCGAGTCGATTGCGGCCGGAATGGCGTGCGTCGATTACATCGCGTCTCTGGGCGAGGCCCCGGTCGAAACCGATCGACGAGCCAAATTGATTTCGGCTTTCGAGAAAATCCGGGAATATGAATCCGAGCTGACTCAATCGTTTCTCGAACAAGTCGCAACGATGCCCGAGATCAAGGTTTGGGGCATTACCGAATCGAACCAGATGGACCATCGATTTTCCACCTTTTCGATCACCCACAATCAAATTCCAACAGGTCGGTTAGCGGAGTTGCTCAGCGAGGCTGGTATTTTTGTCTGGCACGGAAACTACTACGCACTGCAATTTACAGAAGCCTTGAATCTCGAGCCGGAGGGCATGGTCCGCATCGGAATGGTTCATTACAACACGCTGGATGAAGTCAATCGACTGGTCGAAGTGCTGAAACACATTGATCAACAAGCGCTTGCAGGGGCAGAGTAATCATGACTCTGGAACATTATCCGACGGGACTTTCGTTGACCGAACAGGGAGCTTTGACGGTCGAGTGGTCGGATGACCACCGCCAGGAATTGTCGGCGACGTTATTGCGACGGCAATGTCCATGCGCGAACTGCATGGAAAAACGGGTTGCGATGCTCTCGGAAAACCAGGTCAAGGAAAATGGCCCCATGTTCCCCATCGTCTCTCCGGAGTTGGACGAAATTCGCATCGACAAGATGGAGCCCGTCGGCAATTACGCTTACCGCATTGAATTCAGCGACCGTCATTCAGCGGGTGTTTATACACTTGAGTATCTTCGAAGCCTCGGATAGTCGCGGCGGTCCCTCGTCAAAACGCTGGCCAATAGTTCACACGATCGCCCCTAGTTCGCACGATCGCTCGAGTTCGCACGATCGCCCTAGTTCAATGGGACCGTCGGCGCCGACTCGCGTTCATTTTGAATGGCTTGGTTACTTAGCAAGGGCTGATAAGGCTCGGTCGCGGGGTCGGAACTTGCGTTCCAATCGTCATCACTTCGTAGCGTTGTGATCTGCTTCAACAGGTATTCGGCGGCGTAATCGTTGTGGTTATCCGATTCCAATTTCACAAGGAGTTGCATTGCCCCCGTCAAATCGCGGTATTCAAATGCTTTTAACGCGGCCTCGTAAAGCGCGAGTCCTTTGCGTTGCTCTTCACCAACATGCTCTTCGTGAAACGGTTGAATCAACGAGACCGGCTCCTCGATTCCCGGAACTCTCGTCCGGCAAACTCGCCTTTTGAGGAAGCGGCTGTCCAATCGTTCGGCCGTGTTACTTGAAATCAAGATCGGAAGACCGATCGGTTTGGTTGCCGTCTCAATGCGCTGTGCAAGGTTGACCGCGTTCCCGCGGGGCCCGTACTTCAAACGCCACTGGCTTCCCGAGTTTCCAACCTGGGCAACGCCCGTATGAATCCCAATGCCAACCCGCAGCTTTTTCCCCAATCGACCACTCCAGGTTTGGTTGATGGAACTCATCTCCTCCAGAAGTTGAAGCCCGGATTCACAGGCCAAGCTCGGATGGTGCGGATTGTTGATCGGTGCATTCCAAAACGCGGCCAGTCCGTCACCAAAGTAATCCAGAATCACCCCATTCTGATTCATCACGATTTGAGTAAAGCGGTTCATCAGGTCGGACAGCAATTGGTAAGTAAGCTGTGTCCCCGCTTGCTCGGCAATACTTGTAAATCCACGAAGATCGGCGAACAACACCGTCACTTCTTCTTCGCGGGCTTCGAGGATTTCTGGCTGGCTGACCAGTTTTTCGGCAACTTGGGGCGAAAATGCCTGTTCGAGAAGTGCGCGGCCTTGGGCGGCTCGAGATTCTGACTTCAAACGTGAAAGGCCGGAAGTCACCGACTTGGCGATCAAGTTGACGAACATGGCTTCCATCGGCCGGATGCCGATTCGATTGTTCGCACGTTTCATGCTGCGGCTGGCATAAAGCACGGCAGCGACCTCTCCCCGGTCATCGAACACCGGGGCCGCGACGACAAAATCGGCATCGTTTCGATAGGACTTGGATGAGATCAGATTCGAATCGTGGAATACAGTTTTCCGATTTGCTGCAGCCCTTTCGACGATGGTCGACTGAAATCCAATTCCCAATTCGGGACTGGGAACATAGCTTGCGGCAATCTGCCAATCACCGTCGATTTTCCGAACGACCAGGGCGGAGTCGAGACCACCTGGATCAAATGCGCATTTGGCCGCTTCCATAAAGAACGCGTCGGTGCCGGCAACGGTCTGCTGAAACTCGGCAATCGCCTCAAACCACAGACTCAGTTTTGAAATCGAAGGTGCCCGATCGGATTTCTTGCTTCGTTCTTTTGAAACTTCGCGGTACTCGAAATCAACCAACGCGTCGTCAATCGATGTCTCCGTTTTGGGACATGAAACTTCGATCACCGTTTTGCCAATGAATAGCCTCGATGGAATCGTGAGGAGGTAGTCCTTATCGCGCAAGACGCGTTGGCCCGATTGCAAGATGACCGCTCGCCCAAAGTTCGTCAGTTTGACGAGGTTTTTCGAAGGCAAGTACTCGAGTTCGAGTTGGCGTTCGGCCAGAAAAGAGTCGTCGATTCTCTGGAACTCCGGTTCCGTATTCTTGGTGGAGCTACCCAGGATTAACTTGCCACCAGCAACCACTTTTTGGAAATGCTGCTCCGGGCAATGGATAGACAATTGAAACATGCACAAATCCCACTTAATCGAACGCTTTTGTCAAATTTAGGTCACGCGAACGGGGGATCTGCCTCTTTTCAAAAAGGAAAAATGCCCGAATTGTCGATTGAAAAAGAGGAATCGTCTTTGTCATGCCTGAATCCGTAAAGCTGTAGCGATCGTAACGATTTTAGGCGATAGGAAAGCAGGAGAATTCGCTATCGAATTCGACTCGATTTACATTCTGATTGGTTGTCTCATTTGCTTGCTTGTGGCTGGGCAGGTCGGCTGGTGGTGCGCGCTTTCGCTTCGGAATGACCAAGCTCAAAAACAGGAATTCAGAAACCACCAGGCTCGAATGCGACAAGACATTGACCAAATTGCCCAGCGCCAACATCCTGAGTTGGAGCCGGTTGCTTGGAGCGGTTATCGCAAGTTTGTCGTGGATCGAATTGAACGCGAAGCCAATTCGATTGCCTCGATTTACTTGATTCCCGAGGATGGGCGATCACTGCCGGCATTCAAGCCCGGGCAACATTTGACATTTCGCTTTCAGGTTCCCGGCCATTCGAAACCGGTCGTCCGCTGTTATTCACTCTCGGACTCGCCGCATCGCAATCACTATCGCATCACCGTCAAAAAATGTTTGCCTCCCGTCGAGCAGCCGAATGTGCGACCGGGCCTGGTAAGTTCCTTCGTTAACGAAGGTCTCCGACGAAACGAAGTCGTTGATGTGAAGGCCCCTTCCGGTTCCTTCTTCCTCGAAACGCAATCGACCCGACCAGCCGTTTTGTTGGGGGGTGGAATCGGCATCACGCCGATGCTCAGCATGATCAACTCCTTGGTTGACCAAGGCTCAAAGCGATTGATTCTTCTGGTTTATGCTGTTCGCAATTCGACGGAACACGCATTTCGCGAACAGTTTGTTGAGCTGGAAAAGGCCCACAAAAACCTACAAGTCGTGACATGCTACTCCCAGCCGCTGCCGCAAGATGAACTTGGCAAACATTTTAACTTTGCCGGGCATGCGGATGGCCACCTGCTGCGGCAGCTGCTGCCAAATGGCGACATGGATTTTTACATGTGTGGCCCCCCACCGTTTATGGCAAATCTGTACGACGATTTGATCCACTGGGGTGTCGACGATTCCAACATCCACTTTGAATCCTTCGGGCCTGCTTCGATCAAGCGAATCCATGAACGTGCAAGCGGTTCGAACGAAGATGCTTCCCGCCTACCATCTTCGCATCAAATTGCGTTCTCCAGTCACGACTCCGTATTTGAATGGACTGGCGAATTCGACAATCTCCTGGCATTTGCGGAGGCCAATGGGATCCCGATGGAGTCGGGATGCCGCTCGGGGAACTGTGGAACATGCGAGGTTGGAATTTCGGCCGGGCAAGTCACCCATTCGGAAGACGTTACCGTTGAACCTGGACGATGCCTGGCCTGCATCGCAACACCCAATTCAGATCTAAAAATCGAGGCGTAACGCCCATCATGGACACACCTTTTTCAAACATTCGCTTAACGACCGGCTTCGCCATCGCTATTGTGTTTGCCCTCGGCAATCTCGAAGCGCAAGAGAAAACGTTTCGCTGCGATCCAACCAAGGTGCTGACGGCGGAATCCTGTTCCAAGTGTCATGAACAAGCCGTCCTAACCTGGAAGAAGACGCCTCATTCAAAAACGTTTGAACAGCTCCACCGAAATCCCCGAGCCAAGGAGATCTGTCGCAACCTTGGGCTAAAAGGATCGATCAAGAGAAACAATGTCTGCGTTGATTGTCATTACACAAGCCAGGCAAAAGATGATCGGATTCGGGTGGTCTCGGGAATCGGATGTGAATCCTGCCATGGAGCCGCAAAAGACTGGGTCGACGTCCATTCCGATTACGGGGGCCCGACCGCAACCAAATTCTCTGAAACCACCGAACACCGCCAACAACGGCTGGCGGATTCAATGAAGGCAGGAATGCGAAATCCGCGAAACCTCTACGCGCTTGCGCAAAGCTGTTTGAATTGCCATACGGTTCCCAATGAAAAACTGGTTAATCTCGGCGGCCATCGGGCGGGAAGTGATTTCGAGTTGGTTGCCTGGTCTCAAGGTTCCATTCGTCACAACTTTGTCCGCTCCAGCGATGGCTCCAACGCGGTCAATAGCAACGACACTTTGCGAGTCATGTTTGTGGTTGGAAAAATCGCCGACCTGGAATTCAGCACTCGCGCGACAGGGCTCGCGACCGAGAAAAGTGAATTTGGGATCCAGACCGCCAAACGCGCGGCCAGGATTGCGGTTGAACTTTTTGAAATTCAAAAGTCAGCCAACGACCCCAACTTGCAAAAAGTACTTGAAGCCTTTGCAAAGGCGGAGTTAAGAATCAACAACTCGGAGCAGTTGAACTCGATTGCCGGTGAAATCATGAAGCATGGATTTGCTTTCGCCGAAAACGCAAAGCCTGACGGGCTCAAAGAAATCGATCGCCTGCTGCCCGCACCCAGTCAATATCGGTAACGAATGACGCGGCAGTGATGTCCAACGGAGTGGACTTTGAATTACAAGCCAGTACAAATCGACAAACCTCAGCGATGGGACACGCCATTTGACGAAGGCATGTCGGCCGACGATGTCGAACGCCTGATGCGGATCGAGCCGTTTTCGCGAATGGATGAGTCTGCATTTGCGGGCAATATTTCGCTGCGGGGGATTTTGCAAAATGACTGCCGAATCCGCAACTTTTCGGAAGGCGAGATCGTGATCCGCGAGGGCGACTACGGCAGCAGCGCCTTTCTGATTCTCGAAGGCGAGCTTCTGGTTGCCTTCCAAAAATTACCGGAGCACGTACTCGGCAGATCGATGCGTCAACGCAAGTCGTTCTTTGAGGCCTTGGCTCAGCTCTGGGGCAACTCGCGCCATCCCGAATCGCGGGATTATGCCGAACCGACAGGTTCGAGCGACATTCGCACGAGCCTGGATGCCGATCAGACTCGAGTCTTCATCCAGGATATCCCGCGCGTTCTTGACTTGAACCAGAGTGAGCGTCTTTACGCCGGCGAAATTTTTGGGGAGATCTCCGCCCTCACCCGCACCCCGCGCTCGGCTTCGATCATCGCGACAGGCAATGCCGTTGTCCTGGAAATTCGTTGGCAAGGCCTCCGCGACCTGATGAAGCGCGACCAGGCGCTTCGTGAGCACATCGACCAGCAGTACCGCGAACACAGTTTACAGTCGCACTTGCGAGCAACGGATCTGCTGAAGGATCTTCCGCAATCTGAATTGGAACGACTCGCAGATTACGTTCAATTCGAGTCTTACGGAAATTTCGACTGGCAATTTCAATTTCAGTCGTCGCAAAAAAAAGACATCGCCGACCAATTGCGCTCTGAACCCGTTATTGCGGAACAGGGAGATTACACCAACGGACTATTGCTGATCCGCAATGGATTTGCCCGACTCAGCCGCCCCTATGGTCACGGGCATCAGACCATTGCCTATCTTGGCAAAGGGGATTCGTTTGGCCTTCGTGAATTGACTCACAACTGGCAGACCGGCGAACAGCGGCCTTGGCTTCTGTCACTTCGGGCAGTTGGCTACGTCGACGTATTACGGATCCCGACCGTAGCGGTCGAAAAGTACATTCTGCCGAACCTGAAGTCTTCCGAACTTCCCGCTCGCTTGCCGGTGGAATCGGATCGAGAAAATGCATCGCCCGAAAGGCGCCAGGCTAACCGCCAACCCGGTATGCAAACGGATCTGCTCGAGTTCCTGATGGACCACCGTTATATCAACGGCACGCAAGCCATGGTCATCGACATGAATCGTTGTACGCGCTGCGACGATTGCGTCCGTGCCTGCGCAACAGCCCACGACAACAATCCGAGGTTTCAACGTAGCGGCCCCATTCAAGATGGAATCATGATTGCCGGCGCGTGCATGCATTGCGTCGACCCGGTTTGCATGATCGGTTGCCCGACCGGGGCGATTGGACGCGACCAGGCCACCGGAACAGTTGTGATCAACGACCAAACATGCATTGGTTGTAGCACGTGTTCGAACAGCTGCCCTTACAACAACATCACGATGGTCGAAATCTCGGATCGAGAAGGCAAACCCATTGTCGACAGCACAACTGGAGCGCCCATCGAAAAAGCCACCAAATGCGACCTTTGCGTCGACCAACTCGGAGGTCCGGCTTGCCAGAGTGCTTGTCCGCATGACGCATTATTTCGAATCGATTTGAGCAACCCCGATCCTTTGACCCGGCTTTTGGGGAACTGACATGTTAGAACAAAAAAAGAAACGTCAACGACGTCTGATTGGAATTGGGCTGCTGATCGTATCGCTTCTCGGCTTCGCATGGTTTCTTCAGTATCAGCGCGACCACTTGCAGAACGATTCCTTTACCAGTGGCTACGTCTTGATTGCCGCCGTTTTCTTTCTCGCCTCTTACAACCTTCGCAAAAAGCTTCCGTTTCTTCCGGCACTCGGAAGCAGTCGAGTGTGGATGCAAATTCATATTTACGTAGGTTTTGGGTCCATTGCCGTTTTCGCCATGCACATGGGCCTGAAATTTCCGAATGGGCTTCTCGAAACGATCCTGGCTTCGCTTTTCTCGGTCGTTGCGTTAAGCGGAATTTACGGTCTTTATGTGACACGAACCGTCCCCAAGAAACTGACCCACCTCAATGACGAAGCGATCTTCGAAGAAATTCCTCGCCAGCGATTTGAATTGACAAGGCAAGTTCACGAATTGATGAACTCGATCGTGGAGCAAAGCGAGACACTCGCGCGATTCTATGCCAATCGCCTGGCCCCATTTTTCGAGCAACCCCGACCGCTCGCCTATTTTGTTCGTCCCTCCGCCCGTCAAAGTCGAAAACTTCAACAAGAGATCCAGCAACTTGATCGTTATTTGAATCATGACCAACGTCAGGTAGGGGATCAGCTGGTCAAACTGGTTCAACGGAAAGACAACCTCGACTACCACCGGGCCATGCAGGGGCGATTGAAGTACTGGCTGTTTCTGCATATTGGATTGACTTACAGCCTGTTGATCGTCTCGGTCGTCCATGGGGTCATGGCGCATGCATTTCACGGAGGCATCCGCTAATGCAACCGACCAAGCCTCAGCACACACCCCATTCCATTGCCGAGATTCCACTCATCACCGGAGTGGCCAATCAAGACGCGAAAAACGACGGGCCTGACTCGACTTTCGACGAACCTCGTGAGAAGCCGCCAAGCTTCGAAGCCAATTCGATTCTTCGGAGTCGTCGGCGTTTCGGGTTTGCCTTGACCGCCTTCACGATCGGGTCGCTCATCCTTGGCTTTTGTTCGCCGCAACGGAATGATTTCCTTGCACCAGGACCACTGAGTTCGAGTCACGCCCAGATTCTCAACTCCAAGGGAACGGAGCGTTGTTCAAGTTGTCACGGCGCCGGCAGTCATACCTTTCTCAGTTGGATCAGTGACACGCTCACCGGGAGCCAGACTCTGCCGGTTCCACAGTCGGAAAAATGCCTCGAATGCCATGCGGACATGAAATCAGATTCCGCATTGCTCGCCCACAATTTGACCTCCGATGAGATTCGGGTTCTCACGGCAAAGTACGAGAAAGAATTTGGGCCCCGTACAAGCAATCGCCTATTTGCCCACAACGCCGGCGAACCCCTGGCCTGTTCGCGATGCCATGTCGAACATCATGGTTCCATGCACAACCTCGCGGCCCTCACCGACCAACAGTGTCAATCTTGTCACCACCAACAATTTACGGCCTTCGAATCCAATCACCCGGAGTTCACCAATTACCCACTCAAGCGCCGATCGCGAATCGCGTTTGATCATGTTTCCCATTTCGGCAAACATTTTCGTGACATGGCAAAATCAGTTGACTGTAAACAATGTCATGTCGACGATAGTTTCCAAAACGTCAAACAGCTCGCATCATTTGAGCAAAGCTGTGCGAGCTGTCACCAAAACGACATTCAGTCCAGCATTACCGGTGGCTTAGAATTGCTTAGCTTGCCGTTGCTGGATGTTGACGCACTTGAAGCCGCGGGCGTTTCCATCGGCGAGTGGCCAGAGGATTGCACCGGCGATTTCGATGGGCGATTAACGCCTTTAACAAAACTGTTGCTGCTAAACGACGAACGGGCCCAGAAGGCGATCACGAAACTGGAAGAAGCCTTTGGTGACGCTTTCGAGTTTGGCGACATCGACCCGGAGAATCGTGAACAAGTCCGGGCAGCTGCCGACATCGTTTGGGCACTCAAGGGTTTGCTCTTTGACCTGGCCGCCGGAAACCCGAATGAACTGCAAGGCCGGGTTTCGAACGCCGACGATCAGCGCTCGCGCGTTCTCGCTCAATCTTGGAGCCAGCAATTTGATGCGGTTTCGGCCCGACAAGCCATTTTTCATTGGATGCCAAATCTGGATGAAGAGATCGAAAAACTGCGCCGGAAGCAGGCTCAATCAGCGACAAGACTGAATGCGCGAATCGCAAAGTTCTCACGGTCGCTCGACGACGAGCTACTCGCCGAGAATCCACTTCAGAAGTTGATGGCAGAATCCCACAAAAATGTGGGGCAAAATCACAACCCGCAGGAAAGAGCAAAAGGCGATCGAGAATCAAAGGAGCCAAAGGACTCGACCAACAGCAGCCAAGAGGGCCAACCGGCTCAAGCTGTTGAAAAGGGCTCGAATTCGAAGCGCGGATTGAGTCCAGCAATTGACGGGACCATTC
The DNA here is from genome assembly GCA_964434955.1 of uncultured Pirellulaceae bacterium. GTDB lineage: Bacteria > Planctomycetota > Planctomycetia > Pirellulales > Pirellulaceae > JANQLU01. Next base: position 10,469 of record CAYSXI010000041.1, read on the forward strand.
CCAATCGCTTCTTCCAGGATAAGCAGGAAAAAAACAAGACCGAATCGAATGCCGAGAAGGACGAGTGGTTGTCGAACAACCCCTTGGCCGATCTGCTTGAATCCAAGCAAAGCCAAAGCGGCGATACCAAGCAGCCAAGCAAACAAAAAAATCCGACGCTTCCACCGCCTCCATTGTCTGACCCCAGCTCCACCACCAAAACCGTGCCGCCAAGGGGTCCCGAAGGGTCGAGTCAAGCCAAACCGCCAAGACAGACAGCGTCCGTGGAAGATCTATTGGATGCCATTCAAAAGTCGCGTCGCCAGAAGAAGGGGATTTGGTATCTGGACCGAAAATCCTATTCACTCCGGTATCAACCTCTCGGGCACGCGGATCCGTTTTTGAAAGGGCTAACGGAAGTTGCAACCCAATGGTCTGCAACGAAATCAGATTCGTTTATCGGTCAACTTCTGGCTCCAACGGCTTCGGGCAATTGCACAAGTTGCCATACGGTCGACCAAACGCCCGGTTCTGAAGTCGCGGAGGTCAATTGGCAATCAAAATACCGTGACCCGCTGATTCGCCAGTGGACCCATTTCTCGCACCGGCCTCACCTTATGCTTTCTCAAACGGCTGATTGTCAAAGCTGTCACGAGCTCAACCTGGAGCAGCCAAACGCCCAAAGCTTCGTTGGTCGCGACGCGAGTCACGCAGTCAGTAATTTCAAACCAATACTGAAATCAAATTGTATAAGCTGCCATCAAAAAAACTCGGCCAGTAATTCTTGCACGACGTGTCATAGTTACCACATTGGAAGCCGAATCAAATCTGGCTCAAAATGATCCCTCCTCTCATGGTTCCAGACACCACAGGCTTCGATGAACTACCTGAATTGTTCTTTCGCCTACTTGGCCGGAAATGCCGAAGATCCCGAGCCTTTGCCGCAGGAAGTCCTCGACTACCACGATGAGTTAAGAACCGCGTTCCAGGATTTTGCTACCAAGGCCGGTCTGAACATGGGAATTGAAAACGTTGATATCTATTTCGACGGCAACGATGAATTCTTCGTTGAGTTTCAATGGTTTGATGTCTCAGACGCAGAGGAACTCGACTCGCTCGCGGTACAAGTCCAAACCGCAGTACAAAACGTCGGCATTCGACGCGACTACGAATTCCATATTCAAAAACACGTCGTTCACTCGGAAGAAGTGCGAACCGTCTATCAGCGAAAGGTCAAACGAACGGGCAACTCGCGCTGGAAGCAACTCAGTGAAGAAGAATGGCGAGGGGACTAATCAATCCCATTCCATTGGTTTCTTGTCAAAGAAGGCTTCGATTCCCTGGGCGGCGATGTCGGTCGTTCTCGCAGTTGCCATATTGGCTGCGCCGATGCTCAGTTGCGTGAATAAATTTTCACCAACCGTTTCGTTCAGCAGCTGCTTCGTCATTTGAACCGACTGAATCGCATTGCCCGCGCATTGCTTTGCGATCTCATGGGCCTGAACCCAAACCATATCATCTTCGACCAGATTCTGGACCAGTCCGACACGTTGGGCTGACTCCGCATCCATTGGCTGTCCGGTGTACAACAAGCTCGCAGCATTGGTCATCCCAAGACGAAACGCAAGCAGTGGCGCGGTGATTCCCGCCGTTAGTCCTACCTGACCTTCGGGCATGGCGAAGGATGCGTTTCGAGACGCGATCACGATGTCGCTCGCCAACGCCAATGCCAATCCGGTGCCCATGGCCGGTCCATGAATGGCACAGATGATCGGCTTGGGAAACCGAAGCATGATTTCGATCAGTTCCTGGAGCCGATTCACGTCGCGGTACCAAATATCCAGGGCTTCCTTTTCTTCGCGGGTTTGCTGAATCTCACGAAGATCCGTACCGCTGCAAAACGACTGGCCCGAGCCCGTCAAAATCAGGGCGCGCACCTTTCGTTCTTGCTGAAAATCTTCAAAAGCCTCAATCAGAAGATCGACCATGGTCCGATTCAAAGCGTTGCGGCAGTCCGGTCGCTGCAAAATGATCGTCGCACTTGGAACATCTTTGCGCAAGCCAATAATTTTGTTGGAAGCAATCATGCATTCCCCTCAAAAACAAAAAACCCGAAGAGCAACGTCTTCGGGTGATTGTAGCAAACAGATTAATTTTCACGTCGGAAGACGCGCGATCCATTATCCTTCTTCAAATGCCGCATCAAAGGCTCTCGCACTTGGCTTGAAGTCAATGCCGCGGGTAAAGGTGCACGCATCTTCTGCACCATACTCACGATCCATACCGCAATCCTCCCACTCAACCGAAAGCGGACCCTGGTAATCAATGTCATTCAGAGCACGAATGATTTCACCAAATTGCACATCGCCATGTCCGGGTGAACGGAAGTCCCAACCGCGACGGTGGTCACCGAAGTTCAAATGGCTGGAAAGAATACCGCTTCGTCCATCCAAAGTCGTCGCCGCGTCCTTAATGTGGACATGGTAAATCCGATTCGGAAAAGCTCGAATGAACTCAACCGGGTCAACGCCCTGCCAAATCAAATGGCTCGGATCGAAGTTGAATCCGAACTCTGGACGATTGTCCAGCGCCGCCAATGCGCGCTGGGCAGTGTAAATGTCAAACGCAATCTCCGTGGGGTGGACTTCCAACGCAAATCGTACGCCGCAATCACGAAAGACATCACAGATTGGATTCCATCGCTCGGCAAACTGTTCGAAACCTTGTTCAATCATCGATTCCGGAGTCGGCGGGAACGAGTAAAGCATGTGCCAAATGCTGGAACCGGTAAATCCGTTGACAATCTCGACGCCAAACTTTTCTGCCGCCCTCGCTGTGTCCATCATTTCCTTCACCGCGCGTTCGTTCACGCCGGCTGGGTCGCCATCACCCCAAACGTATTCGGGCAGGATTGCCTGGTGACGAGAATCGATATTGTCACAGACGGCTTGCCCAACCAGGTGGCTGCTGATTGCATAGCAGCTCAAGTCATTGCTTTCCAGCATCTCACGATGTCGCTTGCAATAACCGTCGTCGCTCAAGGCTTGAGCCACGTCGAAATGATCGCCCCAACAGGCAAGCTCGATTCCGTCATAGCCGAATTCACTTGTCTTTCGGGCCATGTCGACAATGCTCAAGTCTGCCCATTGTCCGGTGAAAAGGGTTACAGGCCGGGCCATTCCAATCTCCAAAATATTACGGATATCTGTTTATTGATTTCGTTTGTTGAGCCCACATTTTGCTCAAACCCTTGGCAGCTTTCAAGAACTTAAGCTGTGGCCAACGTGAATCGGAAAGATAATGTCGCAGGACCGAATGGAACGAATGGAAGCTTTCCGCCAATCATTGCCGGGAGGGGCAGGAATCTGCCCTCAAAGTTTGCATAGCCTGCCAACTTGATGTTTGTCACACCCGCAAATTGCTAAAACGAAAAGCTGAACACTTTGGGTGGAAAACAAAGCACGGGAATCGAAAGAGACAAAATCCCAAGCGTCATTCGAAACCAGCCCAATTTGATCTTGTCATTGGCCGTTGGCGGATGGTGGGTCCCAAAAATGATCAGCAAGATCACCATCAGGATCAGAATGCCCGACTGAAAATAGATCATGAATGCAATCCAAAGCACCATGGCGCCGTCGGCAACGTAGTAGGAGTATTTTCCGAAAAGCGTGTAGGTTACATGCCCCCCATCCAATTGCCCGACAGGAAACATGTTGAGCCCCGTGATCAAGAACCCGACCCAGGCGGCAGCAAAATACGGATTAAGTTGATTGAGCCAAATGGCTTGCCCTGGCACATAACCCTCGACTCCCATCCAACCGATCATCCATCGAAAAAGCAGGGGACATTCGAATCCCAGGCTTCCTCTTCCGGGAACCGTAAGATCAAGCTGAGCAATTCCGATAAATGCGATCGGAAGCGCAACAACCAAACCCGCCAAGGGCCCTGCGATTCCAATGTCAAAAATCTGTTTCCGATTGGCAACCATACTTTGCATTGCGATGATTGCCCCGAGCGTGCCAATCGGGTTGAACGGGAAAGGTAGAAATATGGGGGCGGTCGCTGGTATGCGATAAATGATGGTGGCGATGAAATGCCCAAGCTCATGTACGAGCAGAATCGCCAAAACACACGCCGCGTAAATCAAGCCCTGCGACCAGTTGCGCACCGTCAATTCACGGACCTGCGCGAAAAACACTTCCGAATTTCCGGTCGTAAACCAATCACCAAATGGCCCAGTGGGATCCCAAGTCGTGATTCCGACCCAGAATGTGGAACCGATCGTGGCGAAAAAAAGGAAGAGTGGAAGGATCAGCTTCCGCCGACGATTCTTGCGAAACCTATCCCAATCACCGGCATCGGAAGTACTTAGACCGGCACTTTCCGGATTCTGATTTCGAGATGACGATGGTTCGGACAAGTTTGCAATATCCCACCGATCTCAAGGCAAAACCACGAAACCTGAATCGGCAGATCCTTTGACCTGGGGCTGATTCCTACGCAATCCCTAAGATATCACAAACCGGTCCGACTCGACCATACGGACGAAACTTGGGAAAAACGTCCGGCCACCATCGGCTCAATTCGTCCAAAACGCCATGCAATTTCGTCAATGATTCCGCGGTTTCCGGACGCGACTATCGACTTAGGTGAGGCACAGACATCAAGGAATGAATTGAAACTCCGAGTTCCTGGAGAGCTTTGTCATCGCTTGAGAAGCGTCATGGACGGGCAATTGCAAATTGCCCAATCAACGCCCAAAGCGTCACGAAAGAGACTACGATCAGGGAATGCATCCAATCGATAGACATGAATGGCCCTTTCAAAAAGAAAACGGATCAAGAACGACATCCGTGAAGTTGATGGCAATCCATGCATCAGTTAGTCATCGGTCGTTAATCGTAGAACTTCAAAGGTTTTTTTCTACTGCCATTTTTCTTGCCTGAATCCGAAAGTTTCCTGGACCGGCAACGTTTCACCAATCCGTTGCCACTCGGGTTTTTGGCGTCGTTCTCGAAAAATCCGGAAGCGCAGTAGGGTTTCAGTATGCGGCGAAACAAAAACTGTTTCGGTAAGCTAAAATAGAAGGAGACACCCATCGCCCGAGATTCGGGTCGAAAAACAAATCGGTTATTCCTAATCTTTTGGTTAGGAAAAATATGAATGCAACGGTCGACAATCGTCGACCCATTTTGATTTGAAACATAAACACCTATCCATGAATTCAACGAAGAAAAAACTTGCCGTCGGCATCGACCTCGGGACCACTTACTCGGTCGTCGCTTACCTGAATGCCACTGGCCGTCCGGAAACGGTTCCCAATACGGAGGGTGATTTGCTGACGCCCAGCCTGGTCATGATTGACGGTGCCGAAACAATCATCGGTAAGGAAGCGGCGAAAGCCATGTCCACCGATTTGAAAAAAATTGCGGAGTCGCCCAAGCGTCAGGTCGGTCAGCGCGTCTACGACAAAGTTATCGAAGGACGTCGCTATCCACCGGAAGCATTTCAAGCCTGGATTTTGCACAAGCTTTGCAAAGACGCCTCGACCAAGATCGGAGAGTTTGACAAAGCCGTTGTGACGGTGCCAGCGTACTTTGATGAAGTGCGAAGAAAATCCACCCAGGATGCGGGCTACATTGCCGGGCTCGATGTGATCGACATCATCAATGAGCCGACCGCGGCTGCCGTTGCCTACGGGGTCAAACAGGGGTTCCTCAACGAACAGGGAAAAGCCGATCAGAAAATACGGGCATTGGTTTACGATCTGGGAGGTGGAACATTCGACGTCACGGTCATGGAAATCCACGGCGACCAGTTTCGCACGATCGCGACCGATGGAGATTATAAACTTGGCGGACGCGATTGGGATAATCGACTGGTCGATTATTGCGCTTCGGAGTTTATTCGCGAACATGGCCTGGACCCACGCGAATTCGACGAATCACTTGGCAGAATGTTGCGTGATTGCCAGGACGCCAAGGAGACGCTCTCGACGCGCGACAAGGCTTCGATCTCTTGTGCCTGCGGCAACAAGTCAAAACGAATCGAAGTCACAAAAGAACAATTCGAAGAAATGACGATTGATCTCGTTGAACGCACCGCATTCACAACGCGTTCAACGCTTCAAGCAGCAAAAATGACCTGGAATGACATCGATCGGGTTTTGCTGGTCGGAGGTTCCACACGCATGCCCATGGTTCGTGAAATGCTGATGGAATTGTCCGGCAAAAAGTTGGACGAATCGCTTTCGCCAGATGAAGCCGTCGCTCACGGCGCGGCAATCCGCGCGGGAATCCTGCTGGATGATTTGAAGGCACTTGATTTCAAGCCGCGAATCAAGAACGTGAATTCGCATTCACTTGGTGTGATCGCCAAGGACATCGAAACGGGCGAAGGCCGTGTCGTCACCATCATTCCAAGAAATACGCAACTTCCGGTCGTCGGCAAACGGGTATTCAAAACCCATCGCCCCGACCAGGAATCGATCCTCGTTCAGATCGTGGAAGGTGAAAGCCCGGCGCCACAGCATTGCTCGCAAGTTGGCCGCTGTTCGATCTGGGATATCCCGGAGAAACTGCCAGTTGGTACACCCGTCGAGGTTTCTTTTGGCTATCAGGAAAATGGGCGTCTTCAAGTTACGGTTCAAGTCGGCGACCACAATCCGTTTAAACAGGAAATCCAACGGCCAAACAGCATGACCCAGGAACAGCTCGACAGCTGGCGAGGTTATATCTGCGGAGAAGAAACGGAATAGCAACTGGCGTCCGGTCGATTGGACGCCCAGCTTGGTACTTCCCAAGAGAAGCGACGCGTCTTTTGCAAGAGCCGCCGAACCCCTTCAACGGTCTCGAGCTTTTGGCTTCGGTTGGATGAATCATCAAGTCCGGGAAATCGAAATCTTGATGGGGGGGAATTCCGCATCAAAACCGACCCGCGAATTGTAATTGCGCTAGCGCTCATTTAGATTGACCGGAAACTGTTTCACGACCGGTGCCGATTCAAATGAGCTTACCTGATAACTGGGAACTTCCTGAGATCTTCCGTCAAAGGCTGGGGCATGATGTGGGCCGCCAGCGAATCATGGAATCCGAAGGCCACTTATTGGTGATTCTTCATGATCCGCCCAACCCCAAAGACGTTTCACGTAAGGGACGATTCTTTTGGCGCAAACCAGATGGAAGTTGGGAGTCAACGACCCGCGGCAATGGGATTCGCGCATTGCATCAGCACATCCAGGATTATGAAAAAGCAATTGATCAATGCGAAAGCCTGGAAAGAAAAGCGGAAGGCGCCAAAGAGTTTTTTGTGGTGCTCCAGCAAGTGACTCCGCTAAAACGCACGATTCGAAATATGTCAGCGGCGCTCCAGGAAGCACGCAAGGCCGTACCAATGGATCGCGAGTTGATTGACATTCGGGATGACGCCGTCAACTTGGAACGAGCGGCTGAACTGCTGAATGCAGACGCGAAGAATGGGATGGATTTCGCCATGGCACGTGAAGCCGAAATGCAAAATGAAATCAGTAACCGCATGGCCAAGTCCGCGCACAAGTTGAACCTTTTTGCAGCATTTTTCTTTCCAATTGCGACACTCTGTGCAATCTTTGGCACCAATTTTACGACCGGAATCGAAGGCAAGTACGCGCCCTGGTCTTTGGTGGCCGTGCTTTCCATCGGAATTTTGCTCGGCATTGGCCTGACAATTTTTGTGGTATACGCCCGGGACAAATCCGTCAGCGAATCGTCAAAAGCAGGTTCAAACGACGCGTCTCAAAAGAGTTGACGCGCGCTTGTGGCTTTCTCAGTGTTCGAGCGGGAAAGACGCTTGACGGGGAGGGGTCGGTATTGGAACCACTCGCTTGCGCCTCGTGCTTGTAACGCGGCGCGAAGTTAATCGCTTTGTCCATGAATTGGCGTACTCAGTGTTCGAGCGGGAAATGAGCGAACACGGGAGAGAGTGAGCGTTGGAACCACTCGCTTGCGCTTCGTGCTTGTAGCGCGGCGCGAAGTTGACGGATTATCCAGTATTTGTTTTGAAAACGTATTGGTGAGGGGCCAAGGGTGCCCGGGGAGAAATTTGATTGGTGACTTTCGGCCAAGGGAGATGAATCAAGGCCGATTCAATCATTGGCTTCGGAAATCGCCAGCAAAGGAATCGAAAGGATGTCGGCCAACTCGACGAACGCGGCATCGACTTCGATTGGCAGTCGAGGATCGGCAAGTTCATCCGGCCTTAGCTCTTCGCGGTAGTGGCGACTAACCCAATCGCCCAACGTCGCATAAAGATTCTCATCGAACAGCACCTTGGGCAAAACAGCGGCGCGTTCTGCGTCGTTCAAACAAACACGCAGTCGCAAACAGGCGGGGCCACCTCCGTTATTCATGCTTTGCCGCAGATCCATGAAAACGGCTTCCTGAATCGGTTCGACATCCGAAACAATGCGTTCGACCGCGCGGCGGGCCGATTCCAATTCCTGACTTTCAATCGGGCAAATCAAGACCATGGTCCCGTCGTCGCGCGAAATCAACTGACTATTGAAGAGGTAACTTCGGACACAATCTTCCAGCGACAAGTCTTCCAGCTTGACTTCGTGAACCAGTAGTTCATCCCCGGTCAGGTCATGAAACTTTTCGCTGACTTCGGCCAGCGCATCTCCCTGGTTTTCGAAAGCCATTTCATGGCAAAGCAGGACATTGCGGTTGCCGACACTGATCACGTCATTGTGAAACACGCCTGCATCAATGGCCGTCGGATTCTGCTGCACAAAAACACATCGCTGCGGATCCAGCCCATGCAATCTTGCAACCGCTTCGCTGGCCTCAAGCGTCTGGCGAGCGGGAAATTCTTTTGGCTCTTTGATCGATCGATCAAGCGCGCTCCGACCAAATACAAACATCTCGACACCTGCCGCACCGTATTCGGCACACAACCGAGTATGATTCGCGGCACCTTCGTCACTCAGACCGCTGGTGCCAGGAAGGGCAGGGTGGACCACAAAACGGTCGCTGTTCGCAAAAATTGACTCGAGAACCTGCTGAGTTCCTTCCGCTTCAATGAATCGGTGCATCCCGGAGCTGAGATTCGCCACGGTCAAATGAGTTTTTCCGTCCCTGCAATCTGCCGACGGAGAAACGGTTGCCGCATTGGCCGTCCACATACAGGAGGCACTGTAAGCACAGGCCAACAGCGTGGGTTGGTGCCTGGCGACGCTCTCGATCAATTCTTGCCTCGAGCCGGAGAATCCAAGTTGCCTCAGGAATGGAATCCGTGGGCGCAAAAGTGGAGGCAGCACGGCTTGCCCGATTCCCATGTCCGTCAATCGGCGCATCTTCGCCAAGCCTTGAAGCGCCGCTTGCTTCGGACTAGATGCCAGATTCCGATGGGACGTCGATGCGACGTTTCCGTAAGACAAGCCCGCGTAGTTGTGTGTGGGTCCAACCAAACCGTCAAAATTGAATTCGCGCGCATTCATTTCCAACGCTATCCGCCTTCACCCGCTTTTTTACTTTTCTTTGGATCCGCGCTTTCTTCGCCTTTTCCGCCCGAACTGCTACTCTTCGCTTCGGCGTCTTCGCCGACGGCCTTGCTCTCGTCATCCTCGTCTCCGAGAGGCCCCATCTTTTCCATCTGCTCTTTGTGCTTCTTCTCGATTTCTTCGAGTCGCTTTTGCACATCATCGGGCAGTTGATTCATATCGTAAGGAATCATCTCGCTGAATGGACCGAAAGGAATGTCGTCCGAGGTGTCAATCACGCCGTCGCGGCCGGCGCTAATCAATGTGTAAGTCGAACCGTCCGTTTCATAACGGATTTGATTTCCCCAAGTGTCATTTTTTCCCTTAAGCAAGTCATTGCCTTCCTGCTCGGTCGGTATTCCATTCCCGTCCCATTCGGAAACCAAATGTTGCTGGGCTTCGGACAAAGGTTGATACTGGGCGATATGCTCCAAAGCCATGGTTCCAACCGCTGCAATTCCCATCAAGGTCATGATCATTCCGACCAAACCAATGACGAGAAAAACTCCGACAAAGGCGAAAAAGAAAGAACCAACCAGGTTGATGATCAATCCGGCGACTGCCATGCCACGCGGTTCTTTGAACAAACCAATGAAGCTCAGTAACAAGCCGATCACGGAAAACAATCCACAGGAAAATAGCCCCAGGATTGAGAATACGAAACCAAGTGTTCCCATCGTATTGGTGGGAGGCGGCTGCTGAACGTATACGGTTCCGCCCGGATGTGGTTTTGGATCTGGGTACGGTGAAGCCATGGTTTCCCCCAACAAAAAAAGACTGGACATGTCACCTGCTGTATTCGAACAGATTTATCCAATCTTGGAAACCAATTGATTCGCGAGAGCGCAGAAATGCAGAACAGGCAATCGCGATGGGCCCTGGAATCCCAAGGCTGCGAAGTTATTTGTTTTTGTTCTCGCCCGTGGCGCTTTTATCCGCGCCTTTCTTCGCTTTTTTTTCTTCGTTTTTCAAATTGCCTTTGGCTTTGGTTGCCGGCGATTTTTTGGGGTCCTGAACCTTTTCCGAGCCACCTTTTTTGGAGCCGCCCGCTTTCGAAGGGCCCGCTTTCGAAGGGCCCTGTTTGCCAGGTTCACCATTCGCCTTTCCCGCACCCTTATTGCCTTCGTCCTTGTTGCCTTCGCCCTTTTTGTCGTCGGAGGGCTTGGGATTGTTATTCAGCTCAGGAAGTGACGACCGAAGGTAGGCCTGATCCAATTCGGGCATATATCGCTGCATCACTCCGTCATCGACGAGGAAAACCCATTTCGCAAGTGTTTTATTGAAATCGACCGTCATGTTTCGGTTGACCAAAACTTGACTTTCATACTTTTGCAACGCCTTCTTGTAATCTCCGACTTTCGCCTGATCTGCTTTTTCAGCCTCGGTCAGTTCCTTGGGCTTGTTGAAACTACCAAGGTTCCCCTCGGCATAAATGATGACGTATCGATTCAACGAGGTTGATTTGCGTCCGGCGGTGACGCCACCGAAAACGATGTAAAAACGAATTCCGGCACTGGTTTCCAAGATCATTCGACCACGAAGTCCCTGAACGTGTCCGTCTTCCGCAACACGGAACCCGGCGGTATCAAAATCCTTCAGGTCACCCGGCTTCAACTTGATCGAACTTTGATTGAATTTTTCCGCGACGGCCGTCGGCTTGGCGACCACATCGAGGATCGGAATCTGCACCAGCGGAGGCAGGATCATTGCCATCGAATTGGGAGCCAGTCTGGGCTGCCCGATTTTCATCAAGTCCACCAGCTCTTTGCCCTGGGGAACCAGCAACTTTTCGGTGCCCCAGGAAAAATTCCGCGCGTCCAACAGAATCACGCTTGTCGTGAATTTTCGATTGGGCGTCTCATTGTTTGGAATATTGTCCGTGAAGGTTTCCGAGTTGATCACGTAGTTTTCGATGGTCAATCGCTTGGGGGATTGCCCTCCCTGCTCGCTGAGACGCATCAAGTCAGGGTTGATCCAACTGCGAAAATCGGTCGCCATGATTCGTTTGTCAAAATCGACCAGGTAGATATCCGGCTGACCGGGCAGACGCACAAAATGCTTGGTCTTTTCGCCTTGCTGCAAGTCGTTCTTTTCGCCTTCCTGGGCACCGACAATCAAGCTTCCGATTTCTTTGTCATTCCGGTCGAAGAGCTTAACCTTTGCCCCGACGCCTTCCGTTTTTCCGATCGACTCTTCCGGATCGAGAACTCCCTTTGCCCGAGGGTCGTTCTCCTTTTCGTCATTTTCATCCACGATATCCTGGATCAACATGTCGTTCAGGCAATTGGTGACTTGGGCAATCAAACGGATATTGTCTGCCGTATATCCATTTTTTGCCGGCAATGACCAGACATCTCGTTTCTTCCGCAGCACCAGCTGTTCAAGCTGGTTTTCCGCATTCAAGCGTGTGATCTCGATCTTGCGGACCTTGGATGTGTCGTAATCTTCAAACAAGTTCGATTCACCCACGACCTTGGACTGGTCAACCGTTTGCCAAGGATAGTAGGCAAAGGCCAACATCGTGGTCGCCAGTGCGATGCCAGCGACAATCAACGTGGTTTGAAAATGTCTGGACAACTTGTTCCTCCAAAAACGATATGCCAAATGGCAAAACTACTTGAGTCTTCGAGCCTTTGAGATTCCGGAACGCTCTTTCAAACGGCGGCGAACGAATACGATCAAACCAACGAGCAAAGGCGGAATCGCCGGATAGGTAACGGCGGCCAATTTGTACTGATTTTGCGCATCCTGAATTCGAGTTTCCGATTCAAGATAAAACTCGCGGCGAGTCTCCAAAATCTCTTCCTGCAGCGCTTGAAGTTGATTTTGAATTCGCGTCGCATTTTCCCGTTGAATCTGCTCAACCAGGTTTTTCTTTTGACGAAGCACTCCCGTATCGATGGTCTTGTTCTGCTTCTGATCTTCTTCCATTTTTCGAATTTCATTTTTGATGGCCGAAGTCGTCAGTTCCACTTCGTCAATCAATTGTCGGCGAGTCTTGGCAAAGTCTTTGTCCAACTCACTGGCTTGTTCATCGAAATCGTCCCAGGCGTCTTTCGTCAGTGCCCCGATTCGGGCCAAAGTTGAATGCCGAATCTTGCGGTTTCGAATGTCGAAATAAAACGTTTCGCCCGCCAGGGAGTCAATGATATTCATTCCAAACTGAATATTTTCCATTTGCAGTTTTTCACCGCTTTGGCTTGGCCGGTTTCGAGTGTTCACGAAGTTGTTATGGATAAAGTCGATATCCGAAACATAGACAACATTGATTTCGCTGCCGGCCTTGTTCTTGCCGGAGATCCTCGCCGCAAGCATGCGTTCCTTCTGCCGGTTCGGCGATTTGTCAATCTGACGCGTCGGGACCCAAAGCCAGGACTCCGCCGCCGAATTCACGAGATTCACAATCTCCAAAGTCGAATTTGGCTGCGCGTTGATCGAAGCCGGCTTCATGAACATCACTTCGTTGATACTTTGAGTGATCTCATCCTCCGGCGAGAAGCGGTCCACGGAAATGGTGTCTTTGACCAGAACATATTCATCCCGTTCAAAAATGTCAGAACGGTAATCGTTGGGAACATCCGATACCACGCTTGCCGGAACAAACTGATCTTCCGGCTCGCCGTTCGCCGTTCTTTTTACCGGGATCACACTCCCCTGGGTCGAAATTTCCAGAACGTTGTACAACCGGTCGATATCGGCCACATCACGCGGATTGCTGCCGCGACGTCCAAGAAACCGCCCCATGGCGGTGCCGAAAATGTAAGGCTGCGGCGTCGAGTTTTGATTGGGGATGAATTTGTAGAGAAATGGATCCGGGTCCTCGAAGATTGCGGTTGGCTGACCGGTTTGAACCGCGGCAACCAGATTGTCCAGCTCCGCCTGAGACATCTTTGAGGGCTGGATGACAAGCAGCACGTCGTAACGGCGTTTGCGATCCGTCGACGATACACTCTCACCATCGTCCATCCACATTTCGATGGGCGAAGTGGCATCGACCATCTCAACGTTGTACTGCTTCTTGATCTCATCAATGAACAGCATCCGTGGAATCGTGATGGTTCGGTTACCGGCTCGAAGGCGTTCACCAAAAGGCATCACGTCGGTGGAAACCACGCCGATCGTTTTGCGGCGATCCTGTTTCAGCGTATTGATCGAACGCAACAATTCGTATTCAACCGCATTGCCATAATCGAAGAATGGAATCACGATCCGGTCCAAACCGCTCGTGAACGCAGCACCAAGAATCACATTTTCGGTTCGCTGCGAACCACGGGCCATCACTTGAACCGGAACGGGCCGAATTCCAAAACGCTTTTGGGCTCGACTTGCCTCTTTGCCAACGGGTGAAATTCCCGTCACCAGATTGACCTTGATCTTGGATCCGCCGAGGGCGTCGAATTCCCGCAAGCGGTTGATCAAATTGTATTTGGTTTGAACGTAATCGGTTGGGATGTTATCGCTAATGAAACAATCAATGGTGATTTGATCTTCCAATGCCGGGTTGGACGCGTCGGTCAATTGATCGCGCGTCTCACTTGCCAGGGTACTGACCTGTTCGGCCGAGACGTCCAGTCGCAATCGGTTGAGCGGACTATATTGTGCCACCAACACGGAAGTGATCGCGATGACAACAAACAGGGCCGTACGAATCACGTAGTGGCCCAGCAAGTTGGATCCGTCCTTGCCGCCCATCCAGTGACGCCGGCCAATCAGAACCAGGCTGAGATAAACACCAAGCATCACGATGCCCATGAAATAGATCACCGAAGCAATGGCAATCAGCCCACGTCCGAAGGGCTCAAAACGCTGCAGCAGGCTCCAGTCATAAAGCACACTGACGGCCTTGGAATTGGAAACGATTACGTCCGCATTGGAGAAAAACGCAAGCGGAGCATTGAATGCCGCCCCAAAGATAAATCCAATCGTCAAGTTGTTGGTCAAGAAGGAAGCGACCATCCCGATGGCCAGCATCGCGATTCCGATGAACCAATATCCAAGGTAGGTCGAGAACAACAGTCCGGTATCTAGCTGCCCACCCGTCATCGCGATCAAAACGGCATAATTGGACAGCTGAGAAAACAAGAGAGAAACGGTAAACACCAGGACTGCCGCAAAGTATTTGCCAATCACGATATCAAAGTCTCTGGCTGGGAACGTCAGCAGTAGCTCGTCCGTTCCCTGGCGGCGCTCTTCTGCCCAAATGCTCATCGTGATCGCGGGAATGAACACGAGCATGATGTAGGGAAGAAATTTGTTGAGCTGATCAAAATTCGCAAGGTTGGCGGTAAAAAACTCGTGTGGCCAAAACGCAGCAAACGCCGTCAAAAGCACGAAGAGGCACAAGAACACGTAGCCGGTTGGATTCGAAAAGTAGCCGACAAAGTTTCGCTTCATTACCGCGAATGCCGCGGAGCGGTACATGCCCAAAGGAAGCATGACCAGAACGAGGACGGCAACGAACAACATATCGATGCCGATCATCAGTGCGAATTCGACAAGCTGTAGGACGAGCGCATCGTCCTGTCCCGTCTGTGTTTCTGTTTGACCAATCATGTCTATTCTTCTTCTCCTTCGCGGCCGTAACCCGTCAACTCACCAAAGACCGCATCGAGTCCCTTGTTCATCGGATCAAGATCTTCCAGCAAACCGTCATAAACTTTTCGACCTTCGTTGATCAGGATCACGCGGTCGGCCATGGCTTCGACTTCCTGCAAAATATGCGTCGACAGCAGGATCGTTTTTTCCTGCCCCAGTTTCTTCATGGTTTCACGAACACCCTGAATCTGGTTCGGGTCCAAGCCGGAAGTCGGTTCATCGAGAATCAAAACTTCGGGTTCGTGGATCAACGCCTGCGCCATACCAACCCGCTGCTTGTAACCTTTTGACAACTTTCCAATCGGCTTGTGAATAACACTGCCAAGACTGCAAAGGTCAACGACATATTGAATCTGTTCGAGTTTCTTTTTCTTTTTCATCCCGCGGGCTTCGGCAACAAAGTCCAACAGGGAATAAGGAGTCATGTCAAAATAAAGCGGCCCCTTTTCCGGCAGGTACCCCAACCGCTGCGCCCCTTTAAGACGCTGAGACGACATATCGCATCCAGCAATCCGTGCGCGACCTTCCGAGGGTGATAGATACCCGGTGAGCATCTTCATCGTGGTGCTTTTCCCAGCCCCGTTGGGCCCAAGGAAAGCCACAACTTCGCCCTCGTATACTTTGAACGAGACGTCTCGGGTGGCCGCGAAAATGCCATAGAATTTGGAAAGCCGCTCCGCTTCGATCATCGGAACCCGCTTTTCCGAATTCCCTTTTTTGTCCGAATCGGAACTCTGTTTTTTGGTTTTGGACATGGAGAACTGGATGGAAAGGAATTAGAACGCGAAGTCAACGTTTCTACGTCAGGCTGTTGGTAACTGGTTCGCCAACGAAAACGCGAGCGTCAAAGATTTGCCAGAAGAAGTATTTTAATCGGCGAAACCAATGTGGAAGGCCGGAATTCATCGCCTCACTTGCGCGATTTTGGGTTCGCGCCCGATTCGGCCGTCATAATCGATTGTGCACTCAATTCGCCACCCATGAACGTGATAAAGTCGAGCGAATTCGGTGGCTGTGGCCTAAAAATATACCCTTGGTTATCGGCGGGGCTCAAGGGCGTCAAGCACTTACGCGGTCTCTGGCCGAGACATTTTCGGCCGCGTCCAAGATTTGACGGGTTAAACGAGTGGCCCGTAACGCCCCCCGAGCTTCGTAAACGGGATACTTGCCCGAGCACATCTTGCCAGAGCACATCTTGCCAGAGCACATCTTGCCATAGCACATCCTGCCAGGGAGTGTTAGCAGGAGTCCTATCGGGGAGACCAGCACGCCCCCCGTGTTAACGACTTGATCACCCACACCCATCGCAAAACCGCGTTTTGCCTGAATCCGGGGAATCCACGGGAAGTTTAACGACGCTTGGCGCGTTTCGAATCCGTCTGATTTCGGAATTTCTGGAAATTGTGATACTCCTCCGCGTATTCCGGTGGTGCCTTTAACACGGAGCCGTCCTCGTTCAATCCCTTCACGGCATCGGATTTGACCTGATCCTTCAGCTTGATTCGTGGATCCTTCAAACCCAAGCTTCGAAGTTTGTCCGTGTAATCCTTTTGCGAATTGACGGGGTCGGAATTGGCATTCTGCTTCATTTTCTTCCAACGCTCGAGGAACTGGTTCATCTCTTCCTTGGTCCAGTTCATTTGCTTCAACATCTCGGGATCGGGATCCTGCTTTTGATTCTCCAAATACTCAAGCGCAAGGTCCGTAACTTCTTTCGTGTATTCCAGGTTGGCTCGTTGCTCTTCGGTCAATTGGTCTTCGGGAACCGGGTCGGCGTTGCTTTGATCCCCATTGCCCGAACGCTGGCCTGTGCCCGGTCGACGGTTCGCACTCTTGGCCCGATTGTTCTTGTCGTTGTTTTGGTTTTCCGAATTGGGTTCGCCCTTCGATTCGGCTCCCGATTCATCCCCCTGTTTGGCGCTCTCTGATTTGGCTCCGTCTTTGTTCTCCGTCTTCTTACCTTTGCTGCCATTCTCGCCGGCTTTGCCTTTTTTGCTTCCATCACTTTTCTGAGCATTCGACTTCTTGCCGCCTTCATCTGATTTCTTGGTGTCGGCGCCTTTCGAATCCGAAGCACTTTTGTCGCCAGATTTCGACTCTTTGGAATCGCCCTGCTTGCCGCCCTCTCCTTTTTTGGCGCTCCCGTCTTTTGAATTCCCTTTGTCGGAACCTTTCTTTTTCGATCCGTCCGACTTACCAGCGTCATCACTCTTACCGGCGCTGTCACTGTTCTTGTCGGACGTCTCTTGAGAGTTCTTTTTGTTTTGCCCTTTTCCTTTGCCCTTGTCACCGTTTGTATCTTTGCCGGCAGGGTTTTTCGTGTCGCGATTCTTGTTATCGCCTTTTGAGTCGCTCTTCTTGTCGCCTCCACCCTTGTTTGACTTATCCGAGTCAGGATCCTTCGCGTTGCCTTTGTTAGGTTCCGCTTTGTCGGAACTCCCTTTGTCCTTCGAATTCATCTTGTCGGAATTCTTGCTATCCGATTTCTTGCTGTCGGTTCCTTTGTTTCCACCTTTGCCCTTCGTGTCACCCTTGCCTTTTTTGTCTCCGGCCTTATCGGAACCTTTTTTGTCGGCTCCTTTCTTGTCGGCTCCTTTGTTGCCGCCGGCCTTGTCATCTGAGCCTTTTTTGTCACCCGCTTTATCGGCGGATTTGTTGTCGCCTTTGCCAGATTTTCTGTCCGAATCTCCTTTTGATTCGGGCTTTTCTTCGGGGTTTGCGGAGTCCCCTTGATCGCTTCCATTTTCGGTGGCGTTGTTATCTGGATTCCGATTTTGATTTTCGCGCTCTGCACGTTTCCGAAGTTGATCCAACTTTTCAAACTTCTCACCTTCGTGAGCATTCTTTTCGAGCGGCTTGTCTTCCGGATTACCGTCGCCCTGGCTTGGCGAGTTCTCCCGGTTTTCAGCTGCTGAATCCTCGTTCTGATTGGAGCGATTTGGATTATCGCCAACCTCGTCCGTCGTTTTCTCGTCGGACTTGCTGCCTCCAGAATTTTTCTCGGCGGAGCCATTCTTTGAATCATCGCCGCCTTGCTGGGACTTCTCGCCCTCTTCGGCGCCTTTTTGTTTCGAGTTACTATTGCCCTTCGTTTTGTTGTCGGACTTGGACTTTTTAGCTTCACCCTTCTTGTTTTTCTCATCGGATTTCTTGCTGGACTTTCGATCGTTTTGCTTGTCTCCGGATTTACTTTGGTCGTTGCCGGTCTTCCCGTCGTCCCCCTTTTCGTCCGAATTCTTTTTGGATGAATTATCGTCCTTGTTTTCCGAACCTTTTCCGCCGTCCTTGTCCTTGGTGTCCGACTTGGAATCCTTGGAATCGGAATCATTCTGGCCATCTTTGGGCCGCTGATTGGAATCGTCGTTGTTCTGCTTTCCCGATTTCTCGTCGCCCGACTGGCTGTTTTTTGAATCCTTATTTTTCGATTTCGAATTCTTGTCCTTGGATTCAGGTTTATCATTCGGTTTGTTGTTTTGATTCTCGTCTTTGTTTCCGTCGGAATCATCATTCGGGTCCGAATCCGGATTTTCAGAATCGTCTCCCCCGTTTCCGCCATCCTCGTTGACCACGGGCGGCAAAATCTTGATCTCGTAATTTTTGGTTCGAGCCTGATTCGGATCGGGCAAACCGCTCATCGGCGACATTCGATTGTCGAACGCCGTTGCAAAAACAACGACTTTGTCACCCGCCTTGAGACCGAACTTCTTGGGCAAAAATCGGAAGCTGCCGGTGACCCGACCAATCCGATTCTGATCCCCTAATGGAAGTTTTTGGTTGACGAGATTCTTTCCGCCATGAACGACCGTGACTTCCATGGAACTGATCTTGAAGTCCGGATCCGAAGCCGCAACGATCAAAGGCAACACGCGGTTTTGCGGCTGCTCCGACTCCCGGCTTTCCGGATTGGTAATCTCAACCTCGGGAGTCAGGTCTGGAATGACTTTGACGGGATAACGGGTTGGCTGTTCCGTTTGCTTGCCATCGAGCGCAATAAACTGGAGTCGATAATGCGTGAAGGCAGGTTCGACCTCAAGCTTGCCTTCCACTTTCTTCCGCCGCAGCCGGAGCACAAATTCTCCGGTGGCGTCACGATCATCGACCTCCATTTTTTGTTCTTCAACGATCGTAATATCATCAGGGTTCTCGGGATTTATCCGGAACAATTCGATCCACGCTCGCTCCATCGGCAAATTCGATAGCGCGTTGATTTTGACACGGGTGCCCTCAAGCCCTTCGATCTCGACTTTCTTTTCGAGTTTGATCGCGGGAAGTTCCGTGTACTTTGGCGGAGACAATTCGACCGATTCAACGGAAAGGGTCGGGCGCGGGCTGACTTTGATTTCGCAGGTGTTCGATCGGGTATCGCCCGCGACCACGTAATAATGCAGCGTCTGCTGGATTGACCCCTTGTCCGTCGTCAATCGCCCAAAGTATTTCCTTCCGGACGAATCGACCTCGAGGGGAAGTACCGCATCCTGAATCTCATCATTCGTGGATGAGTAGATCACCGTCGCCTGCTCCGACTCGGAAAGGCCTTTGATCGTCGCGGAAATTTCAACCGTTTCACCAAAATAGATTTCAACATTTCCCGGCTCGACTCCCTGAATCCGGACTCGCGAAGGCGTTGAAATGTCGGCAAAAGGAGCCATCAAGCGTGCGATCGATTGGAATGGATCCTTGGGCGAAACCAACTTGTAGACTCCGGCAAACAAGATGATTCCAATCAGCACAAATCCGATTCGAATCAACTTGGTTCGGTCGACTGTATTCTCGACCGGCGTTTGCGAGATGTCCGTTGCCGCCCGATTCTGCAACATCTGCATCACGTTTTTGGAAAGCGGCTTGGAACCTGAATCGGCCCGCTCATTTCGCAAAGTCAAATAGTTCAGCAAGCTGTTTTTCAGTCCCGGCTGCGCATCTTCGATCATCTTCGCGGCGTAGACGGGATTGATCTTCAAAATCAACAAGGGCAAGGTTTTCCAGATGGCATAGCCCAGGCATCCAAGCACGATCGCCACTAACGCGACCAGTCGGAACATGGGTGAGAAAGAAAGCAGCCAGGCGTCGATGACACAAAAGACGAGCAGCGACGCAAGGAAAATGGTCGCGGCCAGAGCCAGGTGCGTCGCGACTTCCACCCAACGAACGTGGGCAGCAGCCTTTTGAACCTGGCCCGATACAAATTGATCGAGCTTCGCGATTTGGGCGTCTTTCTTGGCACTCGCGGAATTCGACTCCGGCGCCGTCGATGGAGTAACTTGGCTCGACATGAATCCTGGGGAAAACAAGCAATTGGACGTCTGTATTGTACCGAAATCGGCGATTCCCGCGCCGCGGCACCTGTTTAATTATAGACGCCCGAAAAGCGTTGCAGTTCCTCAGTTGGGAGCGTTCTTCGCTTGCAAATTCGTCAAATGCGTGACGATTGGGCGGATGAGCTGGAGACGAGATGAATCAACGCCGCAAATCAGGCAAAAACAACGAATCCCACG
>CAYSXI010000042.1:0-30829 GCA_964434955.1 uncultured Pirellulaceae bacterium
CAAGCAAATCCTCCGAATCGAATTCGACGCCGGAATCGGCTCGCATCAATTGGTCGACATCCGCCTCGACTCGATTTTGCTCACCTCCGCGTTTGAGCGAATTGCGTTTCCTCGCGTGATCGATCAAGACTCGCCGCATGGCTTCCGCGGCGGCGGAAAAAAAATGAACGCTATTTTGCCAACGATGTTCCATCGGAACCTGAACGAGCCGCAGGAATGCCTCGTTGACCAGATCGGTTGCGCACATCGTATGATCGGCCCGTTCGTTATTCATCCTTTGTTGGGCAATCGATCGGAGATTTTTATAGATTACGGGGATTAGCGCGTTATATGCTTCGGGATCTCCTGCCTCGATATTCTCAAGCAGGCTTGTGACGTCGGTCATTCGTGCAGCTTTTCCATTCAATAACTTCAGCATTTTAAATCGATCCGCAACAAAAACAGGTGGGATGATTGCCTAAAAAAGGCAACGGATAGTCCTTTCACCTTCCTGATGCGAAAACGAGATTTTAATCTGCGAGGAAAAATTGCGAACCGCCCAAAAACGGTCAAATTGAGCAAAATTGTGCTCAAAGAAGGGAGTCGATTGGGTATCGAGTTTCCGGTTTTGGGGCGAACGAGCAACGGCGGACTCCTTTCAAAAGCCGCGAAGCATCTGCTCAACTCCTTGGCGATTTGTATACCCCGTGCGCCGATTCACTACCTTCTCGGAATCGAGGACGACGAGCGTGGGCAGGCTCTGAACCTGGTATCGTTCTGCCAACTTGGGAAATCGATCGATGTCGATCTTGATGATCTTGGCTTCGAGTGAATTTTCTGCTGCCATTTGTTCCAGGGTTTGGATTTGTTTTCGACAGGGTCCACACCAAGTCGCATAAAAATCCAGGATCACCGGGTCGCTACCGCGCGACAATTCCGACAGGTCAGAAGCCTGTTTCAGCGTGACGATTTTTGGCCGAGCTGTTGGGTGGCCAAGCGATGACGATTCAGCATTCGATTCATCATGTTGACTTGCGAGTTCGTGTTGGTGACTTGCGAGTCGAGTTTGGCCCGAGGATGCGTTCGGCTCGATTGGTTCTTTCGCTGCCATTGCGGCTTCTCGGGGGGAGGAAGAAATAAAGCCTTGGCTGAATATGCCCGACTTACCCGAGTGATGGCAACCGGCGAATGTTGCAACCACCAAAGGGGCCAAGAAAAAAAATAACACGCATTTTGGGTTCTGGTTTATTCTCATGACAACTTCCCTGTCGCAATGAAAAATTCGATTGGTTTGATGACTGAGACATCAAGACGCTGGCCCCGCCTTTGGCTTACAACCCCGGTCCAAAATGCACAAAAAAATCAAGTCGCCGTGAGCTGCCTAACGCAACGCGGGTATCGAAGCTAGCAATTGCTATGCAGGTTTTCGGGCACGAATACAAAGAAACCCGGGACGGTGCATCAGCCTCATGTAACGAAGCGGATCAGCGATTTTGAATTCTTCGGTTGGTCGTGGCTCATGGACCTTGTCCAAAATCAAGCCGGCGGCCATGACGGGATTGATGGCTTCTTCCAGTGAACGCCGATAGCTTGGCATCCGTGTCTCGGTTCCGAAACCCGACCAGACACTAGAAACCAGTTCTACGCCGAAGTACTGGCTTGTTTTGAAGTATTCGGCATCGAAAGATGGGTGACCACATGAGTAAACAAACCTGCCTCCAGGTTTCAGCAACCGTGCGAACTCTTTAAACAGGCTCGTCCAATCTTTGACATAATCAAGACAAAGCCCTGCATTGATCGCGTCAAATTTGGCATTGTCAAAAATGTCAAAAGGTTGCGTCAAATCCCGATGATGAAAAATCACATTTTGATTTTTATTCCTTTGGGCTGCGTGCTCCAGCATTTTTTCCGAAATGTCGCAGGCATGAACTTCAGCGCCGCGTTTTGCAAGGGCTTCGGAGTAAGCGCCAGGTCCACAGCCAGCGTCAAAGACGACTTTGCCTGAAAGATCGGATTCATGCATCGAGAGCGTGGCAGGACGATCATAGAAGGCATTGTGCGGCTTTGTATCGATTGCCGCCGCATAGTGGTCGGCCAGCTCCTGATAAGCGTCGTAGGCGATTGGTTTTTTGTCTGTCATCGTCGTTGGTCTGGGCATCGTAAATGGATCTGGAAAAGAGTATATAGGTTGAGAGCGTGAGCTCAGGAATTGAATTCGAAAGGCAATGAAAGAACTCATTCATTCTTGTAGTATTTTGAGTTTGAGCTTGCGGTCGCTTTTTCGATGCCGTCAGATAAAATTGGAGGAAATATTCATCGATCTGAGACGGAATAATCTCGTGCCCCGAACAAAGAGTCTTTTGTTTGTCAGTCTGGTTGCCCTCGGAGTCGGTTTTCTGACGCCGTGTTCGATTGAATCCCAAACGGTGAATTTTCATCGTCAGATTCGGCCGCTTCTTTCAAAAAATTGTTTTGCCTGCCACGGCCCCGATGAGAAACAACGCGCGGCCGATTTGCGTCTCGATTTGCGGGCCGGTGTATTTGGCGATGGTGGCGATGGGAAAATCGTAGAACCCGGGAAGCCACAAGAGAGCGAGTTGTATCTCAGGATCACATCAAGTGACGCGTCCGAAAAAATGCCGCCGCCAAAGGCGACGCATCAGTTGAGCCAAGATGACGTTGCGTTAATAAAATCCTGGATCGAGCAAGGGGCGAAATGGGAGAGCCATTGGGCCTACATCCCGATTCCCAGGAAGATGTCGATCCCGGATTACGAACTCAAGAATCCAATCGACCGCTTTGTCGCCCAACGACTGGACAAAGCCGGCCTGAGTTTTTCGCCTTCCGCGACGAAACGTGAACTGATCCGAAGGGTCAGTCTCGATTTGACTGGCTTGCCGCCAACACCGGGCGAAATCAAAACCTATCTGGATGATCATTCTCCCAATGCATTTGAAAAAGTCGTCGATCGACTTCTGGCGTCTCGCCATTTCGGCGAGCGGATGGCGTTGGCCTGGCTCGATCAAGCTCGTTACGCCGACACCAATGGTTATTCGATTGACGGCGGTCGGCATATGTGGCTGTGGCGCGATTGGGTGATTCACGCCTACAACGAAAACATGCCATTCGATCAATTCCTGCGCGAGCAGTTGGCAGGAGATCTTCTTCCCAATGCAACCGAAAGCCAAAAGATTGCTTCCGGATTCAATCGAAACCATATGATCACGCACGAAGGCGGCACGATCAGCGCGGAGAACCTGGTTAACTACACGGTCGATCGTGTCAAAACCACATCCGAGGTCTTCCTTGGTCTCACGATGGGGTGCGCCCAATGCCATGATCACAAGTACGATCCCATCTCCCAGAAGGACTTTTATCGCTTTTTTGCTTTCTTTAATTCGCTTGATGATCGGGGTTTGGATGGCAATGCCGGACGAAATTCGACTCCGCACATCAAAGTGAAAACCGTCCTGCCAATGGAAAGCAAGGCATCGCTCGAGAAAGAGTTGTTGGCCTTGCGCCGGTTGATGGAAAAAGCGTATCCGAGTCAAGCGGCTTGGGAGAAGCAGGCGCTCGAAGAACTTGGTAATCTCGGCCGAGGATTCAAGGCGACGCCCTGCGAAGTGATTAAAGTCACCGATCCCAACGCGCATGGTGCTTTTCGAATCGTGGACGAAGGGAAAACCGTTTTTGTGCCCGGTCCGCGCGGACGATCGCCCTCCATTTCTGCAAAGTTGCCGATCGACAACGTTACGGCATTGAGATTGGAATTTTTGCCCGATGATCGATTCCCCGAAAAAGGAATTGGACATGGGAGACAAAAAGGGAATCCGGGTAACCTTGTGTTATCGGCATTTCACGCGTCTGCGACAAAGTTGATGTCAACGCAGGTCGACCCGTTTCGCGAACTCCGAATCAAGCGAGCGACAGCAAGTGCTTCGTCGGCAAAGTTTCCACCGAGGAATGTATTGGATGGTCGCGATTCGAACGGATGGTCGCCCTCACCAAACCTGAAAACGAAGCAGTCGATCACCTTGGAATTGGCCGCTCCCATTGGCAAAAGCAACACGCCCTATGTAACGGTCATGCTGGTTTGGGGCGGTGGCGGACTTGGACGCGGCGACTTGGTGGGCGGCAAGTATCAATTGCTGGCGATTTCCGGGAACAACGATCAAACCGACATTCCCGAGCAGATTCAAACCCTGCTGAAAATTCCATCGGGCGAGCGTTCAAACGAACAGGCAACCGCGTTGCGGCGTTATTACAATTCGATCGCGCCCGAGTTGGCAAACATCCGATACCAGATTTCCAACCTCGAAGAACGGATTCGCGTTGTCAGCGATGCCTTTGAGGTGATGGTGATGAATCAGTCTACCAAGCCGCGGAAAACGTTCGTTCTTTCCCGGGGGCAATACGATCAACCGCTGGATGAAGTCTTTGCCGGACTCCCCGGTGTGATCGACGTGCCCGGATACGATTCCGGCAAGGAAAAAATGAATCGATTGGATTTGGCAAATTGGATGACGCATTCGGACCATCCTTTGACGTCGCGGGTTGCCGTGAATCGAATTTGGCAACTCCTTTTTGGGACGGGCTTCGTTGCGACTTCTGCCGATTTTGGTTCGCAGGGTGAATTTCCCAGCCACCCCGAGTTACTCGATTACCTGGCTCGCGATTTCATCGACAACCAATGGGATACGAAGCGGTTGATACGCCAAATCGTACTGTCCAAAACCTACCAACAATCCGCACGATCCAACGACCGACTGAATCGACTTGATCCCCAGAATCGTCTGTTGTCCCGTGGTCCGCGATTCCGATTGCAAGCGGAGATGATTCGCGATTTGACGTTGTATACAAGTGGTTTGTTGTCAGATCGAAAAGGGGGGCCGAGTGTACAGCCCTATCAGCCGCCCGGACTCTGGAAGGAAGTCAGTCACTACGGAAGTACGCCCGCGACATCGCAGATTTTTGTGCAGCATCATGGCGAGAAACTTTACCGAAAAAGCATGTACACCTATTGGAAAAGAACCGCGCCGCCCCCGTCGCTTACTGTTTTTGATGCGCCGAATCGCGAGGTTTGCACCGTTCGTCGCTCGATCACCAATACGCCGCTTCAAGCGCTCGTCCTATTGAACGATCCTCAATTCATCGAAGCCAGTCGAGCCTTGGCTGCCAGGATGATTGGACACAACCAAGAGTTGTCAAAACAGATTGAGTTTGGCTTTGAAGTGGTTCTTGGGCGGAGGCCGGCAAAACGTGAGATGGAAATATTGATGGCTCGATTCAAGTCCGAATTGCAGGAATTTGAAAAGGACAACCAGGCCGCGCATTCCTTGTTGCAGATAGGCGAAGCCAATGTTGGTCGGGGTAACCATCCACCTCAGCATGCCGCGATGACAGTCGTTGCCAACCTGATTTACAACATGAGCGAAACGATCACACGCTAGGAAAGAAATGCTGAATCCAGAATTTAACAATCGTGCTGAGCAACTGATTACACGTCGGACTCTGTTGGGGCGATCAGCTCGTGGTGTGGGGCAAATCGCCTTGGGGTCGATGCTGGCCAATTGGTTTGGCAATTCGAGCCAAGGAGCGGAGGCGATCGGTCCCGCATCGCCGAGTGGGGCAAAATTGAATTTGCCGAATTTTGCGCCGACCGCAAAGCGCGTGATTTATCTCTTCCAATCGGGTGGGCCTTCGCATGTCGATTTGTTGGACTACAAAGAAAATGTGTTCAAATCGCATGCCAAGGAATTGCCCGCTTCCATTCGTGGAACTCAGCGTGTGACCGGAATGACAGCCGGCCAAAGGTCGTTTCCGGTGGTCCAACCGATGAAACCCTTTCGACGCTGCGGGCAAAGTGGTCAATGGATCAGTGACTTGCTGCCCTACACGCAGAAAGTCGCCGACGAAATCGCGATTGTCAAGTCGGTGAATACGGAGGCGATCAATCACGACCCCGCGATAACGTTTATCAACACCGGCTCCCAGCAGATTGGCAAAGCAAGCCTCGGTGCCTGGCTCAGTTATGGGTTGGGTTGCGAAACGGAGAACTTGCCCGCCTATGTGGTGTTGTTGTCGCAGGGTACCGGAAAGAACCCAGGTCAGCCGTTGTTTTCCCGACTTTGGGGTAGCGGCTTTCTTCCCTCCAATCATCAAGGTGTAAAACTTCGCCCCGGCAAGAACCCGGTTTTGTATCTCGAAAACCCGCCTGGAATATCGAGAAGCCGTAGGCGAAAAGTACTGAATGATCTTGAGATTTTGAATCGAATGCATGCCGCGGAATTCGGCGACCCGGAAACCCTGGCCCGAATCGAGGCCTATGAAATGGCTTATCGAATGCAAACCTCGGTGCCCGACTTGATGGATATCAACGATGAACCGAATTCGACATTCGAGATGTACGGTGCGGAATCAAAAAAGCCCGGGAGTTTTGCAGCAAATTGCCTGCTCGCACGGAGGCTCGCCGAACGTGGCGTTCGATTCGTACAACTGTTTCACCGTGGATGGGATCAGCACATTGCGCTCAAGACTCAACTGCCGCGACAATGTCAGGATGTTGATCAGGCGTCAGCCGCGTTAATCAAAGACCTGAAACAGCGCGGGCTCCTTGATGAGACGCTTGTCATTTGGGGCGGCGAGTTTGGCAGGACGGTTTACAGCCAGGGCAATATCAAGAGTCCTTCCGCCGGGCGTGATCATCATGGCCGTTGTTTTTCAATTTGGATGGCAGGCGGCGGAATCAAAGGCGGGATCGATTATGGCGAGACCGACGATTTTTGTTACAACGTCGCAAAGGATCCGGTGCACATCCGCGATTTGAATGCGACCATCCTCCATTGCCTCGGGATTGATCACTCCCGATTCTCAGTCAATTTCCGTGGATTGGATGAGAGACTGACGGGCGTCGAAGAAGCCCATGTCGTGAAAGGCATTTTGCAACAGCCATGATGTATGACGACCGCATGTTCGAATGAGCCCGGTTAGTCTTTATCTTCTTTTGGGTATTTCCTGAGAAGTGTTTGAAACGCAGGTTCGTTTTTTAGTGGGTGAAACTCCGCGTCATCCGTCCAGTGGATCGCATTGACCCGGTTGCCAGTCATCTTCTTTTCCAACGCGGCAGCAAGTTTTTCAATCGCCAAGTTGCGCATCTCTGCTTGCTTCTCTTCCGTCTTTGCCGTCCGCGATTTTTGCGCGTAAATGCTTGCGAGATAGTAGTTGGCTTCCGGTAGGTAGCTTTCCTTGACATTGAGCATGTGGTTGGAAATCTCGAAAGCGCTCGGCTCGCCTTTGTCCGACACGTGTGCCAGGACAAGAAACCGTCGCAATGGAAACCGCGTGTCGTGTCCTGAATCATTCAAGTTGAAATCCGGGTGGTTATTCTTGATTCCGGCATTCCAGGATTTCAGTGATTCCTTGAAGTCTTGTTTGAGGAAATGGGCTTCGGCCAGGCCTTCGTAGTTATTTCGAATGAATTTTCTCGCGTAAACGTTCTTTTCGTCTCGGTCGAGCACGGTTTGCAGGAGAGCGATTCCTTGCTCGTGCCATTCGATGGACTCATCGAACTTTTTCAGGATCCGTTTCAGGTTGCCGAAATTGAGATAGCTACCACCGAGGGTGACTTGGTGTTCAATTTTTGAAGGGAAGAATTCCGCAAGTTTCTTGCGCACTTGCAACGCCTCGAAATAATAAGGTTCCGCTTCGGCGTATTGTTTGATTCGCTTGTAGTAAACTCCAAAATCGTTGAGCAACACGCCATAGACCCAATTGTAGTTTTCGTTATTGGGTTCTTTTGCAATCAACTGCTTGATGATACCAATCGCCTTGACGTAGGAAGCCCGAGCTTCGTCGTTCTTGCGCAAATAGGCGGCGGCCAAGGCCAAATCAACTTGGAGTCTGGCAACATCATAGCGATGGCGATCGACTTTCGGTTCTTTTTCAATCAGGGCTTCATGCATTTTCTCCGCGCGGCGGTATTCTTTCAGAGCATTCTCGTCGTCTTCGACCGCATAATAAGTCCGTCCCAGACTATGGCATGCCAGTGCTTTACCGCGAATGGCTTCAAGGTTGTTCGAGTCCGCTTCCAGGATCTTGTCCATCACGACAATGGCTTCCTGGTTCGCAGCTCGGCCTTCTTTCGCATTCCCGATCCGTGTTTCGATCACGGCAAGCGAGTGGAGGGCGGCGCCCAACTTGTACTGCAGGTCGAGGTCGTCCTGGTTGGTGTTGGACAATTCGCGGTAAATCTCGATCGCCCGTGCGTAGGCCTCCTTCGACTGCTTGGATTGACCGAGCATTTTTTGGATCTGGCCGACACGGATATTTGCCGACGCGACTCCAATACGGGAGTCGATGTCGTCGCTGGTTTCTGCCGCAAAATCTTCGTAAGACTCAAGCGTCTGTTTCAAAAACTCTTTGTGCTCTTCTGTAAGCGAAGGCTGACGCGCGAGCCATTCTTCGACCAGATTGGATGAGAGAGTGTCGAGAGCCTCGCGGGTTTGTTTTCTCCGGCGTTGCTCAAGTTTCTGAGCCGCAACGGCTTTCTTTCGTGAATCCTCGGCTTTGAAGAAGCCCCAGGAGGTTCCAATGATTCCCGCGATCAGCGCCAAGCCAATCAGCGATGCTGCGCTGACGATACTTCGATGTTTGACGATGAATTTTTTTGCCAGATAGATCCGGCTGGGCGGCGCCGCAACGACCGCATCGCCTTGAAGATACCGCTCAACGTCTCTGGCGAAATCGATGGCAGAATCATAGCGACGCTTTCGGTCCTTGTTGAGCGATTTCATGACGATCCAATCGAGCTCTCCCTTCATTTGCTGGCTCAGTTGCCGAGGGACCGTTTGTCGCTGTTCACTTACCGAAGTCGCAGTGTCGCCCAGAGAGCTGATTCGCAAACTGGGGTAGATCGGATCTTCTTCGCGAATGATGCGTCGCATTTCGTCGAAAGCCGCTTTTTTCATTCGTTCGCGATCGAAGGGCGTGCTGCCCGTCAACAGCTCGTAAAGCAGAACGCCCAACGAATAGATGTCAGTTCGCGTGTCGATATCGAGGCCGCTCATCTCCGCTTGTTCGGGACTCATGTAGAGCGGCGTTCCAATCATTTGTGTGAAGCGGGTGTATACCGTGCCCTCGACCAAGGGCTGGTGGATGGCCTTTGCGACCCCGAAATCAATGACTTTGACGACAGGCTTGTCATCGTGCATCGAGACAAGCACATTGCCGGGCTTGATATCGCGGTGAATGATTCCCTTTTGATGGGCGTGTTGAATGGCGTTGCAAATGTCGACAAACAGTCTCAGGCGAACGCGATTGTTTAGTTTTTTCTGGTCACAAAATTTGGTAATGGGTATCCCCTTTACCAACTCCATCACAAAATAGGGTCGTCCGTTCGCTGTTTGTCCGGCGTCCAAGACTCTTGCGATGTTGGGGTGATCCATCATTGCGAGTGCCTGACGCTCGGCTTCGAAGCGTCGCAGCACGTCCTTGGAATCCATTCCCGGTTTGATCAATTTCAGTGCCACTCGGCGGCGAACCGGTTGGTTCTGCTCGGCAACGAACACCATCCCCATGCCGCCACTGCCGATTTCTTCCATCAAGCGGTACTTGCCAATGTAGGTGCCGATTTCGACACCGGAATCGAGATTGCCCTCGTCCACGGTATTGCCAACTGCCGAATCAAGTTCCAGCACAAAGTCACCGGACTCGAAATGTTGGCTAACCAGATCGGCAACCCTCGTGCGCATGGAATCGTCGTCGCGACAAGCGTCGTCGAGAAATTCGTCGCGCTGATCCGTGTCGCTGATTTCAATCGCGCGTTGGAAAATGCTTTTTTCGTCGGCCATGGTGAAAAGATCAGAGAAGAGACCAAAAGTCGGTATGCATGCCGGCGCATATCCGACAACCTAGGATGCGTAAAGCAATCCGGTTCGTGCAGAAAAATCTGCGAAATTTCCGTTTGCCCGTGACAGTCGGCCAACATCAAGCATGGCAGCGGTCGTCACCCACGGATTCTAGTCTACATGGCAAAGTTCGACAGCCTGCTTCAGGCCCTTGAAAGCATCCCCGGTTGGAATGAATTCCTGGCCCACAAATCCTTTGTAACCGATCTCAATCAGCTTTTTCATGATTGGTGGATAGTAGATTTCCTGGGATTCGCTCAGTTCGCCCCGGCCCGGACAGCCGGCTGTATGGACGTGGCCAATGATGTCCTTGTTCTGTTCGAGCCGTCTCATGACGTCACCATTCATCACTTGTACGTGGTAAATATCGAAAAGCAATTTGACGTGGCTGGACCCGACTTTGCGAACGATATCGGCGACATAATCAAGGTCATCACCCTGGTATCCGGGATGCCCTTTCATTGGGTGGGTGTCGTCGCGTGTATTGAGGTGCTCGATGCAAACCGTGACCCCTTTTTTTTCGGCAAGGCCTGCCAGAGCTTTAAGTCCTTTGATGCAATTCTTGGCGCCCTCCTCCAGACTGATTTCTCCGCTCTTGGGATTGTCTGGCTCGATCCATTTGTATCCGTTGAATGCAATCACATTCGGATAGCCTGCCTCGCCCGCACCTTCAATCGCTTTCTTGGTTCGGGTCACGACTTCGTCTTGGAACTTGGGATTGTTCAAGCCTTTTTTGAACGGCGCTCCGGGCATGCCATTGGGGACGATGGCACAGGTCACGCCGTGTTTCTTCAAGGTTGGCCAGTCCTCGGGCGCAATTAATTCGACCGACTCGCAGCCCAACTTTTTTGCCGCTTTGCAGCTTTGTTCGAGCGTCCATTTTTCGGGCGACGCATTGAAACACCAGTGAACGATCGATTGCCGAATCTTGCCGGTACCCAAAGGGGAAGATGTTGAAAACGAAGCGCTGGCCGCTTCTGTCTGCGAAGCTCCGATTGCTGTGGCTGCGATTCCGGCCAATGCGCCCTTAATCAAGTTCCGGCGATCAAAGTTCGATTTGTTTTCTTCTCGTTTTTTCATGGCAGTCCAGCGTGCGAATAGTTTTAACGTTGCGTTCCGATTGTATTTTATCGACCGTCATTTTGCAAAAATTTGAGCTGTCTCAACGTAGACGTGGAAGGAAAACGAAACTCGAAAATCCTGGAAGAATATATTCAGTGCAAGACTCGGCTTGGAACCCTTCGCAGCGCGATGATTAATCCTCATAATGAGCTGTGAAACGAATTCCAAACAGGCAAGTCCAGAAAAGACGGGCGTCCATGTCAGGCGTAAGCGCGGAAACCGCTCTCGGTTTGATTCAACCCAAGCGAAAAATTACCGGGATGTCCGCCATTCTGTTGCCTTTCAGTGCCGACCACTCGGTTGATTGGCGATCGTACGAGACATTGCTCGAGAAAACGGTTGCGGCGGGTCTCGTTCCCGCCGTGAACATGGATACCGGCTATGCGAATCTGATTGATGATGCAACTCGGCAGCGCGTTCTCTCCATGGCAAGCCAGATCGCGGACAGCCGCTCTGATACGCCGTTCATTGCCGGGGCATTTGTAGCTGATCAGCCTGGCGCCAATTTTGATTTCGCCAAATACATGTTTCAGATGAATGCAATTGAACAGGCCGGCGGGGTGCCAATTGTATTTCAGTCTTATGGTTTGGTCTCCGGTAGCGAGCAGGAGATATCGGCAAGGTACAAGCAAATTGGAGATTCGGTCGATCGATTCCTGGCGTTTGAGCTAGGAAACATGTTCGCCGACTTTGGATGCATCTATTCGATAGAGCTTTACCAGGAAATCCTGAAAATTCATTCTTGTTTGGGTGCGAAACATTCTTCGTTGGAGCGAGTTGCCGAGTGGCAGCGTCTGCAGCTTCGGAACCAAATGCGTCCGGAATTCCTCGTGTTGACGGGGAATGACCTGGCAATCGATATGGTGATGTACGGAAGCGACTATTTGCTTGGGCTAAGCGCCTTCGCGCCCGACCTGTTTGCCGCGAGGGATCGATTTTGGGAAAAAGGCGATGAACGCTTCTACGAGTTGAATGACAAACTTCAATACCTCGGGTGTTTCGCATTTCGCCGTCCAACGTCTGCCTACAAACACACGGCCGCCATGTTTCTGAAACAGCGGGGCTGGATCAAAACGGATCTTACGCATCCGAACTCGCCGACTCGACCCAACTCGGATCATGAAATTCTCGAACAGATCGGCCTGTCATTGGGAATCGAGATGGAGCGTTAACGGCATGGATTACCCAAAAATCGCCAAGCTGAATTCGATTGAGAAAATAGCAGGTCGCTTGAGCGAGCTTGGCGTCGAACTTCCACTGGAAGAAAAATTGGAGGCAGATAGCGGGCCGCTTGGGAAGCCTTTGGAACTTCGATCTGGGTTTGAGGTTGGGAACCGATTTTGCATTTTGCCCATGGAAGGATGGGATGGAACGGAAACCGGACTGCCGACCGAATTGACGATGCGGCGATGGAAGCAGTTTGGGTTAAGTGGCGCCAAGCTCATTTGGGGCGGCGAAGCCGTTGCGGTCCGGCAGGACGGAAAGGCCAATCCGAATCAGTTGGTCATTTCGGATAAAAACCTCGCTCCGATTGAAAGGCTTCGCGAAAGTTTGGTTGATACGCATCGAAGCCAGTTTGGAAACGTCGACGATCTCTTTGTCGGCCTTCAATTGACCCACTCGGGAAGATTCGCCAGGCCCAAGGACAAATCGACTTTGATCCCGCGAACGCTTTATAAACATCCCATATTGGATGAGAAATTCGGCGTGGATCCAGATTCTGCGATCCTGTCCGACGTCGAAATCGAACAATTGATCGAATCCTATATCTCTGCGGCATCGCGCGCTGCAAAAGCAGGATTTCATTTTGTTGATTTGAAACATTGCCATGGTTATCTGGGGCATGAATTCCTTTCGTCATTCGAACGTTCAGGAAAATACGGTGGGAGTTTCGAAAATCGAACTCGTTTCTTGCGGGAGATCGTCGAAGGGATACGGGCGACAGCGAATTCAATCGAACTAGGAGTAAGGCTCAGCATTTTTGACTTTGCGCCATTCGAAAGTTCCGTCGAAGGGCAGGGGAATGGAGCCGGTGATTTGGGTGCGGGAATGCCAATGGCGGGAACCGGTTACAAGCACGCGTTTGGCGGCGATGGATCCGGTGTCGGGATCAACCTGGATGAGACGAACCGGCTGCTTGATCTTTTTGAATCGCTCGGGATTCAGTTGGTTTGTACGACGGCCGGTAGTCCCTATTACAATCCGCACATTCAAAGGCCCGCGATTTTTCCGCCATCCGATGGTTATTTGCCGCCTGAGGATCCGCTGGTCGGCGTTGCAAGGCAAGTTAATGCCACGGCCCAGTTGAAACAAAACCACCCTAACCTGATTTTTGTTGGATCTGGATATTCTTATTTGCAAGAATGGTTGCCGAATGTTGGGCAGGCGGCGATCCGCAAGGGGATGGTGGATTCGGTCGGTCTTGGGCGAATGGTCCTTTCCTATCCTGAACTTCCGGCCGATGTTTTGCGAGGCCGGGCGATGCAACGGAAACGCGTTTGTCGAACGTTTAGCGATTGCACGACCGCGCCGCGAAAGGGGCTCGTTTCAGGCTGTTTTCCCTTGGATGCGTTTTACAAAAAGCACTCCGACTATGGACGGCTTCAAGAATTCAAAAGACAAAAGTGATTCCGGAAATTGGGAATGAACAATCCATTGACAACTAGCGACTCGGTCCGGGGGCGGAGAGGATTTCTTGCAGCTACGGGCGGAACCTTGTTTGGATTGAGCGGGCTTTCGAGTTATCTCAGTGACTTGGCTGCAGCTGAATCGGAGAAGCCTCGTTGGATCAATGAACGAATCGGATTCGGCGGAATCGGACTCCGATACCAGGGTTCGGTCGATCTTCATACGGCGAATCAATTTGGAGAGGTTGTCGCGGTCTGCGACGTTGACAAAAACGTACGCGACCAGTCCAAGGCAAGCTTTGGCAGTCGGCCAGCGAGCTACGAGCGCTACCAGGACTTGTTAAAGAACAAGAATGTGGACGCTGTGATCATTGGAACTCCCGATCACTGGCATGTTCAAATTGCAGCCGATGCCTTACGGGCCGGGAAACATGTTTACGTTGAAAAACCACTCACGTTGACGATCCAGGAAGGTTTATTTCTGCGTGAGGTCGTAAGGGAAACGGGCAAAGTTTTACAGGTGGGTTCCTGGCAACGAAGTGACTCGCGATTTCGCCTCGCTGTCGAGCTCGTTCGCGCCGGTCGAATTGGCAAGCTGAAAAAGGTCGAAGTCGTGCTTGGCAAGAACAAAGTCGGCGGGCCATTTGAAATTCGGAAGACGCCAAGCCACCTCAACTGGGATTTGTGGCAAGGCCAAACTCCGCGCCGGCCCTATATCGAAGAGCGTTGCCACTATACGTTTCGCTGGTGGCTGGAATACTCGGGTGGTCAGATGACCGATTGGGGGTGCCACCATGTGGATATCGCCAACTGGGCCATTGATTCGGTCCCGGTCTCAATTGCAGGAAAGTCAAAATGGCCCACAGCAAACGATCGGTCCTACAATGTTCCGATCGACTTTTGGGTGAGCTGTCGGTTCAAAAACGATGTCGAAATGACGGTTGCTGATCAGGGCAGAAACGGCGTCCTTTTCCATGGAGAAAATGGGCGGCTCTTCGTCAATCGTGGCACCATCGCTGGCAAACCCGTCGAACAGTTGAAATCGAACCCTTTTTCTCGCAACGATTTCAAACTTTATGAATTCGACAATCGCAGGCGGCCAGAACGCGCTGGCAAACTGGAAAGCATCATCAACCACATGGGGAATTTTGTTGATTGCATTGCAGAAAACAAATCGCCGATTTCCGACTTTGAAAGTCAGCACCGAAGTACAACGATTTGCCACCTCGGAAACATTGCCCTTCGCACGAATAAAAAAATAGAATGGGACGCGGATCGAGAAGCCATCGTTGGAAACGCGCAGGCAAATGCGATGCTCAAAAGGGAGCGGCGCAAAGGATTCGAATTGACTTGAGGAACATGTGATGGTCCGAAACCCAACCACTCGGCGAAGATTCAACTCGATCGTCGCGAAGACCACCGTCGCGACATTGCCGATTGGTAGCCAGCTAATGGCCAGTTTGGCGAATGCACAAGAGCCGCGCTCCAAGTCGAAGCCGGTTTGGGAGCCGCGGTATATGTTGGCTTCGTGCATGTATGGCTATGAAAAGCTGGAAAAGATCTTGCCAGAAGTCCCGAAAACCGGCGCGACGGCAATTGATATCTGGCCAAAGGTTCATGGGAACCAGCGTGAGCAGTTGGCAGAAATGGGGCGAGAAAAATTCGCCGGCTTAATGGAAACAAACAAAATCAAGCTGGGCTGTATAACTCAATACCCGCTCGGTCCTTTTCGATTGAAGAAGGAGGTTGAACTTGCCAGCCAATTGGGTTGCAAGACGATCGTCACCGCCGCGAAAGGACGCGCGGGACTAAAGGGAGCGGAGCTCAAAACGGAATTGAAAAAGTTTTTGGAGAAGTTGAAGCCGCACGTCGAGTTTGCGGCGAAAAACGATGTGGTCATCGCGATCGAGAATCACGCTAAAAGTCTGTTGGAGTCACCGGAGTCGATGAGAGTCTTTGCGGAACTCAACAAATCGGATCATCTTGGGATCGCATTCGCGCCATACCACTTGCCACAAAAAGAAGACGTGATTGCGGATTTGATTAAGGACTGCGCGGCCAGCATCGAAGTCTTTTATGCTTGGCAGCACGGCAAGGGTTGCATGAAAAAAATGCCCAAGGAAGACGAGTTGCTGCAGATGCCCGGTCGCGGCGATTTGAATTTTGAACCAATTGTCCAGACGCTGGCGAAAATCAACTATCAAGGCTGGACCGAAATCTTCATGCACCCTTTTCCAAGAGGGATTCCAATCCTTGAAACGGTCAGCGAAGTAACCGATGAAATTAATCGGGCCCGCAAAGTCCTTGCAAAAGTGCTGTCCGGGTGAGGCTGCCACGGGCAGACTCGTTTTCGGCAAGTTTCAATCGTAGGCAAATGTCTTAAACAAGCCCAACGCGTGTAATGAATCCCGGGTCATGATCCCGCTACCTAATAACGTAAAAGAGAACCATGAAAGCTTTAATCGTAATTGGTGACGCTTCAGAAACCCTCGATACGATGTATCCCTTTTATCGACTCCAGGAAGCCGGCATTGAGCCTGTCGTCGTCGCACCCGAGAAGCGGCTCTATCAAATGGTAATGCATGAAGTCAAACCGGGTTGGACCATCACCAAGGAATGGGAAGGCTACACGATCCAAGCGAATTTGCGTTTTGCGGACGTCGACCCAAGCGAGTATTTGGGGGTACTGTTTTCTGGCGGACGTGCACCGGAGTACATTCGCTACGATCAAGATCTTGTTCGCATCACCAAGTATTTCTTTGAAAACGACTTGCCGGTGGCGAGTGTTTGTCATGGAGTCGAAATCCCCGCCTACGCGGGATGTGTTGAAGGGAGGAGGATGGCGACGGTTCCCAAATGCCGTTTTGACCTGGAGGTTTGCGGTGGAATTTTCGTCGACGAACCCTGTGTGATCGATAGGAATCTGGTTAGTGGCCGAACCTATCACGACAACGGAAAATACGTCGGACCCTGGATTGAACTGTTATTGAAATCGGTCGCGAATTAAGTGGACGGTTTCCAGCCATTGAAACATGTTTCCGAAAATCGCTAAAAACGTTGGCCTTGCTGTACGTTACAAGTATTCGGCGGAACGATAAAATGGGCCCGTAACATTTTTGAAAGGACCTGGTCGTGCCGAATCGATACTCATTCTCCGCAGTCGCATTTTGTTTCGCGTTTTCCTTGTGTTCGATTCCGATCGGAACGCTTCACTCGCAGGATGGTTTTGCGCCAGCGAATGACGTGCAGAAAATCGCCAATTCGACGATCACGGAATCCTCGCTCCGCGGAGACATCCGTTTTCTTGCGGACGACTTGCTCGAGGGAAGGGGCCCCGGAACTCGCGGCGACAAGCTAGCGATGAGTTTCATCATCTCGCAATTTGAACAGATGGGCCTGAAGCCTGCGGCGAAAGACGGGAAGTGGATTCAACCGGTTCCTCTGGTCGGAGTCACAACGACGCCCCCCAAAAATATCTTGTTCAAGGGCAAAGACACGACGCTGCAGTTGAATAATCGTGACGATTACATCGTGACTTGTGGGAAGCCCATCGAAAAATCGGAAATCAAGGACGCGGAAATCGTCTTCGTTGGCTACGGCATGCAGGCGCCGGAGTTTGAGTGGAACGACTTTAAGGAAGTGGACGTCAAGGGCAAAGTCCTCTTGGTGATGAACAATGACCCTGCGGATGACCCCAATTTGTTTGCCGGCAAGCGTCGACTGTATTACGGTCGTTGGGATTACAAATACGCGAAAGCGGCTGAGCTGGGTGCCGCGGGAATGTTGATCATTCATACAACTCCCTCCGCCGGTTACCCTTACCAGGTCGTTCAGACTTCTTGGACGGGTGAACAAATGGCACTCGGAGGTCGAGGCGACGAACGATTGAAGATGGAGGGCTGGGTTACTGAGGAGTCTGCAAAGAAGATTGTTGCCCTGGCAGGACAAGATCTGGACAAGCTTCGAGCACTTGCGGAAAAACGCGAATTCCAGCCAGTTTCATTGGGCGTCACAATGTCGGCAGCGATGACGTGTCGCGTTCGAAAAAGAACGACCGGAAATGTCCTTGGGCTGCTGCCCGGGAGCGACCCCGTTTTAAAGAACGAGTGGGTAGTTTACACGGCCCATCATGACCACATTGGTTTGGCGGAAAGCCGTGACGAACGTGGTGACAATATTTACAACGGCGCGATTGACAATGCATCGGGGGTCGGTTCAATGTTAGCCATTGCACGTGCAATGTCCCGGCTACCGAAGTCCCAAAGACCGAAACGATCCATCCTGTTTGCCTCGGTCGGGGCAGAAGAACAAGGTTTGCTGGGGTCCGATTATCTTGCTCAAAATCCACCGGTTCCTGCAGGCAGACTCGCATGCGTATTGAATATCGATGGAATCAATATTCTCGGCCCAACAAAAGACGTCGTCGTGATCGGAAAAGGAAAGTCCGATATGGACAAAATCGTCGAACGGGTTGCAAAGTTTCAAAAACGGGTGGTCTTGGGCGACCAATTTCCTGATCGCGGATACTACTACCGCTCGGATCAATTCAGCCTTGCCAAAGTCGGCGTCCCCGGCGTTTATCTCGGTTCGGGAACGGTTGTGATCGGAAAGCCTGACGGTTGGGGCAAGCAGAAACTGCGTGAGTGGACTGAAAACATTTATCATCAGACCAGTGACGAATATAGCGAAGACTGGGATCTTCGCGGTGCCCTGCAGGATGCGAAGTTAATGTTTTACGCAGGCCTGGAAGCCGCGAACCAAAAACCACTTCCGGCCTGGATGTCGGGGGATGAATTTGAAGCCGCGAGGCTCGACGCCCTGAAAAAGATCAACAAGTAGCCGTTGATTCCGGCCTGGGCGAATGATTCATGCGATCAAGTCTTTGACAACGCGAGCTTCCTCGACGCCGGTCAGCTTGAAATCCAGTCCTTGATATCGATACGTAAACTTTTCGTGATCGATGCCGAGCAAATGCAAGATGGTTGCGTGAAGGTCTCGGACATTCACGGGGTTGACGACCGCATTGTAGCTGAATTCGTCCGTCTCGCCGTAGGATTGCCCCGACTTGATTCCGCCTCCAGCCATCCAGATCGTGAAACATCGCGGGTGATGATCTCGGCCTGCCAGTTTGCTTTTCCAATCCCCTTGGCCGGCAACGCCGCGACCAAATTCACCGCCCCAGATGACCAACGTGTCATCGAGCAAACCGCGTTGCTTCAAGTCCATGACCAATGCCGCACTTGCCTGATCGGTGTCTCGGCACCGGGCCGGGCACATCGAGGTAATGCTTTTGTGGTGATCCCAGTCGGGGTGGAATAATTGAACGAAGCGTACGCCCCGTTCGATCAGCCGCCTCGCCATAATGCAGTTTGCCGCATAAGTACCCGGTCGACGGGAATCTTCTCCGTAAAGCTCGAAAGTGGCTTCGGATTCATCTCGAAAGTCGGTCAGCTCCGGAACACTTGTTTGCATTCGCCAAGCCATTTCATACTGGCGAATTCTCGTTTGAATTTCGGGGTCGCCTGTTTGATCAAAACGCTTCTGATTGAGTTCGGCGAGGCCATCCAACATGCCGCGGCGAATATTTCTCGGTAGGCCCTTGGGGTCTTGAAGGTAAAGCACCGGCTCCTTGGCGTTTCGCAGCTTTACGCCCTGATATCGCGAAGGCAGAAATCCACTGCCCCAGTAATGGTCGTACAAGGGTTGATCACTTGGGCGCTTCATTTGGGAAAGCAAAACGAGGAACTCGGGCAAGTCCCGGTTTTCGCTTCCCAGTCCGTAGCTGGTCCAGGCGCCGATGCTCGGTCGACCAGGGAGTTGATGACCGGTCAGAAAATGCGTCATGGCCGGCGCGTGGTTGATTTCTTCGGTCACCATGGATTTAACGAAACAAAGATCGTCCGCAACCTGGGCATGGTAGGGAAGCCAATGGCCGATCGTGGCGCGAGATTCACCGAATTCCTTGAAGCGGGTTCGGGCCGGCATGACCAGTTGTTTCTGGTTCGCCGTCATGGTGGTCAGTCTTTGTCCCTTGCGAACACTTTCGGGAAGCTCCTTGCCGGCCCACTTTTCAAGGCCGGGTTTATGGTCGAACAATTCGATTTGGGATGGACCACCGGACTGCGTCAGGAAAATAACGTTCTTTGCGCGCGGTTTGTGGGTCTTGGGACTCTTAACGCTTTCTGGAAGATGGCCTTCAGCGGCTTCCAGAAGTGAAAGTGCAACTGAGCCCAGGCCGACTCCGGCGCAGCTGCCCAGGAAATATCGTCGCGAGATATCGGAGATGCCAGTTTTCCTATGCAAAGGTTCACTCACGGGTCAGTGCCTCATCCGTATTGAAAACCATGCTCGCGATGACGGTGTAGGCCGCGATTTCGGACCAATCGGAATCCACTTGGTTCTCCAGTTGGCCAAAGTCCAAAAACGTTTTCGCAGCCGCGACGTTCTGTGAATAATATTCTTGAGCCTGCTGGAACTGCTTTTTCAGGACCTTCAACTCGTCGCCGTTCGGCGGACGGGAAAGTATTTTTTGAAAGACAAAGCTCAAGCGTTGTTCAGTTGATTCATTTTTCGATACCGATAGTTTTGCCAGCTCGCGCGCGGATTCCAGAAAGCCGACGTCGTTCAATAGCGTCAGTGCATGAAGTGGAGTGTTGGTGCGCCGAGGACGAACTTCGCAAACTCTTCTTTTGGAAACGTCAAACAGGAAAGTGGGTGCGGCGGTTCGACGCCAAAATGAGTAAAGGGTGCGGCGATGTTGCATTGTCCCTTCGCTTGGAACATAGGTCAGTCGTCCCATGAACATATCATTCCAAATGCCGGGCGGTTGATAGGGCTTCACGGGCGGACCGCCGATGGATGAATTAAGCAGGCCACCGGAGTAAAGTGCCGCATCACGTAACATCCAACTTGGCAAACGAAAACGCGAGGCTCGGGCAAAATACAGATTCTCAGGATCCTTCTCACGTAAATTGTCCCGCCAGTGACTTTTCTGGCAGTAGGTCTGACTTGACAAAATCAGCTTTAGCAGATGTTGAAGGTCCCAGCCACTCTCGATCAGTTCCGCTGCGAGCCAATCAAGAAGCTCGGGATGGGTCGGGAATTGTCCTTGAAGTCCAAAATCCTCAGGCGTTCGAACCAAACCAACTCCAAAACAAAGTTGCCACATTTGGTTGGCGATCACGCGCGCCGTTAGCGGATTTTCTTTTGAGACAATCCACTTTGCGAAATCCAGTCGTGTCGATTCAGCGTCGATATCAACATCGCCCAATGCCGACGGAATTCGACGAGTCACAATCTTACCTTTTTGATCCCAAACCCCTCGTTTTAAAACATGTGTTGCCCTCGGTTTGTTTCGTTCCTTGAGAACCATCACGGAAACCTGGCCCGCCGATTTCTTGGCGGCATTCCATTGCCGGCGGGCACGATCGCGCTGCGCAAGGGAATCGAGGTAAGGTTGATCGTCTGCCAGGAACTGTTGGCGCAGCTTCTGGCGAAGTGGTTTTTTAATGAGTTCAATGTTCGATAGTTGTTGCTGAGCGAGCTGTTGCAACGGCATCGGTTCGAGACTGCGTACGGCGGGCCCGGCTTGATCGGTCAATGAAATTCGAAACCGCCCAATGTTTCCTCCGCCTTTTGAGAAACGTTGAATCAAGTCAACCACCACCTGCTCGTCGCCCGAAAGTGGAATGGGCTGTTTAAAGGCGTAAATTGCAAAGTTGGTGCGAGTCGCAACGTTCGATCCAATGAACCATCCATTGCGGGGATCGTCGTTTAAGACGTCATTCACCTTGCCCGGATAGGGCTTCTTATCTCCGCGCGGCTTTTGTAGCATACTTCCAACGCCGCTTTGTATTTGGATTTCGCGAAGCTGCGATTGACCTTTTTTTTGAATCTGGACCTTCAGGGAAGTCAGGAATATCTCGCCATTGTCTCCCCGGGAGTGTTTTCCTTCCGTATGGGATTCATTCGGGATAATCTCGATTCGAATGCCAGTTACTTTCTTGAGTGGCACCGTGCCGACGACGCGATAATCGTCATTTCGCGGATTTGGTCCGAAGGTTTGAATCTCGCTGTCATTCTCAACGCGAAACCGCGTACCTTCTTTGGATTGAATCTTGGAAGTCTTCAAAGCTCGCCAGGGTTCGAAACCATTTCTGGTGGTCCGGTGTTTTTCGGACAACCACGCTTTGAACCTGGCTTCGGCAAGCTCGCTTGTTCGTTTCAATTCAGCTTCGCGAATTTGAAGCGATCTCTCGAATTGCGAAAGGTTGATCTTTGCGTACCTTGATTGGTACTTCATGAATGGCTTTGCGGCGCCGCCCGCCCGGCCATCTTCTTCAATGCTATTGAAAAATGCGAACAGCGAATAATATTCGGCTTGAGAAATGGGGTCGAACTTGTGCGAGTGGCATTGGCAGCAACCGAGCGTCAGGCCGAGCCAAACGGTTCCAGTCGTATTGATTCGATCAATGACATAGTCAATTCGCGATTCTTCCGCGTGCCGACCGCCCTCACCGTTTGCCATGTGATTTCGGTGAAAACATGTGGCGAGTTTCTGTTCGGGACTCGCATTGGGAAGAAGGTCGCCTGCAAATTGTTCCAAAGTAAATTGATCAAATGGCTTGTTCTGGTTGAACGAATCGATGACCCAGTCTCGCCACGGCCAGTTGGTTCTTTCGGCATCTTGCTGATAACCATCGGTGTCCGAATAGCGAGCGGCATCCAGCCACCACATTGCCATTCGTTCACCATGATGTTTCGATTGGAATTGTCGGTCGATAAATTCCGCAAGTCCTTTTGGTCCCGGGTTGCGCTTGAGTTCTTCGAGTTGATTTTGTTCCGGGGGAAGGCCTCGCAAGTCAAACGAAATTCTCCTGGCCAAAGTGGTTGGCTCCGCACGATCCGAAAATCGAAGGCCCTGGGCATCGAGCCGTTTCTTGATGAAGTAGTCAATCGGGTTGGGAATATCCGACGGTACTTTGGGGCGGGAAATCGGCTCGAAGGACCAATGTTTGCCCCATTCTGCGCCTTCCGTAATCCAGCGCCGGATAAGTTCGGCTTCGGATTTTGTGAGTGGCTTGCGATGGGAGTTTGGAGGCGGCATCAGCTCGCTGGAATCATCCGATTGAATTCGCAGCCAAAGCTCGCTTTCTTCCGGGGCCCCGACCTCGATCACGTCCAACGCGGAATCACGATCGTCTAGTCGCAAGCCGGCCTTGCGCTCTTTATCATCGGGGCCGTGGCAATGAAAACAACGGTCGGAAAGAATCGGAAGGACGTCGCGGCTGAAGTGAACCGGTTCGACATGGGGTTTGAGCTTGTCCACGTTTTCCTGGGCGACGAGGGTGGACGAGCATGCGATGAGGAACAGAAAGCCGGCAACGCATACCAAGTTGCACGTCCAAAAGGCAAGTCGACTGCAAAACATCAATCCAACCGAGAGGATTAAACCAGGAT
This sequence comes from uncultured Pirellulaceae bacterium, assembly GCA_964434955.1. Lineage (GTDB taxonomy): Bacteria > Planctomycetota > Planctomycetia > Pirellulales > Pirellulaceae > JANQLU01. Next base: position 23,093 of record CAYSXI010000042.1, read on the forward strand.
ATCCTTAATCACTTTTGCCGGCTCAACTCCGGTAAGTTTCTCATCCAGTCCCTGGAATTTGTAGGTCAATCGATTGTGATCGATTCCCAGCTGATTGAGGATGGTCGCACTCATGTCGCGAATGTGGACGGGGTTCTCAAGAATATTGTACGAATGCGAATCCGTTTTTCCGTATTCGAGACCTTGTTTGATGCCGGCACCCGCCATCCAAATTGAGAAAGCGCGTCCATGGTGATCACGGCCATGGTTTGTCGCGGTCAGTTTTCCTTGCGAATAAATCGTCCGCCCAAATTCACCGCCCCAAACGACCAAGGTGTCATCGAGCATGCCTCGCTGCTCGAGGTCCTTCACCAACCCGGCGCAAGCTTGATCCACGTCCTTGCACTGGTTCCGTAGGTCTCGCGGCAAATTACCATGTTGATCCCAAGCGCGATGATAGAGCTGGATGAATCGAACGCCCCGTTCAGCCAATCGTCTGGCGATGACGCAGTTTCTTGCAAAGGTTCCCGCCTTTCGCGAATCTTCTCCGTATAGTTTGAACGTGCTTTCCGGTTCCGTGCGAAGGTCCGTCAACTCGGGCATCGACGTCTGCATTCGGAATGCCAGTTCATACTGTGAGATCCTGGTGAGCGTTTCCGGATCCTGCATTTCTTCAAAGTGCGATTGATTCAGTTGGGACAGCCCGTCCAGCATTCGCCTTCGCATGTCGCGATCGACGCCTTTGGGATTGTCGAGATAGAGAACCGGTGAGTTTCCGGCACGCAACTTGACGCCCTGATGTTTGGACGGCAAAAAAGCACTACTCCACAATCGGGAATAAAGCGCCTGAAGGTTCCCTCGTCCCCGCGAAATCATGACAACAAAGGTCGGCAGATTTTCATTGAGGCTGCCGAGACCGTAACTTACCCAGGAACCCATGCAAGGTTTCCCCGGTTGTTGCCGACCGGTATTGATAAACGTAATCGCCGGGTCGTGATTGATCGCCTCGGTGTGCATCGATTTGATGAGCGTGATTTTGTCAACGATGGACGCCGTATGTGGGAGGGCGTCGCTAACCCAGGTCTGGTGTTCGCCATGCTTCTTGAACTTGAACATGGGTGCCACACAAGGAAACGATTTCTGCCCGGAAGTCATCGTGGTTAAACGCTGGCCTTGTCGAATGGACTCGGGCAACTCTTCGCCGTGGAACTTTCGCATTTCCGGCTTGTAGTCAAATGTGTCAATGTGACTGGGACCACCGGACATGAACAGGTAAATCACCCGTTTGGCTTTGGGGGCGAAATGGGGAACACCCGGCAAACCCGTGGTCCCGGATTCCTTGAATGCCGTCTCAGCCGTCGCCCCTTTTTTCATCAATGTGGCAAGAGCCGCTGCCCCAAGTGTTTTGCCGGATGCGGCCAGAATACTTCGGCGAGTCAGGTTCTGTTTAAAAATCTCAAGCGGATTCATGATACTTTTCTTGTCTGAAGTTCCCTGCTTATCCGCGATTCACGGATTCGTCCAAATTCAAAATCATGCTGCTGATCACTGTCCAGGCAGCATGCTCGGCAGCATTCAGTTTTTGATCGCGTGGTTTCTCACCAATTTCCAAAAGCGATTTCGCTTTGTCCGGATGGGCTTGGAAAACGCCTAGCTCTTTTTTGAAGATGGATGTGAGCAAGCGCACGGCTTTCTCATTTGGTTTTCTCGACGTCACGGTTCGCATCAGGAATTCAATCTTGGTCTCGGTCGTTTCACCGCCCTCTTTCAAAATTCGTTCGGCGAGAAAACGCGATGCTTCCACAAATTGTGGGTCATTCAAGAGCACAAGTGCTTGAAGTGGTGTGTTGGTGACGCCCCGGCGTATCGTGCACTTCTCGCGCGTGGGAGCATCGAAAATGGTCATCGAAGGGGGCGGTGCCGATCGTTTCCAGTAGGTATACAGGCTTCGACGGTAAAGTTTTTCGCCTTTGTCCTGTCGAAAACGCAAGTTGCCTTGCAGGCTGACTTCATTCCAAAGACCCATTGGCTGATAGGGTTTGACGCCAGGGCCACCCAATTGACGATTCAACAGTCCGCTGACCGCAAGCGCCTGATCGCGAATAAACTCTCCGGAAAGTCGAAAACGAGGTCCACGGCTAAGCCACTTGTTGCCCGGATCAATCTCATATGCACGCGGGTCGATTCGCGATGACTGACAATAGGTTTCTGACATCACGATCTGTTTGACGAGTCGTTTGACATCCCAATTGTGCCCAACAAAATCGGTGGCCATCCAATCCAGAAGTTCCGGGTGAGTCGGCCATTGTCCCTGCGAACCAAAGTCCTCGGCGGTTTCGACAATCCCTTTGCCAAAGAACATCCGCCAAATCCGGTTAACCGTGACACGCGCCGTCAACGGGTTTTGTTCGTCAACCAACCACTGGGCCATTCCCAATCGATTCTTGGGCAGCGATTCCGGGATCGCTGGCAAGAAGCTGGGAACTCCGGGTGATACCGGTTTTTTCTTGTTGGGCGAGTCATATTGCCCACGATCGAGAACATAGGTTTGCCGCATCTTCGGCAAGTCCTGCATCACCATGACGGTCGTGAGAGGCTTTTTTAAATCGCTGAGGCGACGTTCGAGTCCTGCCAGCTGCTTTTGTTCTTTTTGGTAATCCTTGTTTTCCTGCTGCAAGTAGATCGTATGCAATTGCTTGGTTTGATTCGCATTGCGTTTGGCCGGATCGATTTTCAAAAGTGGCGCAGCGGGATCCATTCCTGCCAACAGCCCGACTTCCCGATCCGAAAGTTGCCGGGCAAAGATTTTTACGTCATCCACTCGGCCGTTGAAAACAAAATTCGGCGTTCGGCGACCGACCGTGAAGGGAACCGTCGTCTTGATCGTCTTGCTTAGCGAGTCATGCTGTGGCTTCGCCGCAATCGGCTTGCCGTCAACATAAATCTTGAGTCCGGAAGCCTTGCTGGATCCGTCATAAGTCACAAACAAATGGTGCCAGGTTTTGGATTTTAGTTTGCCAGGGCCAATCACATTGATTGTGTTATTTGGCCATTGATGAACAAGGTGAGCTTCAACGCGTCCGTCGCCATGAAGAAACAAATCCCAACCGCGGTGACTATTCCCGTCGTTCATCTTTGCGATTGGAGATCCTGCCGGTCTGCGATCGAAAAACACCCAGCAACCGAAGGAAAAAGCGTCGCTACGCTCAAAGTCTCCGACAGCCGGCAGTTTGATGTAATTCTTGTTGTTGGAGCGAAATGCCTTGCCAACTTTTCCTGGTTCGAATTTGGGATTGCCAACCAGTTCACCGACTATTTTCGAATTCAACTCGTCCGTGATTTTTTTCTTGTTCGCCGCCTCGAGCGTGAAGTGATTTGTGGCGTCGGAGGGTGGTGGTTCCGCAACTCGCTTGCGAGCGGCGACCTCCCATTCGGAAAACGAATTCTTCGATTCAACATACAAGGATGCAATCCGCTTCTTGCACGATACGATTTCCCTTTCGACCTCAGGAACAAGTTGCAGGTTGGCTTCATTGGGAACATTCACCAGAGGTTTTTGATTTCCATTCCTGGTTTGCATTCCCGGGTCGGCTGCCTGGTTGAAAAATGCGTAGAACTTGTAGTACTCTTCCTGAGAAATCGGGTCGTACTTATGGTCGTGGCACTGAGCACATTCCATGGAAAGCCCGAGCCAAACCATGCTGGTTGTCTTGACGCGATCCACGACGTACTCAACGCGGAACTCTTCGGCGATCGCACCGCCTTCGTCGGTGGAGGCATTGTTTCTATTGAAACCCGTTGCAACCCGATCTTCGACGGTTGGATTGGGAAGCAAATCTCCCGCAAGTTGTTTCACCGTAAAGTCGTCGTAGGGCATGTTGTTATTGAATGAATTAACGACCCAATCGCGCCAACGCCACATGTCGCGGGGACCATCGGCGTGAAAAACACTGGTGTCTCCGTAGCGAGAAATATCCATCCAGTCGACGGCCATTCTTTCGCCATAGTGACGAGAACTTAAAAGCCGATCGACTACTTTCTCGTAAGCGTTCTCGGATTGGTCATTCAGAAAATGATCGATTTCTCCGATTGTCGGCGGAAGTCCGGTCAGGTCCAACGTCACTCGACGAATCAGGCTTTCTTTTTGCGCTCGACTCGATGGTTTGAGGCCGGCCTGGAGCATTCGTTTGTAAATAAACGAATCGATGGCCGTTTTGGAAAATCTGGAATCTTCAATCTTGGGGACTTCGGGCTGAATTGGTTTGCGATAGGCCCAATGTTGTTCGTACTTGGCGCCTTGCAGAATCCAGTTTCGCAGCAGCTCAATTTCTTTCTTGTCGAGTTCTTTATGCGAATTGGCCGGCGGCATTTTATCCGAAGCATCGTCGGACGTGATTCGGAGCCAAAATTCGCTTTCGTCCAAATTGCCGGGGACAATGGCGTCTTCGTGGGCACCTTCCTGTGTATCAAGTCGCAAATCGGCTTTGCGATCTGCCGAATCGGGGCCGTGACAGAGAAAACATTTGTCGGAAAGAATCGGTCGGATGTCCCGACGGAAATCTACCTTCTCTTGCGCCAAGATTGCCGGCGAAATGGCCCAGGAAAAAGTAATTGCCAAAAGGAGCAATGAGTATTTTCGAATCATCTGTGAGTGCCAAAAAATGATCAACTTCAACAGCTGTATTCTATCACGAATTTGCAAATCCGGTCGTTAGCAATTCAAAGCGCGAGCCTCCGATCCTTGTATCCGTGGACGAAAAAGTTTTGGCGAAATTCTGTCAGCCCGCACAGGTCGGTACGAATCGGGAGCGAAGGGTGAACGTTTCTGGGCGAGGACGAAAGTCTAGGCAAACAACTCGTGGATGACTTTGCCATGAACGTCGGTCAATCGGAAATCGCGTCCGCTGTAACGGTAGGTGAGTTTTTTGTGATCGATTCCCATGAGGTGCAGAATTGTGGCATGCAGGTCGTGAACATGAACACGGTTCTCGACTGCGCTACAGCCAAACTCGTCCGTCGCACCATAACTAAAGCCCGGTTTGACACCTCCTCCTGCCATCCAAACCGTGAATCCATAATGGTCGTGATCCCGTCCTTTCTTGCCTTCTGATGTGGGCGCGCGGCCGAACTCGCCACCCCAAATCACGAGCGTCTCCTCAAGCAAACCGCGTTGCTTCAAATCAGTCAACAAAGCACCGATTCCCTGGTCGCAGGCTTTGGCAAGCGCTGTGTGCCCGCCTTTGATGTCGCCGTGTCCCGTATCCCAGGCAATGTCATAACCATTGATGGAATGGGAAAGTTGAATCATTCGAACGCCCCGTTCGACGAGTCGCCGGGCCAACAGACATCCCTTCGCATATTCGGACTTGCCGTACATCTCCAGCGTTGATTTTGACTCTTGGGTGGTGTCAAACGCTTCGGGTACTGCCATCTGCATTCGGAACGCCATTTCCATCGACTGAATGCTTGATTCCAAATGTTGATCGCGGCCCTGGCGTTGATGGTCCATTTGATTGATCGTCTGAAGCAAATCCAGCTGCTGACGCTGTTGTTGAATCGACAGATGAGAATTTTTCAGATTCTTAACGACTGCCCCGGGTTTCATATTTTGGATGTTCACGTAAGTGCCAGCGAACTTACCTGGCAAAAAGGCATTGCCCCAATTCGCAAGTTTCCCGCGCGGTTGCGCCCTCGGGCTCATGGCAATGAACCCGGGAAGATTCTCGTTCTCGCTGCCAAGACCATAGGTCAACCAAGACCCCAGACTCGGGCGACTCGGTTGGAGATGTCCGAGATTCATCATCAAGATGGCGCCGGCGTGTTCCGGAATGTCCGTGTGCATGGAATGAACGAAGCAGATGTCATCGACGTGTTGCCCCACGAATGGAAAGATGTCGCTAACCCACTTGCCGGTCTTTCCGTATCGTTTGAAGCCGAAGGGGGAAGGCATCAACCCATTCTTTGTATTTCGTAACGTCTTGCGATCAACGATCTTGGGGCGCTGGCCTTCGTTCTTTTTGATCGCCGGTTTGTAATCGAAGGTGTCAACATGTGAAGGGCCGCCCGGCATGAACAACTGTATGATGTGCTTTGCTTTGGGCGCGAAATGAGGCGCGAGTCGAGCAAGTTCCTTTTGAGTCGAAGTCGGTTGGGTAGAAAAACCCGATTTCTGCAACATCGATGCGAGACCGATCGTCCCGAATCCCGCCCCGATTCGATGAAGTAGCTGGCGTCGATTCAGGACAGGCGTAGGGTCTCGATGTTGGTTAAGGGACTCCATGTTTACCTCACAAACATCAATTCGTTGGAACTCAAGAGAACCTGGGCGTAGCGTTGCCAGGGCGACATCGCTGGTTGTTGATTGCCGGCTCGGGCGACTCCGTTGTCGGCATTCAAAAACTCGATACCCAATTTCATTTCTGCTGTATCAGGACTTCGCGCAAACAGTTTTTGGTAAACGTACTCAATGCGTCCCGCATCGTCTTCAGCGGCGGCCATTGCATTCGAGGCCAGTCTTTTTGCACGCTCTCGCATGAATTCACTGTTCATTAAAAACAGAAATTGTTGGGGCACGATGCTGGTCGGTCTTTTCGCGACGGTCGCTCTCATCAATGGGAAGTCAAAAAGTCGCAGGAACTCATCAGACGCAAATCGATCACCGTTTCGACTGACCTTAAAATATAGGGTGCGTCGCTTGCTGCGGATGTCGTCCGTGGGAGCCCCCCCCATTCTGACGTCCAATTCGTCGGTAACCGAGAGCAATGTGTCTCGCCAAGCTTCAGCTCCCATTCTCCTCGGATTCATACGCCAGAGATTTCGATTGTCACCGTCCTTTGCGTATTTAGCCGAGTCAAACCGACTCGACATTTGGTAGGTCGACGATTGAATGATCCGGCGATGAAGTTCCTTGATCGACCAACCATTCTTTCGCAGATCGAGGGCCAGCCAATCCAGGAGTTGGGGGTGGGTTGGTTGTTCACCAAGGACACCAAAGTTACTTGGGGTACGAACGATTGCCCGCCCAAAATGGTGCAACCATACTCGATTAACAAAAACGCGGGCGGTCAACGGATTGGAGGGGTCCGTGATTGCCTTCGCCAATTGCAGGCGGCCGCTTCCCTGATCAAATTTTTCGCCATTCTCGCCGTGAAGGATCCTCAAGAATCTTCTCGGTGCAACGTCGCCTTGGCGGCGAAGATTACCGCGAATGGCGATTTTCATATCGCCTTTACCCGTTTCCGCGATCGTATGGGCTTCGTCAAACCTGGGCGGAAATCTCACGCGAAGTTCATCCAGCACATCCTGGAGCAATCTCAAATCGGCTGCTTCAAGTGGCGTCGGTTTTCGTTTCTGTTTTTGAAATCTGGTTCGGTAATCATTGATCCGCTTTTGCTGCTGTTTGATCTTTGCTTCATGGGCCCGATATCGATCGATGATCGTTTGGGGGCCAAGCGGAACCGTTCGCGTTTGGCTGTTATTGAATATTCCGGCCAAGGAGTAGTAATCCATTTGCGGGATCGGATCGAATTTATGGTCGTGGCAACGCGCGCAGGAGACAGTGAGGCCAAGGAAACCGCGCGTCAACGTATCGACACGGTCGTCAAGTGTTTCGGCCTTGGCCTGCGCAACACTGTCCGGGTCTCCGCCGTCACTGAAATAGACGGGTCCGATGCCAAAGAATCCTGTCGGGATTCGCTGAGGATTTTTGGGGTTGAGAATGTCACCTGCTATTTGCAAACGAACAAAATCGTCAAAAGG